>JBBRFO010000030.1:0-27318 GCA_038224135.1 Solirubrobacterales bacterium
GCATCCACGATCTCTCGCTTGGGCGCTGGACCTCGGCTCTGAGGTTGCCGCTGGTGGGCCGGCCTTGTGGGGCGCCGTCGCTGGTGCGTGCGGGGGGTGGGCGCCGGTGGCTTTGGGGCCTGATCGGGGCCTACAGGCCGAGTACGACGGCCAGCGCTTCGTCGAGGGCGCGCAGTTCCTGCGCGTTCAGCCGTCCCGCGGATTCGCCGAGCCGATCCGTGCTGACGGCGGTCAGCTGCTCGACCAGGACGTGCGTGGCCTTGCCTTCGAGTTCGATGAGCGGACGGAACGACCGCGCCGGCGCGGACCGCGATGTCGGCGCGACGAGCACCGTGCTCAGGGCGAGCAACTCGTCGGCTTGGACGATGACGGCAAAACGCGCGCCGCGCTGCTCGCCGCCGTGTCTGTCGCGCGGGAAGCGCAGACGCCGGATCTCACCGCGGACCATGCTCAGGCTTCGGGCCAGGGCGCGGCGACCGCGTCCATGTCCGCCCGGACCCGTCGTGTCTCAGCGAGGTCGTCGGGGTCGTCTGCCGCCCGGCGCGCCTCCGCCCGCAGTGCGGCCCGCCGCCGCCGGCGCTCGGCCGACTCGCGCAGCGCGAGCCGGATGGCCTCTGAGTCGTTCGCCACCTCGCCTCGCAACAGCGCGAGGTCGTCCTCCGCGCGCTCATCGAGCCGGGCCTGAACGGTGCGAGCCACGTCACCAGCGTACCACAAAACGTACTACAGACCGTCCCGGGTCGTGGCTACCGCCTGCCGGCTTCTCTGGTCGGCAGCGTCGCCTTGGCGGTGAGGATGCGGAGGCTGAAGGAGCCGTTGGACGGGCGGAACGTGGGCGGGTCGCCCGCCGTCAGCTCGATGCGGATCCTGTGGCCCTTGGCGAAGCGCCAGGCGTTGCCGTTGAAGCGCAGCGTCTGCTTGGTCGCACCCGCCGTCGGGCGTGTCACCGAGCGATCGACCATCCGCATCGTCTTCGCCTTCGTGTCGACGTCCCAGATGCGGGCCACGATCTGTGACGTGCCGCTGGCCTTGGGGTGCGTGACGGCGATCGACGTCGATCCGAGCAGCGTGATGCCGGGCGAGCGGGCGCTCAGCACGACGATGCCCGCCGCCGTGTCCCTGGCTGCCGGCAGGGCGCTGCACGGATCGAGTGCCAGCGCGTTGAGCTTGGCGTCGAGCTGCTTGTCGATCGCGGCCGTGGTGATCGTCTTGCGCGGCGCCGCGGTGATCGTCAGCGTCCCGCGGGCGAGGCCGGCGACGGTGCTCGCCGTCCAGGGGCCGATGCCGTTCTTGGCCTTGCGCGGGCAGGACTGTCCGTAGGACGTGACGCTCGGCTTCGGCGCGGTCCCGCCCTTGCCGGCCAGGAGGCGGTCGAACAGTGCCAGCCCTGCAGCATTGAACGCCGTGTTGTCGCCGGGGTGGTTGGCGCCGCGATTGTGGCCGAGGTCGCCGAGCTGCAGGTTGACCGCCGCGGACGGGAAGGCGGCGCGAATCTGCTGGTAGGCGCGCGCCCCCTGCCAGGCCGGGAAGAGGTCGTCCGTCCAGCCGTTCTGGATGATCAGCGGCGCCGGCGCACTGGTCAGCGAGATGCCGCCGGCGCCGTGGTTGTCGTGCAGTTCCTTGAGGTAGGACAGCGCCTTGGCGTCGTACGGCTCGCCCTGGTCGATCCGTGCCTTCCAGGTCACCAGGTCGGCGCCCGGATCGACGCCCTTGGGCGCCAGGAAGTTCGCCGAGCCGAGGGCGAACAGGCCGTCCTGGTAGCTCATCAGGTCGACGCCGCCGGGGCTCGCGTACCGGTACAGGTTGCCCTTGGTCAGCCACGAGCGCCCGTTCGGCACGAGCGCGTCGGCGAGGTCCGACCACGGCCAGCGCGGCCAGGCGGCGGCGAGGCTGAGCTTCGTGCCGTTGGGGCTCGTCCACGGGCCGTAGCTGCCGTCGGCGTTGCGGATGCGGTCCTTCAGGTACGCCATCTGCAGGCTCGTCCCGCCGCCGTAGGAGATGCCCGTGGCGCCGAGCCCGGCCGCCTTCGCGATGCCTTCATCGACGAGCGTGCCGAGCAGCGTCTGCTGGTCGCGGACCTCGTAGCGCTGGTCGGCGAGGTGGATCCAGCCCTTGTCGCAGCCGGGGCTGGTGCGCGAGGTCGCCTCGCCGCAGGAGCGCCCGAAGCCGCGCGCGGTGCTCAGGACGACGGCGTATCCGCGGCGCGCGTAGTCCTGCGCGCTGTACCCGTCGGCGTTGTTCTCGAAGTTCGTCTTGTTGCCACCCCAGCCGTGGATCATCGCGATCGTCGGAAACGGGCCATCGCCGCTCGCCGGCAGCCACACGTCGACGTCGAGCGGGACGCCGTCAAAGCTGGGCACGCGATCGGCGTCGGTCGCGGCCGGGCAGAAGAGGGCGCCGTCCTTGGCCTCGCAGGCATGGCCGAACGGCAGCGGCGCAGCGGCGAGCGCGCCGCCGGGGGCGAGGCCCAGGACGATCGCGGCGAGCGTGAGGGACGGGACGAGGAGGCGCAGACGCATCGGTCAAAGGTACAGACGTACCAGGACCGAGGAGTCGGTCAGATCAGGCGCTCGAGCACGGTGACGGCGAACGCGATCGCCGACAGGCCCATGACGCCGACTGCCAGCCCCGGAGCGGCCGCGCCACCGCGTCGGCGGACGCGACGCCAGCGGGCTTCGCGCCGGGAGAGGCTGCTGGCATAGATGACGGACCGGTACATCGTCTTCCTCCGCGATCGAAACGCACGACGGGACCCTGCGCAACCGGACGCGAGCGACTATCCCGCTCGTTGCGGACGGAAACGTGCGCGATCGCACACAGCGCAGTACGATCGCGCCGTGCTGAGCCGCCTGCGCAGACTCCAGCCCGCAACGCTGATCGCGCTGCTGGCGCTGTTCGTGTCGCTCGGCGGCACGGCCGCCGCCGTGACGATGATCACCGGGCGCAACGTCAAGGACGGCTCGCTGACCGGCCGCGACATCCGCGACGACTCGATCGCCGGCCGCGACATCCGCGACGGCTCGATTGCCGCGAACGACCTCGAGAGCGCGCTGGTGCGCGGCTCGCGCGGGCCGGTCGGCGCCGTCGGACCCGCCGGCCCGGTCGGCGACCCGGGTCTGCGTGGACCGCAGGGCGTCGCCGGCGTCGCCGGGGCCGATCCCTGGGGTGCGATCCCGTCGGGCCAGCTCGTGACGGGATCCGAGCGCGTGCACCTCGAGGGGAAGTCGACGACGACGCTCGAGGTCAGCGTGCAGCTTCCGGCGCTGGCGCCGATCCCGCTGACTGCCGCGACGGTCAACTTCTCGCAGGGCAGCGTCATCGCTGACGTGACGGACGCCGACCAGACCTGCGGCGGAACCAGCTCCAACCCGGTCCCGGCCGCCGGCAAGGTCTGCATCTACGTCGTCGAGAGCGAGCTTCCCGACAATGTCGCCTCGGGCTCGGCCAGCGGCGAGAGCGTGCCGGACGGGCGGTCGGGCTTCGCGGTGCAGTGGAATCCGCAGAACTCAACGGCCGGCGCCAGCTACCCGTCGGGCTTCGCCTTCACCTGGGCATACCTGGCGCCGTAGCGCCGGCGGCGACCCGCAGGCCGCCGCCGGCAGCGGCGGTCAGGACTTGGTGGCCTTGGCCTTCGCCTTGCGGGTCGGCGCGGGCTCGAGCGCGAGCTCGAGGACCTCGTCGATCGTCATCACCGGATGGAACGTCATCGCTTCGCGGACGTCCTGCGGGACGTCATCCAGGTCACCGCGGTTGCGCTCGGGCAGGATGACGTCGGTCAGTCCGGCGGCGTGGGCGGCGAGCACCTTCTGCTTGAGCCCGCCGATCGGCAGCACGCGGCCCTGCAGCGTCACCTCGCCGGTCATCCCGACGGTGTGGCGCACGGGACGGCCGCTGAGCAGCGACGCGAGCGCCGTCGTCATCGTCACGCCGGCGCTGGGGCCGTCCTTGGGAATCGCGCCCGCCGGAACGTGGACGTGGAACTCGCGGCCGGCGAACGCCTCGTCGGTGACGCCGAGCTCCTCGGCGTGCGCGCGGACGTAGGTCAGCGCGATCCGCGCCGACTCCTTCATCACGTCGCCGAGCTGGCCGGTGAGCGTCAATGACGGTGCGCCGGACGCTCCGGGCATCGCGTTGGCCTCGACGAACAGCACGTCGCCGCCGACGCCGGTCACGGCCAGGCCGGTCGCGACGCCCGGGACCGCGGTGCGTGCCGCAGCTTCCTGGAACACCTTCTGGCGGCCGAGCGCGTCGCGGATCAGCTCGAGGGTGATGGTCACCGCCGGTGGTCCCTCGGGATTTGAGGATTCGTCGTCCGGCGATGGCAGGCCATCGCCTCCCGACGACGCTACGCGCGTGGCCATCTTGCGCAGCAGCGTCCCGAGCTGGCGCTCGAGCTGGCGCACGCCGGCCTCGTGGGTGTACTCGCGCACGATCGTCTCGAGCAGGTCGTCACTGATCACGACCTCGCCCTCGCGCAGCCCGTTCTCGCGCCGCTGGCGGGGGAACAGGTAGTCACGGGCGATCGCGGTCTTCTCGGCGACCGTGTAGCCGTCGAAGCGAATGACCTCCATGCGGTCCAGCAGCGGGCCGGGGATCGTCTCGGCCTGGTTGGCCGTGGCGATGAAGATCACGTCCGACAGGTCGATCTCGATGTCCAGGTAGTGGTCGCGGAAGGTCGAGTTCTGCGCCGGATCGAGCACTTCGAGCAGCGCCGCACTCGGGTCGCCGCGGTAGTCGGCGCCGACCTTGTCGACCTCGTCCAGCAGGATCACCGGGTTCATCGTCCCGGCGTCGCGCAGCGCGCGCACCAGGCGGCCCGGGAGCGCGCCGATGTAGGTGCGGCGGTGGCCGCGGATCTCGGCCTCGTCGCGTACGCCGCCGAGCGACATGCGGACGAACTCGCGACCCATCGACCGCGCGATCGATTCGCCGATCGACGTCTTGCCGGTCCCGGGCGGGCCGATCAGGGTGAGGATCGCGCCGGCTCGGCGGTCCTTCTGCGACGTGACGTCGCGGGTAGGCGCGGGCTTGCCCGCGCCGGCGCGCGAAACAGCGTCATCCGCGTGGTCCAGCACGGCCTCATCAGCCACAGGTTCGTCCACCACGGCGGCGGTGTGCACGTCCAGCCCACGATCACGCCGCAGCCGTCGCACCGCGACGTACTCGGAGATGCGGTCCTTGACGTCCTCGAGGCCGAAGTGGTCGGCGTCGAGCACCTCGCGCGTGGCGACCGGGTCGAGCCGGTCGTCGGAGCGCTTGCCCCACGGCACGGCGACGATCCACTCCAGGTAGGTGCGGATCATCTGCGACTCGGCGTTCTGGTCGCCCATCCGCTCGAGTCGGCTGAGCTCGCGCTCGGCCTGCTCGCGGACGTGGTGCGGCATGTCGGCCGCCTCGATCTTCGTGCGCAGCTCGTCGGCGATCGACGCGTCGTCGTCGCCCAGCTCGCGCCGGATCGACTCCATCTGCTTGCGCAGGACGTACTCGCGCTGCTGCTTGGCCGCGCCCTCTTCGACGTCCTCGCGGATGCGCCGGCGGACCTGCAGCTCGGCCAGGCGCTCGCGCTGGTATTCCAGCGCCAGCTCCAGGCGCGCTGTCACATCGGTCAGCTCGAGCAGCCGGACCTTCTGCGCGAAGCTCAGGTCGGGCGCGTAGCCCGACGTGTCGGCCAGCGCGCCCGGCTCGACGATCGCGCGGACCCACGACGCGATCCGGCCGTCGTCGCCGCGCAGCTCGAGGATCTCCTCGACCGTGGCGCGGTACTCGCGGATCAGGTCGCGGCTGCGGCCGTCGACGGGGGAGTCGTCGGGCGCCTCGGTCACCTCGACGCGCAGGCGGCCCGCGGCGTCGGTGTGGGCGGCACCGGCGATGCCGCGCGCGACGCCGGACAGGACGGCGCCGCGGGCGCCGCCGGGCAGGCGGACGCGGTCGGCGACGTTGGCGATCGTGCCGACGCTCGCGTACTCGCCTTCGTGGCGGGGGACGAGCAGCACGCGCTCCTCGTCACCGACGTCGACGGGAAGCGTCACGTCCATCGTCGGGAAGACGACGGTGTCGTCCAGTGGGATCAGGAGCAGGCTCTGGCTCTGGGTGGTGGGCACGGGGGATCCTTTGCGGCAGGCGGTGGTTGCGTGCGCAACGATAGCACGGATCTCAGCGGTGGCCACTGAGATCTTCTTCCGGCAGCGTATCTGCCGGCGCCGGCTGGAATCAGTGGCCGCGAAGGACGCGATCCGGCAGCTGCCCGAGCACGTCGATCGCCTGCGGTGCTCCCGACGAGCCGACGAGCACGGCGCCGCCGGGGCGGTAGGGGCGCGGTGCGCCGTCATCGTCGCTGCCGGCGAGCAGGCTGTCGTAGACCCAGGACCCGGTGTTGCACAGGCGCGGGCCGCCAGGTCCGAGCGGCCGCCACGGTGTCTCACCCGGCAGCGGTCCGCGGCGATGGATGTGGCCGAAGATCACCCAGTCCGCGGGCAGGCGCAGGCGCCGAGCGACCGCCGCCATCGCGGGAATCGCGCCGCGCTGGTGCAGACCGCGATCGAGCAGCACGGGGGCGGCGAGCGACAGACCGCGCAGCCCCGCGGCGACGCCCGGCAGCGTGGCCGCCCGCGGCCCACCGGCGGCCAGCAGCGCTCGCGACGCCGCCAGCGCCGGCCCCGTCAGCAGCGCCAGCGACGCCGGGAGCGACGCTTCGGCGGCCTCGCTGACGCGGCTCGTGTCGAGGCCGTGCTCGCGTTCGTAGTCGGCCACGCTGCGCCGCGGGCCGTCGGCGGGCGCTCGCCCGGCCAGCGCGTCGATCAGGTGGCGGTCGAGGTAGTGACCGTGGGTGGCCCAGACGCCATCGGCGACCCACAGTCCGGGGTAGCGGACCTCGACGCGCGCCGGGCTCAGCCACGAGCAGAGCGCATCGAGCTCGGGCGACGCGGTCCGCGGCAGTCGCGCGGCGGGTCGCAGTGGTCGTCCCGCCGCCAGCGACGCGCGCAGGTGGTCGCGGATCAGCACGCCGTCGTGGTTGCCGGGTACGACGACGACCTCGCCGCCGCGGCCCAGGGCCCCGGCGAGCCGCGCCAGCACCGGCTGCGCCGCATCGCGGGCGGCCTGCGGGCGCCCTTCGAGCAGCTCCAGCGTGTCGCCGAGCAGCACGAGCCGGTCGATGCCGTCGAGCCGCTCACACAACGCGTCGAGCGCCGGCGCCCGGCGCAGGACGTCGCGGCCGGTCAGCGCGCCGAGGTGCAGGTCGGAGATCAGGAGCGTCGACACGGTCGTCCGTCAGAATGACACCGTGGACTCGTTGCGCGGCAAGCTCATCATCGCCTCTCCGGCGATCGCGGACCCGAACTTCCGCCGCAGCGTCGTGCTGATCGCCGAGCACGGGCCCGAGGGCGCGATGGGGGTCGTCCTCGACCGCATCAGCGAGGCGACCGCGGGTGAGGTCGTCGGGAGCCTGGCGTGGCTGGTCGGCGACGATGCCCCGGTGTTCGTCGGCGGACCGGTCGCGACGACGTCGGTCACCGTGCTGGCCGAGTTCCGCGATCCCGCGCAGGCGGCGCTGCTGATCGACGCGGACCTCGGATTCATCCCGGCGCACAGCGACGATCAGGCCGGCCTGGCCGCCTCCGTCGGCCGCGCCCGCGTCTTCGCCGGGCACGCGGGCTGGGCGCCCGGCCAGCTCGAGGACGAACTCTCCGACGACGGCTGGATCGTCGCCGAGGCCGAGCGCGAGGACTGCTTCACGACCGATCCCGACGGGCTGTGGGCGACGGTCGTGCGCCGTCAGGGCGGCAGCTTCTCGCTGATCGCCACGATGCCACCGGACCCATCGCTCAACTGATCCAGCATCATCCCCACCGATGCACGACCTGATCCTCCCGGCGATCCCGTTCTTCGTCCTGTTCCTCGGCCTCGAATGGCTGTCGTTCCGTCACGCCGCCGACGAGGACGGTGGACTGGTCGGCTACGAGCGGCGCGATACGAACACGAGCCTGCGGATGGGCGCCGGCAGCGTCGTGATCGGCGTCTTCTGGGGGATCGTCGTGCTGGCCGCGTACGCCGGCCTGTACCAGCTGACACCGCTGCGCGTGCCGACCGATCAGTGGTGGGCCTACGTGGCGCTGTTCCTCTGCGACGACCTGGCGTTCTACTGGTATCACCGCGTCAGTCACGAGGTGCGGGTCTTCTGGGCCAGCCACGTCGTCCATCACTCCTCGACCCACTTCAATCTGTCGACCGCGCTGCGCCAGCCGTGGGTGCCGCTGACGACGCTGCCGTTCTGGGCGCCGCTGGCGTTGGCGGGATTCCCGCCGTGGATGATCTTCGGCATGCAGTCGGTGAGCCTGATCTATCAGTTCGGGTTGCACACCGAGCGGATCGGCAGGCTGCCGGCGCCGATCGAATTCCTGTTCAACACGCCGTCGCACCACCGCGTCCACCACGGGTCCCAGGAGCAATACCTGGACAAGAACTACGGCGGCATCCTGATCGTCTGGGATCGCCTGTTCGGGACGTTCGCCGGCGAGCGCGAGCGCGTCGTCTACGGCTTGACGACGAACATCGGGACCTACAACGTCTTGCGTGTCGCATTCGGTGAATACGCCGCGATCTGGCGCGACGTCCGCGCCGCGCGATCCTGGCGCGAGCGCGCCGGCTACGTCTTCGGCGGGCCTGGTTGGACGCCGCGGCAGCGCGGTCGCGGCCTGGCCCATGACGTCGCCCATGACCACGCGGCCGAGCGGACGCCCGTCCGCTCCTGAACGCGGCCGAGCGGACGTTCACCTAGTGTGGAGGCCATGGCCGTCTCCGTCGTCCATGTCGAGCACGATTTCAGCGTTCCGGTGGAACGGGTGTTTCACCATCTCAGCGAGCATGAGAATCTTGCAGGTCTCCTCGGTATGCGCGTCGAGCGCCTGCAGGACGGTGAGCTGCACCGCAACGGCGTCGGCTCCGTCCGTCGCCTCAGCCTGAACGGCATCGCGCCGTTTGAGGAGACCGTCACAGCCTTTCGCGAAAATCAGGTGATCGAGTACACCGTCACCAAGGGCACGCCCCTGAACGAGCACCACGGCGCCATGCGCTTCAGCAGGCGCGAGAGCGGCCACGCCAGCCACCTCGAGTACTCGATCCGGCTCGGCTCTGACGTACCGGGGGTGGCGAAGGTCGTTGCGGCCGTGCTGCGGCGGCGGATCCCCCGCGGGCTGACGCGCGTCGATGCGGAGCTCGCCTCGCGCAGCGACGCGGCGCCGGCGCCCGACCGCGATCAGACCGTCGCGACGACGAGCGGCACGCGGCTCGGGCTCGTCGACCCGCCCGACGGCTCGGACGTCACCAGCACCTGATCGACGCCGGAGATGTCGCCGGGAACGGCGGTTTCGCCGGCACCGGTGCGATCGACCGAGAACAGCGCCGACGTCGGGCGCGGCGTCCCGCCGGCGCTGCGCAGCCAGACCTCGTAGACGCGCCCGCGGCCGGGGTCGGGCAGTCCGGCGACGACCAGGCGTCCGCGGCCGCCCTCGACGACGAGGTGCGCGCTGCCGCGCGGTGCCTGAGCGGTGTCGACCTGTGCCGGGACGGTGCGCGACCCGGGCGTGCCGTCGCCGCCGCCCAGCTGCGACACGCCGACGAGCACCGCCACGAGCAGCGCGGCGGCGGTGGCGAGCATCGGCAGCGGGCGGCGCAGCCAGCCGAAGCGGCTGGGCGCCGGAGCCGGCGCGCGTCGCGGAGTGGCGGCTCCGAACAGTTCGGACTCGGCGCGGACGCGGTCCATGACCTGCGCCTTGAGCGCCGCCGACGGGGCTCGGTCGGGCACGTCGGTCAGCAGCGCGTCGCGGCCGATCGACAGCTGGGCCAGCGTGTCGCGGCAGGCGGCGCAGCCGACCAGGTGCCCGCGCACGAGATCAGCCTCGGCGTCGGGGCAGGCGCCGAGCGCGAACGGGGCGAGCAGGTCGTCGATGTGTGGGTCGTCGCAGTGGGTCATCCGTGCACTTCCTGCAGGTGGTTGCGGAGCCGCTCGAGCCCGCGTCGCATGCGGGTCTTGACGGTACCGAGGGGAAGGTCGAGCAGCTCCGCTATCTCGCTGTGCGAGTAGCCCGAGAAGAACGCAAGCTCGACGACCTGACGCTGCTCGTCGGGCAGGCGCTCCAGCAACCCGGCGGCCTCGTCGGCGGCGTGCGCCGCGAGCGCGCTGGCCTCGGTGTCGTCCGGGCCGGCGAGCCGTTCGGCGGCGGTGTCGTCGCTGATCGTCCGGTCGCGCACGCGCGTCGCCCGGCGCAGGTGGTCGATCGCGCGGTTGTGCACGATCGTCAGGAGCCAGCCGCGCACGCTGCCCGCGCGGGGGTCGAAGCGGACGGCCGACCGCCAGGCGGCGAGGAACGCCTCCTGGCAGACGTCGTCGGCCGCCGGCCGGCTGCCGCAGATCCGGAAGGCGAGCGCGAACGCCGGACCGCAATGGCGGTCGTAGACGACCTCGAAGGCGTCGGCGTCGAGTGCCGCGACGAGCGCCATCAGCTCCTCGTCGGCCATCCGGGTGAGTGTCTCGGGGCGGTGGGCCACGATCAGTTGACGACGACGGTGCCCTTCATACCTGCGTGGAACGTACACATGAACGCGTACGTGCCGGGCTTGGCGAAGGTGTGCGCGAACGTCGCGCCCGGATCGAGTGTCTTGGAGGCGAAGCCGTCGGCGGTCACGTTGTGGCTGATCGAGCTGGTGTTCTTCCAGGTCACGGTTCCGCCGGCCTTGACGCTCACCTGGTCAGGCGTGAACGACACGCCCTGCATCCCGACGTTGGCGGTGGCGGCGGCCGGCGCGGACGCCGGCGCTGCCGAGGTGCCGGCTGCGGGCTGGGCATCGCTGCCCGACCCGCAGCCGGTCACCCCGAGCGCCCCGAGGAGGACGCCCCCGACGCACCACGCGGTGAGGCGGCGTCTATGCAGCCCGGTCCGCACGGTGGTCCTCGTCGAGCGGGGTGGTCGCGACGGCCGAGACGCCGACGGGCGTCTCCTCATCACGACCGGAGAGCGAATCCTTGAACCCGCGCATCCCGGCGCCGAGTGAGCGGCCCGCATCGGGCAGCTTCTTCGGGCCGAGGACGACGAGGGCGATGATCAGGACGACGACGAGCTCCATGGGGCCGATGCCGGGCATGGTCAATTCTCCATTCAGGGGGTCGGGTGCGCGGGGTTACGCGCGGATCAGCGGCTTGACGGCCGCGAGGACCTGCTTGGTGTTCAGCGACGCGTCGAACGCGTCGGGTGCCGGGACGTTGCCGCGCAGCAGGCGGATGACCGCTGCGTGACGGGCCTCGATCTGGACGATCGATCCGGCGGCCGCGAGGACTTCCTTGCTCGTGATCGCGGGGCCGGCGCCGTTGTAGGCGCTGACACCCGTGTCCTCGAGCGTCTGGGCGAGCTTCAGGAAGCTCTTCTCGTCCTTCATCGGGAAGGTGAACTTCGGCGACTTGACGGGCGTGCCGCCGAGCTTCTTGATCGTCGCCGTGAGTGCGTCGACGTGCTGCTGCTCGGCGTCGCCGAACGACTTCGCGATCTTGGCGACCTCCGACGACAGCCCGAGCTTGCGCCCGCGACGGTAGAAGTCGGCCTCCAGGTACTCCAGCGTGAGCGCGAAGTTCAGGATGTCGATGTCGCCCATCCCGTCGGCGGCGAACGCGTTGCGGACGAACGGCGAGATCATCGTCGTGCCGTAGACGGCGCCGGCGGCGAGGGCGCCGCGGACGAGGAACGCCTGGCGGCTGATGCCGTCAACCTCGACGGCTGCGAGCTCGGGAACGAGGTCGTTGTGTGTGATGCTGGTCATTGGTCTGATGTCCTTTAGCTGACGATGAAGGGCTTGACGGCGGCGAGGACGTCTGCCTCGGTCGCGGCCTTGGCGAAGGCGCCGTCCGGCGTGGGGCTCTTGCCGAGCAGCTTGTTCAGCGCTGCCGCGTGGCGGGCCTCGACGGAGTGGATGCTGAGCGCTGCGGCCAGCACCTCGGGGCTCTTGATCTCGGCGGCCTTGCCCAGGTAGGCGGCGGCGCCGAGGTTCTCGACCGTCGCGGCCAGGTTCAGCACGGCCAGGCGGCTCTCGAGCGGGAACTTCGACTTCGGCGCGGCGACGGGGGTGCCGCCGAGCTTCGTCACGGTCGCGGCGATCGCCTCGACGTGCTGGCGCTCGGTGTCACCGACGCGCTTGGCGAAGTCCTGCTCGGCGCCCTTCAGCAGGCCGGAGGCGATGACCTTCGCGTAGAAGTCGGCCTCCAGGTGCTCGAGGGTCAGGGCGTAGTTGAGGATGGCGATGTCGCCGTCGACATTCGCCTTGGTCGTCGTCGTGCTCGCCGCGGTGCTGGCGGCGGTCGTCGACGCGGTCTTCTTGCTGCTGCCGCAGGCGGCGAGGAAGGCGGATGCGGCTGCGACGCCGCCGCCGCCGGCGAGGGTGAGGAAGCGGCGCCGCGAGGCGTCGTCCGAGGGAATCGTGTTTGGGGTGCGGGTGTCAGGCATGGGGTCCTTTCGCGTCGTCGGAATGACGGCGTGTTGTCGAGTACTACGCCGGTGCCCTGCGAGCGGATTCACTCGCAGGGCAACGGCGCTGGGTCAGCCGACGATGAAGCCGGTGCCCTTGACGGCGGCCAGAACCTTCGCGGCGGTGAAGCCGGTGTCGAACGGGCCGTCCGGCGTGATGCTCTTGCCGAGGATGCTGTTGATCTCGGCTGCGTGGCGTGCCTCGATCGTCACGATCGCGCCGGCCGCGGCGAGAACCTTGCCGCTCTTGACGTTGCCGACCTGGCCCAGGTACGCATGGACGCCGGTGTTCTCCAGGACCGACGCGGTCGCCTTGAACTTGTCAGCGTCCGCGGTCGTGCCCTTGAAGTCGAACTTCGGCGTCTTGACGGCCTTGGACCCCAGCGCCTTCTTCAGCGCCTTGACGTGGGCGTTCTCATCGGCGGTGACGATCTTCAGGAAGGCGTCGGTCCGCGCGTCGAGCTTGCCGCCGAGGTTGGTGGTCGCCTCGTTGTAGAACGCCGCCTCGAGGTACTCGAGCGTCAGCGCGTAGTTGAGGATGGCGATGTCGCCCCTGCCGAAGGCCTTCGGCGGTGCGCCGCCGGCCATTGCCGCCGCCGGTGCGAGCGCGGACAGGATCGCCCCGCCGCCGGCGATCGTGCCGACGCCGAGCGCGGACTTCTTCAGGAAGTCCAGACGCGTGTCACCAGCGGTGTTGAACGCTGCCTCACCGACGGCACCGTCGCGGTCGATCTCTTCCAGCGTGAACTGATCCAACATGGGGTGTACTCCTTGGGTCGTGTTTGAGGGAAAGGCTGGAACTGCTCAGCGGACAACCACGAGACCCGACATCCCGAGATGGATCGTGCAGAGGTAGCGGAAGTGCCCCGCGCGCGGGAAGCGAACCTTCAGGTCCCCGGATGTCCGGGCGTCGGAGCCGCGAAAGCGGTCCCGACCGGTGCTCGTGAGGGTGTGGGAGATGGCATTCGGCGCCACGCCATCGCGCCAGGACCACGTGACCTGCCCGCCGCGGCGGATCGTCACGGTGTGCCGCGCAAAACTGATGTCGCGAATGACGACGTTGGCCCGCAGCGGCGCGCGAACGACCTGGCGACTCGCGGTCGCGGTCGCGACGGCGGCGAGGAGGGCGATCGCGCTCAGCGCCAGGACGGCGCTGATGCGGTGGCTGGACCGGTGCATCGCGAGTACAACGCTTGCGCGGTCCCGATCGGATTCATCCCCAGGTTTTCTCCCCGCCCACCGCGCGGCCGGGCAGGATCGCGTCACTGAGCTCGATCTTCGGCCGGACGGGCGAGGACCAGGACACGCCGATGGGCTCGTACACGATGCTGATGCTCGGCGATCACGGCGTCGGGGGTCTGCGTGAGCGTGGCACGGTCCACATGGGTCCGATCACGATTCCGCCGACACGTTCACCGTGGCCAGCGATCCACACGGTGTGGCGTTCGCGGTGATCCGTCTGTCGGCGCAGGTGAGCGCCTGAACGCGTCGTCGTAGGCTCCGGACATGCCGCATCCCACGCACACTGCCCTCGGCGCCTGGTCCGGCGGGCGCTTCATGCACTTCGGCGAGCAGCTCGAGGAGCAGCGCCTGATCGACCTGCTGCGCCCCGGCAACGGGATTGACACGGTCGTGACGGCCGACGTCTACGGGGCTGGGGAGGGAGACGCACTGGTCGGCAAGGCGCTCGCCGGGCGCCCGCGCGAGGACTACCGGCTCGTCGGCGCGATCGGGCACGACTTCTACAAGGGCCTGCGTCAGGGCGCCAAGGGCTTCCCGCGGTTCACCGACCCGCAACTGCGTCCGGAGGCGGACTTCGCCGACTACATCCGGACGGCGACCGAGCGCAGCCTCGAGCGCTGCGGCGTCGACCGCTTCGACCTGCTGCTGCTGCACAACCCCGATCGCACCGGCTTCACCAGCAGTGCGGTGTGGGAGGGCATGGCGGCCGTCCGCGAGGCGGGCCTGACGGAGCTGATCGGCGTCGCGCCCGGGCCGGCCAACGGCTACACGCTGGACCTGATCGACTGCCTGGAGCGCTTCGGCTCGGCGATCGACTGGGCGATGGTGATCCTCAACCCGTTCGAGCCCTGGCCCGGCGAGCTGGTCCTGCCCGCAGCCGAGCGCCATGACGTGCGGCTGCTGACGCGGGTCGTCGACTACGGCGGGATCTTCCATGGCGACGTGCGGCCGGGCCACGCCTTCGGTGAGCGCGACCACCGCGGCTTCCGGCCGTCGGGCTGGGTCGAGCAGGGCAGCGAGCGACTCGACCGCGTCCTGCCGATCGCCGAGCGGCTGGGCCTGACGCCGCTGCAGCTGGCGTGCCAGTGGAACCTCGCGCATCCGGCGGTGCACAGCGTCGTGCCGACGCTGATCCAGGAGTCCGGCGGCGGCGCCCGCACGATCGAGTCCAAGCGGGCCGACCTCGCCGCCGTCCCGCGGGAGGTCGCGCTCGGCGCCGACGACGTCGCGGCGATCCGCGCGATCGGTGACAACACCGGCAGCATGGCGCTCAAGGGCGGGTCACCGGATCACACCGACGAGCCGGTCGCCGACCGCTGGCCGCTGGATGACGAGCTCGAGGCCGTCGCGGCGCGCTGGGACATCGACCCGGCGATCGCGCTGCACCAGCAGCACGCACCGGTCTGACCGCGGTCAGCCGCCGAACGACGCCGGCAGCGTCGGCCAGACGTCCGCGTCGTGCCCGGTGACCACACTGACCCCGTCGCGCGCGGCATACGCCGCGGCCGCCGCCAGCGAGGAGGCGTAGGCGACGCGGTCCGCGAGCAGCCCGGCCGGCTCCAGCGACTCGAGCTGATGGGCGAAGTACGCCGCGTCGCCGGTCAGCAGCAGTTCCTCGCCGTCACCGAGGCGGATCACGTACGACACGTGGCCGCGGGCATGGCCCGGCGTCGAGCAGGCGATGACCGTGCCGTCGCCGAACACGTCGAGCGTGCGCTTGAACGGCCCCAGCGGCCGGGCGTCGGGGCCGGCGAAGTCCAGCGAGCGACGCTTGGTGGCCAGCGCGATCGTCGCCCGCGGGTAGCCCGTCGCCCAGCCGCCGCGGGCGTCGCCGGCAGCCCACTCGGCAGCGTCGGCGATCACCTCGGCGCCGGGGAACAGCCCGATGCCGCTCACGTGATCGGTGTGCAGATGGGTCATCAGGATCGTCTCGATGCGATCCGCGCCCTGCTCGGCCAGCAGTGACGGCAGGTCGTTCGGCCGGCACTCGAACAGCCACGGCTGCATGCGACCCATCGTCCGCGCCGGATCGGTCTGCGCGTCGCGCGCGAACCCGGTGTCGACCAGGACCGGCCCGCGGTCGGGATGGTCGATCAGGAAGACCGGGACGGGCAGCAGCCAGTCCGCCGCGCTGCGGTCGCGCAGCTGGCGCAGGATCTTCGCCGGTCCGGCGGGCTGGGCCTTCGGGCTGAGCAGGGCCGTGGGCCGCAGACGGATGTCGCCGGCGAGGATCGGGGTGACGCGCATCGACGGACCTTCTCAGAGTCGCCTCAGGATCGCCCGCCACGCTGTTCGACACCATGACTCCCCTACTCGGAGGTTTCAACGCATGAAGCGTGCACTCGTGGCGGCAATCGCCGCCGCACTGACCACGGCCGCGGTCCTGTCCGCAAGCGGCCTCGGCGCCACGCCGACCACGAAGGCGAAGGCGCGCCACCACGCCAGGCATGCGCAGACGCTCGGCGCCACGGGCAGCCAGGGAGCTCAGCCGACCGGCCCGCCGCCGACGATGGCGCAGGCCTTCGCCGACATGCAGAAGCTGCGCGACGCGCAGGACAAGAAGCTCGCCGACGCGCTCGGCGTCAGCGTCGACAAGCTGCACTCGGCGTTCGACGCGGTCCAGGCCAAGCACCTGGCCGACGACGTCAAGAACAACCGCCTGACGCAGGCGCAGGCCGATGCGATCAAGGCGTGCAAGAAGGCGCCGCTGACGTGCGACCGCTCCAACCTGCCGGCCTTCGGTGGTCGCGGCTTCGGTGGTCGCGGCTTCGGCGGTCGCGGCTTTGGCGGTCACGGGGGCATGCGCGGCCCGGGTGGTCCCGGTGGAGACCGAGCGAATGACCTGACCGACCTGGCGAGTGCGCTCGGCGTGAGCACCGACAAGCTCAAGACGGTGCTCCAGGCAAACCGCCCGCAGGGTCACGGGTTCGGCGGCCACGACGGCGGCGGCCCCGACAACGACGGCCCGCCCGGTGGCGGTCCCGGTGGTGGCATGCAGGGCGGCTCGTACGGCCCGCCGCCCGCGACCCCGGGCACCGGGGCCTGACACCCCGCCGACCACCGCAGGCGCCATCATCGACGCCAGTGACCGAGGCATCACTCGTCCTGGTCGTCGATGACGACGCCGCCATCCGCGAAGCCCTCGAGCGTGCCCTGCGCCTCGAGGGCTTCGCCGTGGCGGTCGCCGACGGCGGCCGCGCCGCGCTCGACAGCGTGGCTCGCAATCCGCCGGCGGCGATCGTCCTCGACGTCACGATGCCCGACCTCGGCGGTCGCGCCGTCTGTGCGCGACTGCGCGCCGACGGCGTCCGCACGCCGATCCTGATCCTGTCAGCGCGCGACGAGGTCGACGATCGCGTCGCCGGGTTGCAGGCCGGTGCCGACGACTACCTCGTCAAGCCGTTCGCCGTGCCCGAGCTCGTCGCGCGGCTGCGCGCGTTGCTGCGCCGCGCGGGCGCAGGACCTGCCGGCGGGCCCGCGCAGTTGACCGTCGGCGACGTCGTGATCGATCCCGCGGCGCGCAGCGTCACGCGCGCGGGCCGCGACGTCGAGCTCACACGGCGCGAGTTCGAGTTGTTCGAGACGCTGGCGCGGAACGCCGGGTTGGTGCTCAGCCGCGAGCGCCTGCTGGAGCTCGTCTGGGGCTACGACTGGCCCGCCGATGGGAACGTCGTCGACGTGTTCGTCTCCTATCTGCGCCGCAAGCTCGAAGCCGGCGGCGAGCCGCGCATCATCCAGACGGTTCGCGGCGTCGGATTCGTCCTTCGCATCGCCGATCCGGGTGCCTCGTGACGGCGCGCGTGGTGCCGCGCAGCCTGGCCGCGCGCGTGACCGCCGTCGCCGTCGTCGTGGTCGGGCTGGCCTTGCTGATCGTCGGGTTCGGCGTGCTCGTCGGCGTCGGACGCGCCGACCGCCGCGCGCTCGACAACGACCTCAACCGCGAGGCCAACCGGATCCTGCGTCTGGCCGAGCGCCGCGGTGGACCGCCCGGCCTGTTCGACCGCGACGGCCCGCGGCGCCTGGGAGCGGCGCCGGCAGGACCCGGCGAACCGCAGCCCGGCGGCTTCGGCGCGCCGCCGCCCGGTGTGCTCGATCCGGGAGCCGACCGCTTTGCGCGCGTCCTCGTCGGGTCGACCTCCGTGATCAGCTCGGGCGCCGCCGTCCCGGCCGGGTTCCCGGCGCCGTCAGGTCCAGGCATCACCACGGTCGACGTCGCCGGCGCGCGCTGGCGCGTCACCTCGCGTGAGCTGCCGCGCGGGCAGCGGCTGCAGGTCGCCTCGCGGCTGGCTCCGCTCGAGGACCGTACCTCGCGCCTGCGGCTGGTGGTCCTGCTCGCTCTCGGCGCCGGACTGCTGGGCACCGCCGTCGCGGCGGGATCGCTCGTGCGCGTCGCGCTGCGCCCGCTCGAGCGGCTGCGCGGGATCGCGGAGGAGGTGGCCTCGACCGCCGACCTCAGCCGACGAGTGCCCGTCGGCGACGGTCCCGAGGAGGTCGACGCGCTCGCGACGGATCTGAACGAGATGCTCGCGCGGCTGCAGACGTCCGCGGCCGAGCGCGAGACGGCGCTCGAGAGCGCGCGGCGCTTCGCCGCCGACGCCGGGCACGAGCTGCGCACGCCGCTGACGAGCCTGCGCGCCAACCTCGATGCGGTCGGGCACGTCGCCGGTCTCGACGTCGACACGGCCGCCGCGCTGGCGGCCTGCTCCGGCGATGCAGCCCGCCTCCAGGCGCTGGTCGAACAGCTCCAGGCACTGGCGCGCGGCGAAGCCGGCCCGCCACGCAACGCCGAGGCCGTCGACCTCGGCGAGGTCGCCGACGCGGCCGTGATCGCGCTGCGCACCCGCCATCCCGCCGTCAGCGCCGAGCTCGACGCGCCGGCGAGCGGCCCACTCGTCCGCGGCGACGCCGAGAGCCTGCGGATGCTGCTCGACAACCTGCTCGAGAACGCCGCGGTCCATGGCCGCCCGGCGGGACGGATCGCGACCACGGTGACGGCCGCCGGCGAGTTGACGGTCGATGACGACGGTGACGGGATCGCGGTGGCGGAGCGCCGCGTCGTGCTCGAGCGCTTCGCGCGGGGCAGCGTGGCCCGCGGGCCGGGGACCGGGCTCGGGCTGGCGATCGCCGCCGCCCAGGCGACCCGTCACGGCGGCACGCTGACGCTGCTCGACGCGCCGGCCGGCGGCCTGCGCGCCCGCGTCGCGTTTCCGGTCGCCGCCGGGTAGCGTCACGGCGGTGATGACCGCGCCCCCGCCGTTCACCGAAGCCGACCTGACCGACGACCCGCTCGAGCTGCTGCTGCGCTGGCTCGCCGACGCCGAGGCGACCGGGATGGTCGATCACAACGCGATGACCGTCGCCACCGCCGGGGCCGACGGTCGCCCGAGCGCGCGCACCGTCCTGCTGCGCGACTGCGACGCCGACGGTCTGCGCTTCTACACCAACCGCGAGAGCCTGAAGGGCCGCCAGATCGCCGAGAACCCGCGCGCGCAGGTGCTGTTCTTCTGGCGCGAGCTGGGGCGGCAGATCTTTGTCCACGGCCCGATCGAGCCGACCAGCGACGCCGACTCCGACGCCTACTACGACTCGCGTCATCGCCTTTCGCGGATCGGGGCCTGGGCCTCGCGCCAGGGGACGCCGATCGCCGATCGCGCCGAGCTGCTGGCCGCCAACGCACGCTATGACGCCGAGTATCCGGGCGACGACGTGCCGCGCCCGCCGTACTGGGGCGGATACCTCGTGCGCCCACAGGTGATCGAGTTCTGGCAGGCCGGGGAGTTCCGCCTGCACGACCGCCTGGCCTACGCCCGAGCAGGCGACGGATGGCAGGTCGACCGCCTGTCGCCGTGAGGCTGGTCGCGGGCGAGGTGTAGGTTCAGGGCGACCGTCGTCCCCGACCGTGTGAGGCTCCCGCATGTCCGACGTCAACCGCCGCTTCCTGCTTCGCGAGCGCCCGACCGGGCGGATCGACGAGAACACGTTCGAGTACGTCGAAGAAGCGGTTCCCGAGATCAGCGACGGTGAGGCGCTGGTCCGCACCGAATGGATCTCGCTCGACCCGACGAACCGCGCCTGGATCGGCGAGGCACCGACGTACCTGCCGCCGGTGGCGATCGGCGAGGTGATGCGCGCCGGCGCGGTCGCCCGCGTCGTCGCGTCGAACAGCGACCGCTACACGGTCGGTCAGCTGGTCCAGGGTCTCGTCGGCTGGCAGGACTACGCCGTCGCCTCGGCGCAGGCGCCGCTGATGGCGATGCCGGACATTCCCGGCGTCTCTGCCAGTCACCTGCTCGGCGCGCTCGGGATGACCGGGATCACCGCCTACGTCGGGATGCTCGACATCGGCAAGCCGCAGGCAGGCGAGACCGTCGTCGTGTCGGCCGCCGCGGGCGCCGTCGGCTCGATCGCCGGACAGCTCGCCAAGCGCGAGGGCGCGCGCGTCGTCGGCATCGCCGGCGGGCCGGACAAGTGCGCGCTGCTGACCGGCGAGCTCGGCTTCGACGCGGCGGTCGACTACAAGGCGGACGACTGGCACGCGCAGCTGAAGGCGGCGACGCCCGACGGCATCGACGTCGACTTCGAGAACGTCGGCGGCGAGATCATGGAGGCGGTCTTCGGGCGGCTCAACATTCGCGCCCGCGTCGCGCTGTGCGGGCTGATCTCCGGCTACAACGACGACGCACCCACAGGCCCGCGCAACTTCGGCCGGCTGCTGATGCAGCGCGTCCACCTGGAGGGCTT
The DNA here is from genome assembly GCA_038224135.1 of Solirubrobacterales bacterium. GTDB lineage: Bacteria > Actinomycetota > Thermoleophilia > Solirubrobacterales > Solirubrobacteraceae > F1-60-MAGs163. The sequence continues at coordinate 20,493 of JBBRFO010000030.1, forward strand.
CATCGTGCTCGACCACTTCGGCCGCGCGGGCGAGATCGTCCCCCAGCTCGCCGCCTGGATGGGCGACGGTTCGCTGAAGGCCCAGGAGACCGTGGTGGAGGGCTTCGAGCAGTTGCCGACGGCGATCAACATCCTCTTTGACGGTGGGAACGTCGGCAAGCTGGTCGTCAAGGTCTGAGCGTCGTGGTCGTGGCGCCGGGCGTGTGACCCGCCTCCAGCGCTCCCGAGCCGGCCCCCCCGGCGAATCGGGTGCAGTTCGTCAGACATAGCGCGCCTAACTGCACCCGATTCATGGAGGACCGGGGCCGGCCGCAAACGCCGGTCTCAACCCCACGCTCCCGATGCCCGCAGTTCGCGCCGCCACCGGCGCAGAACGCGCTGGAGCCCTCAGCCCGCCTCCACCAGCTCCTGCAGCCGTCGCATGCCGGACAGCCAGCGCTCGTGGTCGTCGGCCTTGCGCCGGTTGAACTCGGCGACCTCGGGGTGGGGGAAGACGAAGAAGCGCTCGCTGACGATCGCGTCGATCACGGCGTCGGCGACGGTCTCCGGCTGCACGACCGCGCCGGCCGCCCGGACGACCGCCGCGCTGCGCGCGGACGCCGCCGAGCCGTCGCCGGTCAGCATCGGCGTGTCGACGCCCATCGGGCAGACGCAACTGACGTGGACGCCGCGCTCGCCGTAGGTGATCGCCAGGTACTCGGCGAACGCGACCGCCGCGTGCTTGGTCACGGAATACGGCGCCGAGCCGATCTGCCCGAGCAGCCCGGCGGCGGACGCGGTGGCGACGAAGCAGCCGGACCCGCGCTCCAGCCAGCCCGGCAGCAGGCGACGAGCGGCGTAGACGTGGGCGTCGACGTTGACCGCGTAGGTCCGCGCCCAGTCCTCGTCGCTGACGTCGAGCAGATCGCCGCCGCCGATGATCCCGGCGTTGGCGCAGAACACGTCGATCGGGCCGAAGGCCGCCTCGGCGGCGGCCACCAGCTCACCGTTCTGCGCATCGTCGCCGACGTCGCACGCGACGCCGATCGCCCGCGGGCCGATCTCGGCGGCGACCGCCTGCGCGCCGGCGCCGTCGAGGTCGGCGACGGCGACGCCCGCCGCCCCGGCTTCCGCGAGCGCCAGCGCCAGCGCGCGGCCGATCCCCGACGCGCCGCCGGTGACGACGGCGACCTTGCCGTTCAGGTCCATGCGCTCATCCTCGCCGCCGGCAGGCGGGGCGCCGCCGCAGCGGCGGCGCCCACGCTGCAAGCGTCCGCCTAGCCGACGACCTGCCGGACCAGCGGCAGGTAGCCGGAGCTGTGCCCGCTGCGGGTCGGGTGGTAGCTCTCGGTCGTGTTGAAGATGTTCAGACCGTTGAGCCAGGCCGAGCTCGAACACACCGCGTGCCCGATGAACGACGCCGTCGCGCTCTTGTACGTGAACCCGTACGCGGCGGCGCGCAGCGCCGTGATCCGGTCGATCTCATCCGACAGCAGGTTCGCGTTGGACCGCTCGCTGGAGCTGACCCCGCTCGTCCCCCAGCAGCTCGAGGTCGAGAACAGGCGCGGGTACCCGAGCACGACGACCGTTGCTCCCGGCGCCCGCGACTTGATCGCCGCGTAGACCGTGTTGAGCTTCGGGCTGAGGTTCGCATCGGCGCTCGCGCGCGTGCTGTTCAGCTGCGAGTTGCAGTCGAGCAGCGTGCAGTTGGCGATGATGCTCGCAAAGCCCAGGTCGTTGCCGCCGATCGAGATCGTGACGATGTTCGTCGTCCCGGTCACCGACGAGATCTGGTTGTTCATGACGTCCGTGGTCGTCGCGCCGGAGCAGGCGACGAAGTTCAGCGACGTGTTGGGTCGCTGCTGGGACAGCAGGTACGGATAGGCGTAGACGCTGCGCAGGCATGACGAGCTGAGCGTGTACGAGTTCGTCCCGACACCGGACGAGTAGCTGTCGCCGAGCGCGACGTAGTTGTCCGCGGATGCGACCGCGGGCACCGCGGCGAACGCCACGAGCATGAGAACGACGCCGCACAGGCGCCGGATGGAACGGGTCATCGACTGATCTCCTCCTGAGAGCTGGATGTCCGCCGGCCCGCAGCTGACTCACGGGTCGGTTCGGGCCGAACCTATCCGCGCCGCATGACCGATTGCAAGATCTGTGGACTTTGGTCGGACGAGGGTTCTGCCGATGAAGTCCCGACCCGACCGATCCAGCCCGCCCGCACCCGCCAATGCTCCAGCCTCCTTCAGATCCCGCTCCCGGCACGACGATCCCGCCTCCGCGCGGCAAGGCCCGCGACCTGCCCGCCGGCATCCTGCAGTTGTCGAGCTCCGCGCGGCGCTCGCGACTGATCGGCGACGTCGTCGTCGACCTCGGGTTCGCCGACCGCGACGTGGTCGACAACGCCGTCGACAAGGCCCGCGCGCAGGGCCGTACGACCGGCGAGGTCCTCGTCGACAGCGGCACGATCACCCCGGACCAGCTGGCGCGCGTGCTGGCCGAGCGGTTCGGCGTCGACTACGTCGACCTGTCGAAGTTCGCGGTCGACACCGCGGCGACCACCCTGATCTCCAGCGAGGCGGCGCGCCACTACAACGCCGTCCCGATCGGCTTCCTCGACGAGCGCACGCTGCTGCTCGCGACGGCCGACGGCGCGAACGTCGTCGCGATCGACGACATCGCGATGATGACCGAGTACGACATCCATCCGCTCGTCGCATCGCGAACGGATCTGGCGGCGCTGATCGCCAAGCTGACCCGCTTCGACGACGTCACCGCCGCCGAGGAGGAGGACGACGAACTCGAGCTGACGATCTCCGACGTCCGCGACGAATCTGACGACGCACCTGTCGTCAAGCTCGTCCACTCGGTCATCGCCGAGGCGATCGAGATCGGCGCCAGCGACATCCACCTCGAGCCTGAGAACGGCGAGATGCGCGTGTACTACCGCATCGACGGCGTGCTCAGCCCGTCGACGACAATCCCGCGCAACATCGCCCGCGGCGTCATCTCCCGCATCAAGATCATGTCGAACCTCGATATCGCCGAGAAGCGGATGCCGCAGGACGGGCGTCTGGCGCTGGCGCTGCAGGGCCGCATGGTCGACGTCCGCGTCGCCTGCCTGCCGCTCGTCACCGGTGAGTCCGTGGTCATGCGCGTGCTGGACCACGGCGGCGGCGTCATCGAGCTCGACTCGCTCGGCGTCCACGCCGCTGACCTGGCGCGGCTGCGTCACGCGCTCGGCCAGCCGTACGGCGCGATCCTCGTCACCGGCCCGACCGGCTCGGGCAAGACGACGACGCTCTACGGCGGCCTGGAGGAACTGAACACCGGCGACCGCTCGATCATCACGATCGAGGATCCGGTCGAGTACAAGATGAAGGGCATCAAGCAGCTCCAGGTGCACAACCGGATCGGCCTGACGTTCGCGACCGGGATGCGCTCGATGGTCCGCGCCGACCCGGACATCATGATGGTCGGCGAGATCCGCGACCGCGAGACCGCGCAGATCGCGATCGAAGCGGCGCTGACCGGCCACCTCGTGCTGTCGACGCTGCACACCCGCGACGCCGCGACCGCCGCTCCGCGCCTGTGCGACATGGGGATCGAGCCGTTTCTCGTCGCCAGCGCCGTCGATTGCGTGATCGCGCAGCGACTCGCGCGCAAGCTCTGCGTCGAGTGCAAGAAGGCCGTCGTCGTCCCGGCCGAGGCACTGCGCAACGCCCGTCACGCCGCCGACGACGGCGACCTCGAGGCGTTCGAGGCGGTCGGCTGCGGACGCTGCGGGGAGACGGGGTATCGCGGCCGTATCGGCCTCTACGAAGTGATGCCGATGAGCGACGAGATTCGCTCGCTGGTGATGCGCAGCGGCTCGGGCGATGCGATCAACGAGGTCGCGATCAGCCAGGGGATGCGGACGCTGCGGATGGACGGCTTCGACAAGGTCCGCCAGGGCATCACGTCGCTGGCCGAGATCGCCCGCGTCGCCGGTTCCTGATCAACGCGCGGACGCATCTCGCCCACCGGGCGGGGCAAGGGAGTAGCGTCGCCCCATGGCGACACAGCGAACAGCAGGCACGAAGGCGGCGGCGAAGGAGCGCGCCAAACTGACCGTCGCGGTCACCGGCCCGACCGGCGAGGTCGGGCGCGCGTTCGTGAGTGCACTCGAACGTGAGCCGCGCGTGGCGCGCGTGATCGGGATGGCGCGCAGCCCGTTCGATCCCGCCGCCCACGGCTGGACCAAGACCGAGTACCGCCAGGGCGACGTGCTCGACCGGGCAGCCGTCGATGCGCTCGCCGACGGCGCCGATGTCGTCGTCCACCTCGCGTTCGTCATCGTCGCGGGCGATCGCACGCGTGAGGTCAACCTCACCGGCTCGCGCAACGTCTTCGAGGCGGCCGTGGCGTGCGGGGCGCGGCGGCTGGTCTACACCTCGTCGGTCGCGGCGTACGGCTTCCACGACGAGCGCAGCGCGCTGCTGACCGAGGACACGCCGGCCAACGGCGACGCGCGGCACCCGTACTCCGCCCAGAAGGCCGAGGTCGAGCAGGCGCTCGACGACGCGCTCGCCGGCTCGGCGACCGCCGCGTACGTCTTTCGCCCCTGCATCGTCGCCGGGCCCGACGCGCCGCTGCTCGTGCACGCGATCCCGTTCGTGCAGCTCGGCGAGCGGCTGCCCCGCGCGGTCCGCGCGCTGTTCGACCAGGTTCCCGTCCTGAAGCCGGTGCTGCCGGACACGGGCGTGCCGTTCCAGCTGGTCCATCACGACGACGTCGCTGCGGCGCTGATCGCGGCGACGCTCGGCGCCGGCGAGCCGGGGATCTACAACCTCGCGGCGCCGGGCGAGATCACGCTTGCCGACGTCGCGGACGAGTTCGGCTGGTACTCGATTCCGGTCCCCGAACTGGCCGTCGACGCGACCGCGCAGGTCGTGGCGCGGCTGCCGTTCCTGCCCGACGAGGCGAGCTGGATCGAGGCGCTGCGCCGGCCGGTGCTGATGGACACCACGCGCGCCCGGCTGCAGCTCGGCTGGGAGCCCGAGCACGACTGCGCGGAGACCTTGCGGCTGACGATTGCGGCCCACCGCGCCGAGGTGGAGGCCGAGACACAGCGCGCCGGCTGAGCGCGAGTTCGGTCAGGAGGTCAGCGCGGCGCGCTCGGCGGCGCGCTCTGCGTGCACCGGGTGCTGATCGAGCGACAGCTGCGGGCGTCGCACGCGTGACAGCACCGGACCCAGGCGCAGCGCAAACGCGGCACCATGACCGGGATCGCTGTGCACGGTCGCCGAGCCGCCGTGCGCCTCGGCGATCGCCTTGACGATCGGCAGTCCGAGACCGGTCCCGGTGCGGCTCTCGATCGGGCGGCGGAAGCGATCGAAGATCATCTCCTGGTGCTCCTGCGCGATGCCCGGGCCGTCGTCGAGCACTTCGAGCACGGCGTTGCCGGCGTCCGAGCGCGCGACGAGCGTCACGCGGCCGTCCGGACCACTCGCCTTGAACGCGTTCTCGATCAGTGCGTCGAGCGCGGCGCGCAGGCGCTCCTCGTCGGCCATGATCGTCCCGGTCATCGCGACGCGGACCTGCACGGCGTGACCGTCGATGCTGTTCCAGCGCCGCGCCGTGTCCTGCAGCAGTTCGTCCGGGCGGACCGGCGCGAGCTGCAGGAAGTCGGCATGGTCGGCTGCCGCCAGCACCAGCAGGCGGTCGGTCATCCGCGACAGCCGCAGCAGCTCGTCGAGCACGGTCTGCGTGTCGGCGTGCTCCTGCGAGCCGGCTGTGACGGCATCCCGGATCAGTTCGGTGTGGCCGCGCGCGATCGTGATCGGGGTGCGCAGCTCGTGGGCGGCGTCACGGACGAAGTCGAGCTCGCGCGTGCGCGACTCGCTGACCTCGTCCATCGCCGCCTGCCGGCGCCGCGCGTGCCAGACCATCGCGGCGTAGACGGCCGCCATCAGCGGCACCTCGGTGACCTCGATCGGTGCGGCTGCCGACGCGCCCGTCGGGATGATGATCGCGGCCGCGGTGATCGGCGCGATGAATGCGACGGCGACCGCGGCCTTCTTGACGCCCCACATGTGGAAGCCGGAGATCATCGCCAGGCTGATCCAGATCCAGTGGAAGTAGACCGTCTGCAGGCCCGGATCGATCAGCATGCCCGCGACGCAGCACAGGCACCAGATCACCCAGGCGAGCTCCCAGTTGCGTTCAGACCGGCTCAAGGAGATACCCGACGTTGCGCAGGGTCTCGATCTGGCTGCCGCCGAGCTTGTGGCGCAGGCGGTGCACGTAGACGTCGACCACGTTGGTGCCCGTCTCGAACGACGTGTCCCAGACGGCGGCCAGGAGCTGCTCGCGCGAGCACGGGCGGCCGGCACGCGTCATCAGGAAGCGCAACAGGTCGAATTCGCGGGTCGAGAGCGGGACGAAGCCCGAGCCCGCACCGGTGTCCACCGCGTGGCGGTACAGGTCCAGCGTGAGCGAGCCGACCCGCAGGTAGCGGTCGTCGGGATCGGTCTCGGACATCGGGGCGCCGACCCGAGCCGCGACGCGGGCGGTCAGCTCGGCCAGCTCGAACGGCTTGGCCAGGAAGTCGACCGCGCCGAGCTCCAGACAGCGGACCTTGACCTCGACCCCGGCGGCCGCCGAGACGACCATGACCCGCTGATGCGGGCGGTCGCGGCGGAACTCCTTGAGCACGGTGACGCCGTTGACGTCCGGCATCCGCAGGTCGAGGATGATCAGCTCGTAGGCCCGTGACATCGCCCGGTCCAGGCCTTCTCGGCCGTCGCGTGCGATGTCGACGCTGAAGCCCTTGGCCTGGAGCGCGCGAGCCATGAAGCTCGCG
>JBBRFO010000031.1:0-27007 GCA_038224135.1 Solirubrobacterales bacterium
GGTCGCGATATTCCGCGAACTTCGCCGGGTCGATCTCGACCTCCTGCGGCTCGACGTACTCGCCCGTCTCCGGGTCCAGGTAGGTCCCCTCGTCGATCGTCTCGACGATCAGCTCGATGACGCGGTAGTCGCCGGACTCGGGATCCATCTCGACGCGCGCGTACTTGGCAGCCGAGGGCTGCTTCTTGTAGGCCGACAGCAGCGCGTCCTCGAGGGCGGCGATCAGCCGGTCGGGGCTGATGCCCTTCTCCTCGGCCAGCGCGCGCATCGCGTCGATGATGTCTCGGGACATGCCTACTCCTCCACGAGGTTCGAACGGTGGATGTCGGCGTACGGGATCGAGACCATGCCATCGGGGACCGCGATCGTGACCTCGGCGTCGGAGGCACCGACGAGCTCGCCGGTGAAGCTCTTGTGCCCGTCACGCGACACGCGGGTGCGCACGCGCGCCCGGCGCCCGAGGTAGCGGCGGAAGTGATCCGGCTTGGTCAACGGCCGCTCGCGACCCGGCGAGGAGACCTCGAGCGCGTACTGCTCGCGCAGGTCGCTGAGTGCGTGCGTGACCTGCTCGCACAGCCCCAGCGTGACGCCCTCGGGATGATCGATCGTGATCTGCAGCGCGCCCGAGGCGACCTCCACGAGCAGCACTTCGACCTCGGGCATGTTCTGTCCGAGGCGGGTTTCGACGTCGTGGTGCAGATTCGTGCTCATGAAACAGAAAGAGCGGGCGTGCGCCCGCTCTCGGTACTCCGCCGGTCACGCGACCAGCATTCGAAAGCTGTGCGAGGACCATAGCACCGCAGGGGTCCTGCGCGGGTTCGTGCAACGGCCCGCGCGGGGGCGCTCAGGAGGCCTCGCCGGCGCTGCGCCGGGCACGTTCCAGGTAGCGCCGGTAGTCGGCCCGCTCGGGTCGCAGCGTGGCCGCCAGCGCCAGCGGATGACGGGCTGCCGCGTGGTCGCCGAGCAGCTGCAGCGAGCGCCCCAGGCAGAACAGCGCGTAGTCGTTCGTCGGCGCGCCGTCGACCACGACACGGAACTCGACGGCCGCCTCGGCGTAGCGCTGCGCTCCGAACAGCGCGCGGCCGAGCGCCTCGCGAACCGACGCCTTCTGCGGCTCCAGCTCGGCGGCGCGGGACAGCGGCACGACGGCCGCGTGCGCATCCCCCGCCTCGAGCAGCGCCGTGCCCCGATGAAACAGGTCGTAGGCGGACTCCATCGACCAGATCGAGGTTAGCCCCGCTCGCTCATCGGACGCTGCCATCGCCGCGGTGGGACTGCCCACCAGGCGCGCAGGACGCCGGCGGGGCCGAGCCCGTCGCCGAGCGCCCGGCGCAATGCGCGGCGTTCGGTTCGGCCGGGCCCGGGACCACCGGCGCCGAAGCGCTGGTCGCTGAGTGCGCGGAAGTAGCCGCCGCAGTCGCCCAGCGTGCGCTGCAGTGCCGTGATCGTCGTCCCGGGGGTCGGCGTCCGGCCGCTCCGGTGCAGCGCCTGCTCGAGCTCGGCCAGTTCGGGTGCGGTCGGCGGCCCGGCACCCGCCCGCCTGCGGCGCACGAGCACGATCGACCCCGCGAGCAGCGCCAGGATCAGCACCACCAGCAGCGTCACCGCGCGGCGCGAGCCGGCAGCCGAGCCGCTGGTGGTCGATGCGGCCCCCGGCCCGTCGCCGGGCCGGTCTCCGGCAGCCCCCGTCGTCGCCTGCGGCCGGATCCGCCCGCCGGCGGCGAGGTCGGCGAACTGCTCGCGCGCCGGAGCCGCCGCCGGCGTCGGGTCGAACGTGACCCAGCCGATCCGCGGGAAGTACGCCTCGACCCACGAGTGGGCGTCCAGGTCGGTGACGATGTACTGACGGTTCGGGCGGTCGTACGTCCCGGGGCTGAAGCCCGTCGCGACGCGCGCCGGCACGCCGCCCATCCGCAGCAGCAGTGCCATCGCGCCGGAGAAGTGCTGGCAGTACCCGCGCCGGTCGCGAAACAGGAACGTCTCGAGCGGCGTGGCGCTGACGGGCGGGTTCTCGTCGTAGCTCGCCCCGTTCGTGACGCGGGACTGGACCGCCCGCAGGAACGCGTACGGCGTCGCCGCGCCGCGTCGCAGCCGCTGCGCCAACGCGTAGATCCGTCCCAGCCCGCTGCCGCGAACGATCGCGTCGGGGTGGTCGGTCGTGACGATCCCCGTGCCGCCCCCGCGGAAGCTGACGAGCGTCGCGTCGCGGCGGCCGAACGGCGCGAACTGCGCCTCGACCGGCACGCCGACGTCGGCCGCCGTCCGCGTGACCGGCGCGTCGGGCAGGTCGACGCGCAGCCACAGCCGGGCGAAGCTCGGGTAGTTCGTGCCTGCCCGGGCCAGGTCGCGGACCGACGGCCGCGGCGTGTAGACCGTCGCCGTATAGGTGTCGCCGCGGTGCAGCTCACGCTGGTCGCTGACGAAGAACCCGCCGGCCTGGGCCACCGCCGGCAGCACCGATCGCTGGATCCCGAGCGTCTCGCCGGCGCCGACGAACTGGGCGATGCGCAGGTCGCGCACGGTGACCGAGATCCGGCGCGTCCAGCCCGAGGACACGGTCCGGCGATCGGACGCCGGCTCGAACGAGGCGACGCCGCCGGCCTGGCGCCAGGCGCGACCATCGAAGCCGTCGAGCACCTCGGCCTTCCAGTACGACGGCTTGGTCGTCGCGACCCGCAGGACCTCACGGCCGCGACGTGGCCAGCGCAGCGGCCCGTAGTCGTGGTCCCAGCGATAGGTCGCGGTCCGCGAGGCGGTCGCGTCCGAGGTCAGCTGCTGGAGGTCGACCAGCGGCCCGGATCGATCGAGCACCGGCAGCGCGACCATCCCGGCGAGCGTCGCCCCGATGATCAGCGACGCCGCCGTCGCGCCGAGCCCGGCCGGTATGCGATCGGCCCACAGCAGCGCCGCGAGCAGCAGCGCGCAGGCGGCGCCCGACAGCGCCGGGCTCCGCGGCTGCAGCTGGATCACGCCGACCGTGTACAGGGCGACGAGCGCGGTCGCGGGCACCAGCTGCGAGCCACCGGGCCGCGTCCGGGCGCGGGCGGCGGCGATCCCCGCCGCGACAACGAACGCCACCCCGGCGAGCAGCAGGACACGCCGCGCCCACGCGTCGTGACCGGCGTACGGCACGGTCAGTGAGGACAGCGTCGCGACGCCGTCGCCGATCCCCGTGACGAGGTCGCGCCAGCGGTCGGGCAGCAGCAGCCGCGGCGGCACCCCGGACAGCAGCAGCCCGGCGACGACGAGCCACGCGGCCGGCGCCAGCGCTCGCAACCGCCCGCCACGGCGGCGCTCCAGGACGCCGGACGCCACGAGTGTCGCGCAGGTGGCGGTCGCCAGCGCACCAAGTGTCCAGCCGGGCGCGACCAGGCGCGACCAGGTGAGCAGTGCGAACGCGCTGAGCGCGCCGAAGGCCAGCGCACGCGCCAGCCCGCCGCGCGCGCCCGCGGCGGTCACGTGCCCCGCCCGCGCCAGCGTCGCGGTGCTCATCGCACCGCTCCGGAGAGTGCATCGGCGCCGGCCACGGTACGTCGCCGGTCGCGCAGGACGTGCCCGCTGCAGCCGGCGACCCTGAACGCCGGCGCTGCTCCCGGCAGCTCGCCGGGAGTGACCAGCACCTGCGTCCCCGCGGCGCTGCGCACGAGCGCCTGCGGCGCGGCGGTCAGGCGCTGCGCCGAGACCCAGATCAGCAGGCCGCGCCGCTGCGCGAGCGCGCTCGCGCTGGGTCCGCCGCCGCGCTGAACCAGTGCCAGCTGCGTCAGTGCTGCGTCCCAGCCGCGCAGGCCTGGTCCGACGTCGAGCGGCCGGCGCTGCCCGGGCAGCCCGAGCCGGCAGCCGCGCAGCTCCGCGAGGTGGCGACAGAGCGACGCCGCCGCGCGGACCGCCGCGTCGAGATCGGTCGGCGCCGCGCCGCGTGTATCGAGCACGACGAGCGCGCGCTCATCCGATCCGGAGCTGAGCCGGCGCTCGGTCAGCTCGGAGCCGCGCGCGAGTCCCTGCCAGTAGATCCGCGACGCGGACGTCCCCGGGCGATACGGGCGCAGGCCGTCGAGGTCGACGTCCGCGGCCAGCGACAGGCTGCGCAGCCACGGACCCGGACGGCGCCCGCCGACCGCGCCGGCGATGACGAGCGGCTCGGTCCGCGGCAGGACGAGCAGCTCGGCCGGCTCGCTCCCGCGGATCGTCCGCTGGGCCATCCCGAGCGGGTCGCGGACGACGACGGCCGGCGGCGCCAGGCTGCGGCGCCCGCGCTGGGCGAAGCGGGCGCGGATCCGGAATCGCTGCACGCGGCGGCCCGGTCGCAGCAGCGCCGCCTGTCCGGCGAGGAACGGATCGACGAGCTCGCCCGACGGCGCACCGATCGTCGTTCCGCGGACGACGACGCCGACGTCGAGCGGAGCATCTTCGACCACGCGTGTGACGGCGAGGTCGCGCTCGACCGAGATGTCACGTGCCGCGGCGCGGACCCACAACTCGCAGGCCCCGCCGAGCAGCACCAGCGCGACGCCCGCGACGTCCAGCGACGGCGCGTCGAAGATCAGCGCCGCGCCGATCAGCAGCGCGCCGAGCAGCAGCGTGTCGCGCGTGCGCGTCACCGCGGCCGCCCGCCCGCCGCCTCAGCGCGCCCCGGTGGCGGCCAGCGCGTCGGCGACGACGACGTCGGCGGTCACCTCGATCGCGTCGGGCGACAGCAGGATCCGGTGGGTCAGCACCGCGCCCGCCAGCGCCTGCACATCGTCCGGCAGCGCGTGGTCGCGGCCCTGGAGCAGCGCCCGGGCCTTGGCCGCGCGGATCAGCAGCAGCCCGGCGCGCGGGCTGGCGCCGAGCGCGACGCGGCGGTCCTCGCGCGTGCGGCCCAGCAGCGCGACGACGTACGCGCGCAGCGCGGGCGACACATGGACGCGGCGGGCCGCTTCCTGTGCGGAGAGCACGTCGGGCAGCCCCGCGACGGCCTCCAGCGACTCGACCCGGTCACCGCCCTCGTGCGCTTCAAGCATCGCCGCCTCGCCCGCCGGGGTGGGATAGCCGAGTGCCAGGCGCATCATGAAACGGTCGACCTGCGCCTCGGGCAGCGGGTAGGTGCCTTCGAATTCGACCGGGTTCTGCGTTGCCAGGACGATGAACGGCCGCGCCAGCTCGTGCGAGTGCACGTCGACGGTGACGCGGCGCTCCTGCATGCACTCGAGCAGTCCCGACTGCGTCTTGGGCGAGGCGCGATTGATCTCGTCGACGAGCACGACGTTGGCGAAGATCGGTCCGGGCCGGAAGGCGAAGTCCTCCTCGCCGCGGTGGAACACGCTCGTGCCGACGACGTCGGCCGGCAGCAGGTCCGAGGTGCACTGGATCCGCGCGAACTGCAGCCCGAGTGTGCGCGCGACGGCCCGCGCCAGCGTGGTCTTGCCGACCCCGGGCAGGTCCTCGATCAGCACGTGACCCTCGGCGAGGATCGCGATGATCACGTCCTCGATCACGTCGGGCCGGACCTCGACGGCGCGGCGGACGGCCTCGGTGACGCGTCGCGCCAGTTGCCTCGCCGCGTCGACCTGGTCGGCGTCGACGGGACCATCGGGCGCGTCGCCTCGCGGCTCGCCGGCGTCGCTCACGGCGCCGGTGCCTGCAGGCGGTCTGGCGCGCCGCGCAGCGCGCCGATCGCATCGAGGATCGCGGCGGCGATCTGCGGCTTGCTCGCGCGCGGGACGTGCTGCTCGCCCGACGCCGTCAGGATCGTCACCTCGTTCTCCAGTGCGTCGAAGCCGACGCCCGGCGCGCCGACGTCGTTGACGACGATCGCGTCGAGGCCCTTGCGGGTTAGCTTGTCGCGCCCGTAGGCGATCGCGCCGGCGCCGTGCTCGGCGGCGAACCCGACCAGCGTCTGCCCCGGCCGGCGACGAGCAGCGAGCGCCGACAGCACGTCGGCGGTCGGCTCGAGGTCGATCGACAGTTCTCGGCGGCCGTCCTTCTTCAGCTTGCCGCTCGCCGGGTCGGCCGGGCGGAAGTCGGCGACGGCAGCCGTCATCACCAGCACGTCGCAGTCCGCGAACGCCGTCTCGCACGCCTGCTGCAGTTCGGCGGCGGTGACGACGTCGACGTAGCCGACGGACGGCGAGCGCGGCAGCGCGACGTTCGCGGCGATGACCGTCACCTGCGCGCCGAGTCCCGCGGCGGCATCGGCGATCGCGAAGCCCATCCGCCCGGAGGAGCGGTTGCCGACAAAGCGCACGGCGTCGATCGGCTCGCGCGTGCCGCCGGCGGTCACCAGCACGCGCAGGCCATCCCAGGGCCGCGGGCCGGCGGGAACGACGGCCTGTGCGGCGGCGAGCAGATCGGCGGGCTCGGCGAGCCGGCCGGCGCCCCACTCGTGCTTGGAGGCGAGCGCGCCGACGCCGGGATCGATGATCGTCACGCCCCGGTCGCGGAGCGTCGCGATGTTGGCCTGGGTCGCAGCGTGACCCCACATGTGGTGGTTCATCGCGGGCGCGACGAGGACCGGGCAGGTCGCGGCAAGCGCGGCGCTCGTCAGCAGATTGTCGGCCAGGCCGTGGGCGAGCTTGGCGATCGTGTTGGCCGTCGCCGGGGCGATCAGGAACACGTCGGCGTTGCGGACCAGTTCGAGGTGACTCAGCGGGTCGTGGTCGGGCGGCGCCTGGTCGGGGAACGCGCCGCGGGCCGGGTCGCGCTCGAACTCGTCGGTCAGGACCGGCGCCCCGGTCAGCGCGGCGAACGATGCCGCCCCGACGAACCGCTGGGCGTCCGGCGTCTGGATCACGCGGACGGCGTGGCCGGCCTTCGTCGCCAGACGTACGAGGTCCAGCGCCTTGTAGGCCGCAATCCCCCCGCTGACGCCGACGAGGATCCGTGCCATCGCGTCCCTCCCCCGGTCCGGGAGTCCGCGGAGCCCCTACCGGTAGTGGTAGGAGACCTTTCCGCTGGCGACTTCCTCGAGCGCGATCGTGAGGTAGTTGTGCGAGTGGCTCTCGACCATCGGCGGCGGGAACTCGTCGAACGTTCCCTCACCGAGGTTGTGGTAGTAGCTGTTGATCTGGCGCGCGCGCTTCGCGGCGACGAGGACGGCGGCGTAGTTGGAGTCGACCTGCTCGAGGAGCGTGTCGATGCGCGGTTGGATCATGTTGATCAGTCTACCGGCCCGCCGAGCGCCGGCCGCACGACTGCCACGAGCTCGCGGACCGCGTCCTCCAGGCGGTCGTTGACGACGACGTGCGCGAACTCGTCCTGGGCGTCGAGCTCGCGTTCGGCGACCTCCAGGCGCCGCTCGATCACGTCCGGCGCGTCGGTCCCGCGGCCGACGAGGCGCTCGCGCAGCGCCGCGCGCGACGGCGGAGCGATGAACACCTGCAGCGCGTCCGGGATCGCGGCACGCACCTGGCGCGCGCCGTCGACCTCGATCTCCAGGACGACGGCTTCGCCCGCGGCGGTGCGCAGCTCCAGCTCCGAGGCGAGCGTCCCGTAGCGGCGCCCCGCGTATTCGGCGTGTTCGACGAACGCGCCCTCGGCGACCAGCCGGTCGAACTCGGCGTCACTGAGGAAGTGGTAGTCGTAGCCGTCGACCTCGCCCGGCCGCGGCGCCCGCGTCGTCGCCGACACGCTGAGCCCCAGCGCGGGCAGCCGTTCGCGCAGCAACCGGATCAGCGTGCCCTTCCCGACCCCCGAGGGCCCCGTGATGACGACCACGCGCGCCACGGCGCGAGACCCTAGGGGGCTGTCCGGCGGGAGCGGCTTCGGGTGGCTTCGGTGGGGTCTGCGGCGTCGGAGGCTCGGCGCGTGCGGCGGGGCGGAACGGCGGCCTCAAGGGGAAGTCAGTTGTTCGCCGTCGCTTGGCTGGCCGTCCGGGGTTGTCCCCCTTCCAGCGGGGACAAGTCGGATCTCGACGCGGGCGGAGCAGGCCGTCCGGGGTTGTCCCCCTTTCAGCGGGGACAGCACCGATCTCGACGCGGGCGGAGCTGGCCGTCCGGGGTTGTCCCCCTTCCAGCGGGGACAACTCGGATCTCGCGCGGAAGGTCTCGCGGCGAGGCCGCGAGGCGGGCCTATCGCCGCGGCCGTTGCAGCGACGAGACGAGCTCGCCGCGCTGGCGCTCGGACAGGCCGCCGACGGTCTTGCTCGGGGAGATGCGGCACTGCTGCAGGACCTTGTTGGCCTTGACGCGGCCGTACTTCGGCACGGCGAGCAGCATGTCGAAGACCTTTGCGGTCTCGAGGTACTCCGGCGGGTTGAGCAACAGGCTGTGGATCGCCACGTGGCCTGCGCGCAGGTCGCGCTTGAGCTGCGCCCGGCGCGTCCGGATGTCGTTGGCGCGCTGGAGCGCCTCCATGCGCTGCACGTGCGATCGCTCCGGCGCGACGGTGGGCTTTGTGGCGTCGATGTCGGTGGCCGGGGGCACGTCGCGGCGAGCATACACATTCGCCCCCGGCGGACAAGGCGCGGGGGCGGAATTCGCATGGACCTCGACCTGAGGTGCAGCGTTCTTCACACTGCTTGATGGTTTCCAGCTCATTTGCAGCGCTTTTCCCGCGCGATGCGGGCTGGAAGGCATGTTCACGAAAATACAAGCCCGGTATTTGCGGACAACTCCGCGAGCTCGTCGCGAATCCTGGCACCTGCGAGCGCATCGCGGAAGCTCTCGGTCCCGACGGCGACGAGCGTTGCGCCCGCGTCGAGGAAGGCGCGCGCGTCGCGCCCGCTGGCGACCCCGCCCATGCCGACGATCGGGATCGCGACGCACGCCGCGACCGCTCGCACCTGCGCCAGTGCGACCGCGCGCAGCGCCGGACCCGACATTCCGCCGGTCTCGCCGCCCAGCCATGCCGCGCCCGCCCCGCCCGGCGCCGGCGCGAACGCCCGCAGCGTGTTGAGCAGGCTGACCGCGTCGGCGCCGGCAGCCTCGGCCGCCCGGGCGATGCCCGGCACGTCGGCGGCGTTCGGCGTCAGCTTGACGATCAGCGGCTTCGTGGTCCGCGGGCGCACCGCGCTGACGAATCGGCCCAGCTCGCCGGCATCCGATCCGATGTCGAGGCCCGTGCGCACGTTCGGGCACGAGACGTTGAGCTCGATCGCCGCCACTTCGGGCCGGTCGTCGAGTGCGTCGACCAGCGGGAGGATCTCCTGGGCGCTGTTGGCCATGACGTTCGTGATCAGCGGCACCGGCAGCGTCGCGAGCTGCGGAAGGTCGCTCGCGAGCCAGCCGTCGAGGCCCTTGTTCGGCAGGCCGATCGAGTTGATCAGCCCCGCCGGCACCTCGAACAGGCGGGGCGGTGGGTTGCCGGCCCGCGGCGCCGCCGTGATCGTCTTGGAGACGTAGGCCGAGAACGGGAAGACGTCGTCGAAGCCGGGGCCGAAGGCCTGGCGCGCTGCGATCGCGTCGAACGTGCCCGATCCGTTGACGATCGGGTGCACGAGCTCCAGCCCGCAGAAGGTGACGCTCATGCCGCGTGACCCGCGACCAGGCACGTGTCGAGCCGCTCGCCGCCGATGACCGGTCCGTCGACGCAGACGCGCAGGTAGCTCCCGTCGGCGGCCGGCACGACGCAGCCGAAGCAGGCGCCGAACCCGCACGCCATCCCGGCTTCCAGCGCCAGCTGGCACGGGACCTCTCGCGCCGCGCACAGCGCGCGCACGGCCTCGAGCATCGCCGGCGGCCCGCAGGCGTAGACGACCGCATGGTCGTTGTCGTCGAGCTCGTCGGCGAGCAGCTCGGTGACGAGGCCGTGATGGCCGACCGAGCCGTCGTCGGTCGCCACGCGCGACCCGGGGATCAGCGCCGCACCGAGCGCGTGCGCGTGGTCGCGAAAGCCGAGGAGCACCGGCGCCGGGCGCTCGGCGACGCGCAGCCCGTCCTGCAGCAGCGCCAGCGGCGCGGTGCCGACGCCGCCGCCGCAGAGCACCGCGCGCCGTTCATCCTCAGGCGCGGTGAACCCCTGGCCCAGCGGCCCGGTCACCCAGAGCCCATCGCCGGGAGCGAGTTCCGCGAGTCGCGTCGTGCCCGGGCCGACGCGCTCGAGCATGAACTCCAGGCCGTGCTCACCGACGCGCAGGACCGAGAAGGCGCGCGGCAGATAGGGCCGCTCGTCCTCGCCCCCGCCCCAGCGCTCACCGGCGGCCAGCATGTAGAACTGCCCCGGCTGCGGCAGCGGGCCGTCCAGATCCGCGGCCGACAGGACGATGTACGCGCCGTACTCGGCGCGCGGGCCGACGGTCAGCAGCCGCCGTCCGGGCGGCGCAGTCGTGCGCGGGGTCCCGGCGACCGGCACCGGACCGGGTCTCACGCCGGCGCCCCGATCGACTGGCCGCGGTGGATCTCCTGGAGCGAGACGACCTCGGCCTCGCCCTGGCGCGCGGCGGCGATCGCGCGCGCGGCGGAGATGCCGGCCGACAGCGTCGTCAGGCACGGCACGCCGCGGGCGATCGCGGCGCGGCGGATCTGCCAGCCGTCGGTCCGGGCGCCGGAGCCGGTCGGCGTGTTGACGACGAGGTCGACCTTGCCGCTCTGGATCCAGTCGACGACGTTCGGCGAGCCCTCACCGATCTTCTGCAGCTCGCCGGTGGGGATCCCCATCCGCTCGAACGCCTCCTTGGTCCCGCGCGTGGCGACGATCTCGAAGCCGAGGTCGTGCAGCGTCTGGGCGATCGCGAAGGCACCGGACTTGTCGGCGTCGGTGACGGTGATGAAGACCGTGCCGCTCAGCGGCAGCGCGGCGCCCGCGGCCGCCTGCGCCTTTGCGAACGCCGTCGGGAAGTCGGCCGCGATGCCCATCACCTCGCCTGTCGAGCGCATCTCCGGGCCGAGCAGCGCGTCGGCGCCCTCGAAGCGGTCGAACGGCAGCACGGCCTCCTTGACCGACACGTGACCGCTGGCCATCGGATCGGACGGCAGGTTCATGTCCGCCAGCTTCTCGCCGAGCATGATCCGGCAGGCGAGCTTGGCCAGCGGGATGCCGATCGCCTTGCTGACGAACGGCACCGTCCGCGAGGCGCGCGGATTGGCCTCGATCACGTAGAGCTCGCCCGCGTGGACGGCGAACTGCACGTTCATCAGGCCGACGACCCCGAGGCCGAGCGCGATCCCGCGCGCGTGCTCCGTGATCCGCTCGAGCATCTCCGGCCCCAGCGAGTGCGGGGGCAGCACGCAGGCGCTGTCGCCGGAGTGGATGCCGGCCTCCTCGACGTGCTGCATGACGCCGCCGACCCAGACGTCCTCGCCATCGCAGAGCGCGTCGACGTCGACTTCGATCGCATTCTCAAGGAAGCGGTCGAGGAAGATCGGACGCGGCTCGTCGACGGCGTCCGATGCCGGCGCGTGGCGGCGCAGGTAGTCCTCGAGTCCCTCGCGCGAGTAGACGATCTCCATCGCCCGCCCGCCGAGCACGTAGCTCGGCCGCACGAGCAGCGGGAAGCCGACCTGCGACGAGGCGCCGATCGCCTCGTCGACCGACAGCGCGGTGGCGTACGGCGGCGCGGCGTAGCCCAGTCGTGCGAGCAGGTCGCCGAAGCGCCCGCGGTCCTCGGCCAGGTCGATCGCGTCGACGCTCGTCCCGAGCAGCGGAACGCCCGCGGCGACCAGCCCGGCCGCCAGCTTCAGCGGCGTCTGCCCGCCGAACTGGACGATCACGCCCTCGGGCTGCTCGATTTCGCAGACGGCCAGCACGTCCTGGAGCGTCAGCGGCTCGAAGTACAGCCGGTCCGAGGTGTCGTAGTCGGTCGAGACCGTCTCCGGGTTGCAGTTGATCATCACCGCGTCGCGCCCGGCTTCGCGGACGGTCATCGCGGCGTGGACGCAGCAGTAGTCGAACTCGATGCCCTGGCCGATGCGATTCGGCCCGGCGCCGAGGATCACGACCGACGGGTTGTCGCCGCGCTCGACCTCGTGATCGACCGTGCGATCCCAGCCCGAGTAGTAGTACGGCGTGCGCGCGGCGAACTCGGCCGCGCAGGTGTCGACCGACTTGAACGAGCGCTCGCCGGCAAACGGCGCGCCGGGGTCCAGCGCCAGCGCGTGCAGCTGGTGCAGGAACCAGAGGTCGATGCGCGTGCGCTCGTGAACGTCGTCGACGCCCGCGCCCCGCCGGAACGCCTCCAGCAGCACGTCGTAGCGCTCGGCGTCGGGGACCTTGAGCGAGTCCAGCAACTCCGCGTCGCTGCGAGCGGCCAGGTCGGGCCGGCTGTCCAGCTCGCGGCTGCGCATCGCCTTGGCGAACGCCTGTTGGAAGGTGCGGCCGAACGCCATCACCTCCCCCACGCTCTTCATGTGCGTCGTCAGCACCTCGCTGGCGCCGGCGAACTTCTCGAACGCGAACCGCGGCCACTTGACGACGACGTAGTCGATCGTCGGTTCGAAGCTCGCGGGGGTGATCTGCGTGATGTCGTTCGGGATCTCGTCGAGCGTGTACCCGACGGCCAGCCGCGCGGCGATCTTGGCGATCGGGAAGCCCGTCGCCTTCGACGCCAGCGCCGAGGAGCGCGAGACGCGCGGGTTCATCTCGATGACGAGGATCTCCTCGGTCTCGGCGTTGACCGCGAACTGCACGTTGGAGCCGCCGGTCTCGACGCCGACGGCGCGGATCACGGCGATCGCCTGGTCGCGCAGGCGCTGGTACAGATGGTCGGTCAGCGACTGCTGCGGCGCGACGGTGACGCTGTCACCGGTGTGCACGCCCATCGGGTCGATGTTCTCGATCGAGCAGACGATCACGACATTGTCGGCGTGGTCGCGCATCACCTCGAGCTCGAACTCGCCCCAGCCGATCACCGACTGGTCGAGCAGGACCTGGCCGATCGGCGAGGCCTCGATGCCGCGCTGGACGATCGTGCGGTACTCGGCCTCGTCGTAGGCGATGCCGCCGCCGCGGCCGCCGAGCGTGAACGCCGGGCGCACGATGCACGGCAGGCCGACATCGGCCAGCTGGTCGAGTGCCTCCTGCAGCGTCGTCGCAATCGCCGAGCGCGGCATCTTCAGACCCGCCATCTCCATCGTCTGGCGGAACTTGTCGCGGTCCTCGGCACGCTCGATCGCCTCGGCGTTGGCGCCGATCAGCTCGACGCCGAAGCGCTCCAGCGTGCCGTTCTCGGACAGCGCCTTGGCGAGGTTCAGCGCCGTCTGACCGCCGAGCGTCGGCAGCAGCGCGTCGGGGCGCTCCTTCTCGATGATCTGCGCGAGCGGCCCGGGCAGCAGCGGCTCGACGTAGGTCGCGTCGGCGAACTCCGGATCGGTCATGATCGTCGCCGGGTTGGAGTTGACGAGGACGACCTGGTAGCCCTCTTCGCGCAGCACTTTGCAGGCCTGCACGCCGGAGTAGTCGAACTCCGCCGCCTGTCCGATGACGATCGGCCCGGAGCCGATGATCAGGATCTTCTGGATGTCGTCGCGGCGCGGCATCAGGCCGGGGCTCCCGTCCGGCCCAGTCCGGCCAGGAAGTCGTCGAAGAAGTGCAGCGCGTCGTTGGGCCCGGGCCCGGCCTCGGGGTGGTACTGGACCGTCCCGCCGGGCACGTCGAGCAGCGTCAGCCCTTCAACCGTGCGGTCGTAGAGGTTCACGTGGCTCAGCTCAGCGGCGCCGAAGTCGGTCTCCCAGCGGACCGGCTCGTCATGCTCGACGCGCAGGCCGCCGTCAGGGGCTGCGACCGCGAAGCCGTGGTTCTGCGAGGTGATCTCGATCTTGCCGCTGCGCAGGTCCTTGACCGGGTGGTTGCCGCCGCGGTGCCCGAACGGCAGCTTGAACGTGTCGAGTCCGACGGCGCGGCAGAGCAGCTGATGGCCGAGGCAGATGCCGAACACCGTGCGCGTGCCGACGACGGCGCGGACGGTCTCGACGACGTGATCGAGCGCCGCCGGATCGCCCGGCCCGTTGGCGAGGAACACCGCGTCGGGGTCGCCGGCGACGAGGTCCTGCGGGCTGACGGTGCACGGGTGCAGTTCCAGCCGCGCGCCGCGGGCGACGAGGTTGCGGACGATCGACAGCTTGATGCCGGTGTCGATCACGGCGATCAGCGGTCCGTCGTTGTCCTCGCCGTGGCGCGTCATCGCGGCCGGCGTGACCTGGCCGGCGAGGTCCTGACCGGCCATCGGCGGCTCGGCCGCGACGCGGTCGGCGGCGTCGGCGCTGGTCACAGCGAAGATCCCGCCGCGCATCGCGCCGGCGCTGCGGATGTGGCGAACGAGCGAGCGCGTGTCGACGCCCGTGATGGCGGGGACGCCGCAGTCCGCCAGCCAGTCCAGCCAGCCGCCCTCGGCGCTCGGCGCGTCCTCGCGGTTGCCGGCCTCGCGCATGATGACCCCGCGCGCGTGTGCCCGGTCGGACTCCATCGCCGGCCCGCTGACGCCGTAGTTGCCGATGTGCGGGTAGGTGAAGGTGATCAGCTGCCCGGCGAACGACGGGTCACTGACCGACTCCTGGTAGCCGGCCATGCCGGTTGTGAAGACGACCTCGCCGGTCGCCTCGGTGGCGGCGCCGCAGAGCTCGCCGTCGAATCGCGTGCCGTCCTCGAGCAGGACATACCCCGGGCGCGTCACTTGACCAGCCTCTGAATCATCTTGAAGCCCTCGCTGCCGGCAGCGCCGACGAGTTCGAACAGCGCCATCTCGACGCTCGTGATGGTTGCGCCGGCCGCCTCGACCCGGCGCAGGCCGAGCTCGCGGTTCCGCTGGGTGCGCGACGAGACCGCGTCGGCGGCGATGTGCACGGCGGTCCCGCCGGCCAGCAGGTCGAGCGCCGTCTGGCTGACGCAGACGTGCGCCTCGACGCCGCAGAGCAGCACCTGGTCGCGGGCCCCCAGCGCGAATCCGTCGGCGCGATTGGCGGCGAACACCGTCTTCGGCAGGCGCTCGACGCCCGCCAGGTGCCCCAGCAGCTCGGGCACCGTGGCGCCGAGACCCTGCGGGTACTGCTCGGTGACGACCACCGGCACGCCGAGTGCCTGCGCGCCCTGGATCAGCGTGGCGCTGGCGGCGACGACGTCGTCGAAGTGGTCGATCGCCGGGCGGAAGGCCTCCTGGACGTCGACGACGACGAGCACCGTGCGCGCCCGATCGAGCCGTTCGGCGACGGTCATGCCGAGGCCCCCAGCTCCGGAGCGGCCGTGACGGCGAAGCCGCGCTCGCGGTAGGCGACGGCGCCGGCGGCGACGGTCAGCAGCACGCGGCCGCGCAGCGTGCGCCCGGCGAAGCAGCAGTTGGCCGAGCGGCTCTCCCAGCCGTCCTCGCCGGCGACCCACTCGGCGTCCAGATCGAGCAGGCAGAGGTCGGCCTGGGCGCCGTTCGCGATTCGCGGCACCGGCAGATCGAGCGTCGCGCCGCCGACCGTCATCCGCGTGATCAGGGTCGCGAGGTCGAGCACCCCGGGCAGCACGAGCTCCGTGTAGAGGGCGGCGAAGGCGGTCTCCAGGCCCGTCGTCCCCATCGGTGCCTGCTCGAACGGCACCTCCTTCTCGCTGCGCGCGTGCGGGGCGTGATCGGTCGCGACGCAGTCGATCGTCCCGTCGCGCAGCCCGTCGATCAGCGCCTGGCGATCGTCCTCGGTGCGCAGCGGCGGGTTCATCTTCATGCTCGTGTCGAGCGTGCGGACGGCCTCGTCGGTCAGGCACAGATGGTGCGGGCTTGCCTCCGCCGTGACCTGCCAGCCGCGCGCCTTGGCCGCGGCGACGGCCTCGACCGACAGCCGTGCGCTGAGGTGCTGCATGTGGACGCGGCCGCCCTCGAAGCCGGCAAGCTCCGCATCGCGGGCGACCATCGTCGACTCGCTGACCGACGGAATCCCGGCGACGCCGAGCAGCGCGCTGATCGGGCCCTCGTGCATCACCCCGCCGGCCGACAACGTCGGATCCTCCTCGTGCAGCGCGATGACCCCGCCCGCGAGCTTCTGGTAGCGCAGCGCGCGCAGCAGCATCCCGGCGCTGACGAGCGGCCGGCCGTCGTCGGAGAAGCCCAGCGCGCCGGTCTGGCGCAGCGCGACCATCTCGGTCAGCTCGCGGCCGTCGAGACCGGTCGTGATCGCGCCGAGGAAGCCGACGGGGATTCGCGCGTGATGCGATGCGGCATCGCGCAGCGAGCGCAGGACGGACGCCGAGTCGACGACCGGATCGGTGTTCGGCATCCCGACGACTGCGCAGTAGCCGCCGGCGGCGGCGGCGCGCGTCCCGGTCTCCAGGTCCTCCTTGTGCTCCTGCCCCGGCGTGCGCAGATGCACGTGCGGGTCGACGAACGCCGGCACGAGCGTCCGGCCCTCGCCGTCGATCTGCTCGGTCCCGGCGGGGATCGTCAGCGTGCCGGCCGGCGCCAGCTCGGCGATCTCACCACCGCGCACGAGCACGTCAAGCGTCGCGTCGACATCGCTCCCAGGGTCGAGGACGCGGGCGCCCCGGATCACCATGTCGGCGGGCGTGACGGGCGCGCGGACGAGCGGGTCATTGACGGGATGGCTCATGCGGGGGCCGGCTCCCGGACGGGCTCGCCGGCGCGGCTGCCGCTGAGCACTTCGTAGAGGACGGCCATGCGCACGACGACGCCCGCGGCAACCTGCTCGAGGATCAGCGACTGCGGCGAGTCGACGATGTCCCCGGACAGCTCGACGCCGCGATTGACCGGTCCGGGATGCATCAGCAACTGCCGCGCGCTCAGGCGATGGCCGTCGATCTGGTAGACGGAGGCGTACTCGCGCAGGCTCGGGACGAACGCCTGCTCCATCCGCTCGTGCTGCATCCGCAGCGCGTACACGACATCGGCGTCGCGCAGGTCATCGAGCGTCGTGCGCACCTCGACGCCGAGCGCCTCGATCCCGCGCGGGATCAGCGTCGGCGGGCCGGCGAGGGTCACCCGCGCGCCCATCTTCTGAAAGGCGAGGATGTTGGATCGCGCCACGCGCGAGTGCAGGACGTCGCCGACGATCCAGATGCTCGCCCCGTCGAGACTCGCCATCCGCCGGCGCAGCGTGAACACGTCGAGCAGCGCCTGCGTCGGGTGCTCGTGCTTGCCGTCGCCGGCGTTGACGATCGCCGCGTCGGTCCAGCCCGGCAGCAGCGCCGGCGCGCCGGCCCACGGGCAGCGGATGACGATCGCGTCGGGCCGGTGCGCGCTGAGCGTCAGCACCGTGTCCTTCAGCGACTCGCCCTTGTCGACGGACGAGCCGGAGGCGACGAAGTTGACGACGTCGGCGCTGAGCCGCTTGGCGGCGAGCTCGAACGAGCTGCGCGTTCGCGTGCTCGACTCGTAGAAGAGGTTGAGGACGGTGCGGCCGCGCAGCGCGGGAACCTTCTTGATGTCGCGCTCGCCGACCTCCTCGAACGCCGCGGCGCGGTCGCAGATGCGCTCAATCGCCGCCCGGTCGAGGTCCTCGATGCTCAGCAGGTGCTTCATGCCGCCAGCTCCTCGTCGTGACCGCCGGCGGCGCCGATCGTGACCTCGTCCGTGCCGTCGAGCTCGCTGACGCGGACGTTGACGCGCTCGGCCCGGGCGGTCGGAAGGTTCTTGCCGACGTAGTCCGGGCGGATCGGCAGCTCGCGGTGGCCGCGATCGGCCAGGACCGCCAGCTGGACCCGCGCCGGGCGGCCGTAGGCGAAGATCGCCTCGATCGCCGAGCGCACCGTGCGTCCCGTGTAGAGGACGTCGTCGACCACGATCACCGTCGCACCGTCGATCGGGAAGTCGATCTGCGTCGCATGCACCTCGGGCGCGTCCAGACGCTGCGCGAGATCGTCGCGGTAGAACGAGATGTCGACCGTGCCGAGCGGCACATCGGCGTCGAGCAGGTCGCTGAGCAGGGCCTGGAGACGCGCCGCGAGGATCGCGCCGCGGCGATGGATGCCGACGACGGCGATGCCGTCGGGACCGTCGTGATGCTCAACGATCTCGTGGGCGATCCGCACGAGGGTTCGGCGGATGTCGTCGCCGTCGAGGACGACCTTCTCGGTGCTGGTGCTGCTCACGGGATCCTTCCTGGCCTCACGGGACCGGGTTAAAGGAGTCGGCTTGCGGCAGCCTAGCACCGCGTTCCCACGGCACCAGGACGGGCTGGCCGCGCTCGGGGAACGGCACCTCGATCGTGTCGAAGTCGCGCGGCAGCTCGGTCCGGGCGAAGGTCTCGCGGGCCTCGTCGAGCACCTCGCGCGCGTGGTGGCGCTGGGACACGTGCGTCAATGCCAGCAGCTCGACGCCGGCCTCGGCGGCGATCGCGGCGGCCTGCGCGGCGGTGCTGTGCAGCGTCTCGCTCGCCCGCACGGTCTCGGCCGAGGTGAACGTCGCCTCGTGGATCAGCACGTCGGCGCCGGCCGCCGCCGCGGCGACCATGTCGCATGGAGCCGTGTCGCCGGACAGGACGATCCTCCGCCCGCGCCGCGCCTCGCCCACGACCTGCGAGGGATCGACGCCGCCGACGCTCGCGCCCGCCTGCAGGCGCCCGAAGTCCGGGCCGGGCGTGACGCCGAGCTCGACGGCGCGCGCCTCATCGAAGCGGCCAGGCCGATCCTGCTCGACGATCGCGTAGCCGAAGGCGCGCCCGCGATGGCGCACGTTGAACGCCTGAATCTCGTAGCCCGAGAACTCGATCGCGTCGCCCGACTCGACCTCGACGATGTCGAAGCGGTAGGGCAGGTTGCCGTAGACGCCCTTCAGCTGCTCCAGCAGGCGCCGCGTTCCGGGCGGCCCGAAGACGTCCAGCGGCTTGTCGCGATCGCGCATCGCGAACGTCTTCAGCATCCCCGGCAGGCCGAGCCAGTGGTCGGCGTGGTGGTGGGTCAGGAAGACCGCGTCGACGTCGGCCAGGCCGACCGACTTCAGCAGCTGGCGCTGCGTTCCCTCGCCGCAGTCGAACAGGATCCGGTCGCCCCCGCGCCGCAGCAGCAGCGCCGGCAGCCCGCGGCGCGCACTGGGCACCGAGCCGCCGGTGCCGGCGAAGAACAGGTCAAGGTCCATCCGGCGCGAGCGTACCGGCGGCGGTGGCGTCGGTGCACCGGCGGTCGCTAGGCTGGCGATCCGGTCCGCGGACCGCAGCTCGCGCCCGTAGCTCAGTGGATAGAGCGCCCGCCTCCGGAGCGGGAGGTCAGAGGTTCGAATCCTCTCGGGCGCGCTTGGCACGACGCTTGTTCTTGACGCCGGTCCAGGTCCCGGTGCGGCCGCTGCTGTCGCGGTAGCTGCCGCCCATCTTCCGGCCGCCGGTGGTGACCGTGCCGATATCGGTCGACAGATAGGTCCCGACGGCCTGCTTGATCGTGATCGACGTGCCGATCTCGCGGCCCTTGACGCTGAGGCGGCCGCCATAGGACGTGCCAGTGAACCTCCCGGTCGACATGCTCATCGAGGTGATGCGCATGTCGCCCGTCTCGGCTCCGTTGTTCCCGCTCACGGTCCACGTCCCGAGGAGGTTGTACCTCGGCGGCGCCGGCGAGGCCTTCTTCAGCGAGGCCTTGAGCAGCTTTCCCGAGCCTGGGCCGGCGGGCGCGCTGCCCGGCCACGCGAGGACTGCGGCGGTCGCGAGCAGCACCGCGATCGTCCACCGGCCGGTCCCCTTCCGGCGCACCGGCCCCGCCTTACGGCGGGCGTCGAAGTCTCGATCCACGCCGCGAGATTACTCCCATCGGGCGGTGTTGCACAACGGCCGCCGGCGGATTCTCATCTCGCGACCCGACCGTGCGGTGCACGCAGCGCACGGTCTGCCGCAGTCACTCCAGCAGGCGCCCGGCGACCTCGAGTTCGGGCTCGCCGGCGAGCTGCTCGATCGCCGCCGATGCGCGTCCGACCGGCTCGTGGGCGATCGCCGACCCGTCGGAGCGCCAGGTCAGATTGACGAGCAGCGACGGCTCCTGCTCGGGGAAGTCCGAGCGGACGTGACACCCGCGCGACTCGCGGCGCTCGCGCGCCGACTCGAGCGTCGCCTGAGCCGCCAGCAACGACCCGTCGAGGTCGAACGCGTGCGCGAGGTCGTCGAATCCCGCGATGTCGGTGCGGATCTCCATTGCGGAAGCCGCCGAGCGGATCTCGTCGAGCTTCCCGAGACCGTCCGCGAGGCCTTGATCGGTCCGCACGACGCCGCAGTGATCGGTCATCAGATCGCGGACCGCGCGCTGGAGGGGCCGGACGAACCCGTCCCCGCGTAGCGCAAGCATCGCGTCAACCTCCTCGCCGGCGGCCGCGATCGCGCCGCGGTCGCGAATCTGCGCGTCGAGCGATGCCGACCATGCTGCCGCCTGCTCGCCGACGATGCGCCCGAAGACGATGCACTCAGCGAGCGAGTTCCCGCCGAGCCGGTTCGCCCCATGCAGGCCCGTCGCGCACTCGCCGACCGCGTACAGGCCCTCGACGTCGGTGGCGTGGGTCGCGGCATCGACCCAGACGCCGCCCATCGAGTAGTGGGCGGTCGGCGCCACCTCCATCGGCTCCCGCGTGATGTCGAGCATCACGAGATCCACGAACTGGCGGTACATCCGCGGCAGCCGCGAGAGGATCAGCTGGCGGTCCAGGTGGCTCACGTCGAGCAGGACGCCGCCACGCTCCGTGCCGCGACCGGCCTTGATCTCCGTGTCGTTGGCGAGCGCCACGCGGTCGCGCGTCGACAGCTCCAGGCGCTCGGGGTCGTAGCGCTCCATGAAGCGCTCCCCGGAGGCGTTGCGCAGGATGCCTCCCTCGCCACGCACCGCTTCGGTGACGAGCGTGCCCGCCGCCTCCTCGGGCCAGATCATCCCCGTCGGATGGAACTGCACGAGTTCCATGTCGCGCAGGCGGCAGCCGGCGAGCGCGGCCAGGCGCATCGCATCCCCGGTGTTCTCGTCGCGCCGGCTCGAGGACCGGCGCCAGATGCGCGTGTGCCCGCCGGCCGCCAGAACGACCGCGTCAGCGAGGTAGACCCGCCGCGTGCCGTCCTCGAGGTCGAAGCCGTACGCGCCGAACGCCCGGCCGTCGCGCACGAGCAGGCGCGTGATGTAGACGTTCTCATCGACGTTCACGCCGACCTGCGCGGCACGGCGCCCGAGCGTCCGCTGAATCTCACGGCCGGTGTAGTCACCGGCGAAGCACGTCCGCCGGTAGCGGTGCGCGCCGAAATACCGCTGGCTGAGCCGGCCGTCGCTCTCGGTCTGGAACTCGGCACCCCAGCTGACGAGCTCGTCGATCGCGCGTGGCGCCTCACGCGCGAGGATCTCGGCGGTCGTCGGGTCCGCGAGTCCGTAGGCCTCACGGAGGGTGTCGGCGGCGTGCTGCTCCCACGAGTCCTCGGGGTCCATCGTCCCGAGCGCCGCGTTGATCCCGCCGGCGGCGAGCACGGTGTGCGCATCGTCGCGGCGGCGCTTGCCGACGCACGTCACGTCGACGCCCCGCTGGCGCAGCTCGATCGCCGCGCGCAGTCCGCCGGCCCCGGTGCCGATCACGAGCACACTCGTGGCCCGCCGCTGTTCAAGTTGATCCATGGTGACTCCCGTCGCTGATCGTCTGCTCGGGATACGCGCGGTGACGACCCAGCGGTTCACCGGACAACCGCGCCGCGTTCCGCGCCGTAGGACAGAGCGCATCCACTTCCGCCCCAACGATTCAGGGAGCAATCATGTCCCAAGCCGCCAGACCCTTCGCCCTGCTGCTGCTCGCCGCGTTCGCCTCCTTTGTCCTGTCCGTCACCTTGTGGTTCACGGGCAGCAAGGACGAAGGCCTGTTCGTCGGCCTCTGGGTCCCGTCGATCCTGTCGCTCGGGACCTTCGTGGTCGCAGCTCGTCCGACGCCCACGGGGAGCGGACGATGAGCAGCGTCGGCATCTTCTTCGCGGGCGTGATCATCAGCCTGCTTGTCACCTTCGCCCTCGGAGGCCTGATCTGGGGAGCGATCCAGGACGGACGCACGCAGCGGGAGTTCGAGAAGACCACGGACGCGGCTGGTGTCCCGGCGCCGTGAGGTGACTGACTGAGGGGCAGCGCCGTCTTTCTGCGCCGCCTATGGAGTCCAGATTCGCCCTTCGATGCCGTAGTCCGTGTCGTTCGTCGCCGGCAGTCGCGCGATCGCGTCCAGGTGGTCGCTCATCGCGAGCGCCGACACCGCCGCGTCGAACGCGTCCTCCGAGCCTGCGGCCCGTTCCAGCAGCGACGCCGGCTGCCCGCTGAACCGAGCCTGGCCGAGGTAGGCCCGCCGCGACGACCAGCGCCCCTTGTGGACCGTCGCGCCCCGCGTGAGCACGCGGGGATAGATCTCGAGCGCCGTGGCATCGCCGGCCCCGGCGAACGGCCAGATCGAAAATCCCGCGTCGGCGAGGCGCAGGAGCGTTGGCATCCCGCGGATCGAACCGGTCCCGACGGATCCGGCTCCGCCGATCTGGAATACCGACTTGGCCGCGCCGCCGACCTCCCGTTCGGTCCGTCGCAACCCGCGCTCCCGCGGAAGGTCCCGGGGCATTCCCGGGCGCCCCCAGAACGGCCATTGGGGGTCGGCCAGCCACTGCTCGCCGTCGGCTGCGCTTGCCCGCCACGCGTCCTGAACCGTCGTCCATCCTGACTGCTCGCACCACCAGCGCGGGAACGAGAAGGCGAAGTCCAGGCCGACGACCAGTGGTCCGTCGTCAGCGGCGCGGGCCAGGAGCCACTCGGTCACCTCCCCCGGCCCCCGTCCGTTGTGCAGGTCGCACAGCCGCCCGTCGCGGACGATCGCCACCCAGATGTGCTCGGCTGCGTGGGTCGCCCGCCCCGACCAGTCGATCGCGATGACCTGCATCCAGCGCGACCCTAGCCGCGACGGGCGGCGACGCGCGGGCCGCGCCGAGCCGGCCTGCGATCAGGCGGGAACGGCAGGGCACCCCGGCGGCGCCACGTAGTACCCCCAGCCCTTCCAGTCGCAGGTGATCGTGTACACGGTCGGCACGAACGGGGCGCTCGTCGTCAGGTAGTCGACGCTGCCCAGGATCACCGTCGGGCTCGTCGCCGTCGACGCCGTCGTGTACGTGTGCGTGCCGCCGACGGTCCGTCCCGAGTACACGACTGCGCCGCCCGCGGGGAGCGTGCAGCGCAGCTTGACGACGCCGCGGCGGGGGTTGAACGAGGGACATGACGAGCCGTCGCTGACCGACGCGGTCCAGTTCTGGTTCCAGTTCAGCGCGACAACCTGCGCGCCGGGATCGAGATTGACGAACGCGGTCGTCAGCGTCGCTCCGGCACTGACGGCGACGTGCGGGTCGCTCATCGGGACGGTCCGGACGGCGGCGGTCGCCGTCCCGGCCAGCGTCAGTGCGAGCACGGCGGTCAACACGGCAAGCCTCATGGGGATCTCCTGCGTCGGGGGGAACGTCGGGGAATCCAATGTCGTCGTCGGCAGAGCGTTGGCGCGTGAGCACGCGTTCGAACCGCTGCAGCCTGCGGGCGCAAACCTGCGCGTTTGCGGCACCAGCACCGAAGGGCTAGGTTGCGCCAGCCGGTCCGGCGCCCCCATCCAAGAAGGAGTCGCAAGCAACGATGCTCAAGGAGTTCAAGGAGTTCCTCCTGAAGGGGAACATCGTCGATCTGGCAGTGGCGGTCGTCATCGGCGCCGCGTTCGGCGCGCTGGTCGCGTCGCTCGTCGCGAACATCCTCACCCCGGTCATCGCCGCGATCGTCGGCAAGCCGGACTTCTCCGGCCTGCACTTCACGATCAACGGCTCGGTCTTCAAGTACGGCTCGTTCATCAACGCCCTGATCACGTTCGTCTCGGTCTCGGCGGCGGTGTTCTTCTTCGTCGTCAAGCCGATGAACATCCTCAACGAGCGCCGCGGGTCGGTCGTGGTCGAGGACGCGGCAGAGGACGAGGTTGCGCTGTTGACGCAGATCCGCGACGCACTGATCACCCGGGGGGCCTGAGCCATGGCGACCGTCGAGACGACCGCGGGGCCGATCGCCGCCGAGGCGATGGGCCGCACGCTCTGCCACGAGCACCTGCTGACGGCGTCGGAGACGGTCCGCGCGCAATACCCGCACCTGCACGACGCCGAGCGCGAGTTCGACGCCGCCGTGGAGCAGGTGCGGGCGGCGATGGCGCACGGCGTGCGGACGATCGTCGACCCGGCCTGCATGGACCTCGCCCGCGACGCGCGCTTCGCCGAGCGCGTGGCGCAGGCGACGGGCATCCAGCTGGTGCTGGCGACGGGCGTCTACGGCCAGCACTACACGTTTCTCCCCCACCACTTCCAGACGCGCGACGAGAAGTACCTCGCCGACGCATTCGTCCACGACATCGAGACGGGAATCCAGGGCACCGACATCAAGGCGGCGTTCCTCAAGACCGCGGCCGACGAGCCGGGGATCACGCCCGACGTCGAGAAGGTCCACCGCGCGGCCGCCAGCGCAGCGCTGCGCACCGGCCGCCCGATCATGGCCCACTCGCGGCCGGCCAGCCGGACCGGGCTCGATCAGGTGCGGATCTTCACCGACGAGGGCGTCGCGCCCGAGCGGATCATGATCGCCCACACCGGCGACACCGACGACCTCGACCACATCGAGGAGCTGCTCGCGCTGGGCGTCTTCATCGGGATGGACCGCTACGGGACGGCGATCTTCCTCCCCGATGAGGCCCGCAACGGCGTCGTCGCCGAGCTCTGCCGCCGCGGCTACGCCGACCGCATGGTGCTCTCGCAGGACGCCTGCGCGACGATCGACTGGTTCCCGCCGGAGATGATCGCCGAACTGGCACCCAATTGGCACTTCACGCACATCTTCCAGACGATCATCCCGCAGCTGATCGAGCTCGGCGTATCGCAGGACGACGTCGACACGATGCTCGATGTGACGCCGCGCCGCTGGCTCACGCGCGCCTGAAGCGCCCTGCCGGCGGGGCCTGAGCGCTCCTGGGGTCGGCGCCCCATATCGCCGCAACGGCTCAAGTCGGCCCGATCGGGCTCCGATACCGGTGGGTGACCGTGTTCATCCCCAGGAATCCCCACGCCCGGAGCCCTTCATGACCCGCAATCTGCGGTCCGCCCCCCTGCGCGCCCTGCGCGTCGCCGTCGTCCTCGCCGCCCTCGCGCCTGTCGCCGCGGCGAGCGCCGACGTCCCCGCCTACTACCCGTCCGGCCCGCAGACGAATGTCGCAAAGAGCGCGCTGACCGGCTGGCAGCCGTGCTGGTCGGGCGCGTTCACCAGCACGACGCCGCTGGCGGGCGTGCTCAGCCAGTGCTCGGGCAACTACCTGCTGCTCGCGGCCGGCAACAACGGCTCCAACACGCTGCTGCTGCTCGCGGCCGCACCGCGCAACGACGTGCTGTTCGACACGGCGCACACGAACACGCCGCACGACGCAAACGGCAGCGGCTGGTACTTCGCCAACGACTTCTCGTGGGGCTTCGCCAACCAGGGCGACCCGATCCACCGAGTCCAGTGCGACGACCTGGTCGGCGCGCTGCGGATGTGCTGGCACACGAACGCGCTGCCGGCGCCGGACGACGTCCTGTACCCGGCTGGGGGTCTCAACCCCGGCTACCGCATCGGCGACTACATCGACGGACTCTCGTCCGACACGACGCACACGCGCTACATCTACCAGGAGACGACGTTCTCCGGAACGCCGAGCCCGTCGTCGCTGAACTTCGCGCCGCAGCCGCAGAGCACGCTGAGCGCCGTCCAGCGCGTGACGCTGACGAACAACTCGACCAGCGACATGACGATCACCGATCTGTCGCTCGGTGGCACGAATCCGCAGGACTTCGTCATCGGCTTCACGACCTGCCTGACCGCCGTGCAGGTCGGTGCAAGCTGCCACGTCGACGTGAGCTTCGCCCCGCAGGCGCCGCAAGGTGCCCCGGGCAGCCCCGACATCCGCAACGCCGTCCTGAGCTTCAGCTCCAGCGTCTCCACCGGTGACGTCGGCCTCAGCGGCACGGCACTCGGTCTGCCGGCCGGGGCGACAGGCGCCGCCGGCGTCCAAGGCCCTGGCGGCACCGACGGCGCAGCTGGCCCGGCCGGCGCTCCCGGCACGATCGGCACGACCGGCCCGAGCGGCCCGCGCGGCCTGCCCGGCAACCTCGGACCCGCCGGCGCCGCCGGCCCCGCCGGCCCGCAGGGCCCCGCCGGCCCTGTCGGTCCCGCAGGTCCCGCCGGCCCCGCCGGCAAGGTCGTCTGCAAGAAGACCAGGGCCGCGCGCAAGGCCTGCAAGCTGGCGTTCGCCTCAAGCGCCTGGACGACGAGCCTCGCCCACACCTCGAGCTACACGCTCAGTCGCGGGCACCGCGTCGTCGCGGCCGGTCGCACCCACGTCGTCAAGGGACGCCGTGTGACGCTGGCGCTGCACGCATCGGCCCGGTTGCACGCCGGCAGATACACCCTGTCGATCATCGGCCGCGTCGCCGGCAAGCGCGTCGTCCTGCGGGAGAGCATCCGCGTCCGCTGATGGGCCGGCGGCCAACACCACCACGCGATGCCGGCTTCACCCTCGTCGAACTGCTCATGACGATGACGCTCTGTCTCGTCGTCGCATCGGGGGCCCTGAGCCTCTTGGAGCACGCACGCCCGGCGGCGGACGCGGAGTACCTGCGGCAGGCCGCGATCGGCGAGGGCCGCGCCGGCCTGGAGCGCATGGTTCGTGAGATCCGCGGCGCCAACAGCGTCAACGCGACCTCCGGAACACTGATGGACTTCAACGGTCAGACCTCTGCCGGAAACCGCCGCATCGTTTACGAATGCGACGACTCCAGCGTCGTCACCGGCCTGCGGCGCTGCACCCGCTACGAGGGCCCTGTCGGCAGCACGGCGACCGGCCCGCAGATCGTCATCGACCGCCTGGTCAACGGGACGACGTCACAGCCCGTCTTCAGCTTCCTTCCTGACCGCATCCGGCCGACCGAGGTCAAGGTCTCGGTCATCCTCCCCACGCGCGCCGAGTCGCCGGTCGGCTACAACCACCGCGTCTCGCTGTACGACACGGCCTTCCTGCGCAACGTCGATCTGACGGGGTCCTGATGCGCCGCGACTCGGGCATGACGATGATCGAGGTGATGGTCGCCATGGCGCTGCTCGTGACCGGCGTCATGGGAGCGCTGGCGGCGTTCACCGGCATCCAGCGCCTCGGCACGATCTC
>JBBRFO010000032.1:0-26038 GCA_038224135.1 Solirubrobacterales bacterium
GTGAACGTCAGCACGTCGAAGATCAGCGCCTCGCGCTCCAGCCCATGGCCCTCGCAGAGCTCGGTGATGCGCTGGGCGATCTCGACCTTGCGGTCGGCCGTCTTGGCCATGCCGACCTCGTCGATCGTCAGCGCGATCAGCGCGGCGCCGTGCGCGGCGGCCAGCGGCGCGACGATGTCGAGCTTGGCCGACCCGGCCTCGAGGTTGACGGAGTTGACGATCGCGCGGCCGGGGATCTGCTCCAGCGCCATGCGAATGACGTCGGGCTCGGTCGAGTCGATCTGGATCGGTGCCGGCTGCGACAGCGAGATGCGCTTGACGACCTGCCGCATCTGCTCGTCCTCGTCGACGCGCTCGGTCAGCGCGACGCAGACGTCGAGCACGTGTGCG
The DNA here is from genome assembly GCA_038224135.1 of Solirubrobacterales bacterium. Taxonomy (GTDB): domain Bacteria; phylum Actinomycetota; class Thermoleophilia; order Solirubrobacterales; family Solirubrobacteraceae; genus F1-60-MAGs163. The sequence continues at coordinate 391 of JBBRFO010000032.1, forward strand.
CCGCCCTCGACCTGGTCCTCGGCGATCTGCACGAGCCCGTCGTAGTCGTCGGCCAGCAGCATCTCCTTGGCCTTGCGCGAGCCCTGCGAATTGACGCGCTCGCCGACGATCGTCGGCGCCGGGTCCTGCGCGAGCGCCGTCGCCGTCATCATCGAGCTGAGGCGCTGCGGGCGCGCGGCCGGGCGCGGCGGCACGGGCCGCACGGCGCCGTCGGGCGTCACGCGCTCGGCCAGTGCGCGGATGTGCTCCGGCGTCGTGCCGCAGCAGCCGCCGACGATCGACACGCCGTAGCGGTCGACGAAGTCGCCCAGCGCCTCGGCCAGCGGGCCCGGCTGCTCGGGGAAGATCGTCTCGCCGTCGGGACCCTGCAGCGGCAGCCCGGCGTTCGGGATGCAGTGGACGGGAACGCTGGAGTGCTCGCCGAGGAAGCGGATCGCGTCGCGCATGTCCTCTGGGCCGGTCGAGCAGTTCAGGCCGATCGCGTCGACCTTCAGCGCCTCGAGCGTCGTCAGCACGGCGTCGATGTCGGTGCCGAGCAGCATCTTGCCGCCGTTGGGCAGCAGCGAGACCGAGCACTGGATCGGGACCTTGCGCCCCGTCGTCTTGAACGCCTCGCGGGCGCCGAAGATCGCGGCCTTGACCTCGAGGATGTCCTGCGCGGTCTCGATGATCAGCAGGTCGGCGCCTCCGAGCACCAGCCCGCGGGCCTGCTCCTCGAAGATCGTCACCAGCTCGCTGAAGCGGATCGCGCCGAGCGTCGGATCATCGGACGCGGGCAGGTGCCCGGTCGGGCCGATCGACCCGGCGACGAAGCGGTCCTCGCCGACCGCCTTGCGGGCGATCTCGACAGCCTTCTGGTTGATCTCCAGCGTGTGCGCGGCCAGGCCCCACTCATCGAGCTTCAGCCGCGAGGCCTGGAACGTGTCGGTCTCGACGACCTGCGCGCCGGCCTCGACCATCGACGCGTGGACGCCCTCGATCACGTCGGGGCGGTTGAGAATCAGCGCCTCGTGGCACTTGCCCGGCAGTCCGCCGTAGTCCTCGGTCGTCAGGTCGAACATCTCCCGCGTCGCGCCCATCCCGCCGTCGAACACGACGACGCGCTCACGAATGGCGGCCAGATAGTCCCGGGGCATAGGGGGAAACCTAGCACTGACTGGAGCAACCTTGACACGGGTGTGTCAAGGCGCGCGAGCCGCCCGGAACGTGTGAGGGGCGCCGATCGGCGCCCCTCATGCTCCAGCGAGATGTGATGGGTGCTAATTCAGCGAGGCGACCTTGATCGCCGCGATGGACGGCGAGGCGGCAATCGGCGCGCCGCCGCCGAAGTCCTTGCAGACGAGCGTCACGACTGTCGCGGCGGCTGCGTCGACCGAAGTCAGGCCGGCCAGGCCACCGATGTTGGCGTTGCCCGCTGAGGCCGTGAGGATGTTGTAAAAGCTGTCGATCGGCGTCCCGTCCTGCCGGATGCTGCAGTCGGTCTCGCCGGCCGTCGTGCCTCGCTGAATGATGACCTTCGCCGACACGATGTACTTGCCCGCAGGAAGGTTCAGCGTCGCGATGACCTTGAACGTGTTGTCGAGCGCCGCCTGGCTCGGTGCGGCGAAGTACCCGTTGCTCGGACCCGCGGCGCCCGTCGCCCCGGCGGCGCCCGGTGTGCCTGCGGCGCCGGCGGGGCCTGCAGGCCCTGCAGGCCCCGCGGGGCCTGAGGGGCCGGCGACGCCACCGACTCCTGAAGCGCCTGTGCGGCCCGTCGTGCTCCAGCTCAGCTTCTTCTCCGACGTCTTGCACTTCGTCGACTTCGAGACGATGCGAACTGCGCCGCCCTTCTTCTTCTGACAGGCAGAGATCGTCGCGGCGGAGGCGCCGGCCGTCACGCCCAGGAAGGCGACGAGGGCCGCGATGATGACGGCGAGTGCTGCCGTGCCGGATCGGCGGGAACGAATGGGGGACACAGAAGGCTCCTTTGAGGTATTTGCGGTTGGGCTCAGGTCGCGGTTCGTCGGCGAAGCCGAAAGTCCTGTTCTGGTCGCGGCGCGTGACCGGCCACAGGCGTACGATCACCGCAGCGCCCGTGGCGCGATGCCGCGGCCAGACCAGAGGACGGATCCGGATGACGTTTCGCACTGCCCGACGCCTGCACTGGCTCGCCATGTCCGCGCTGGTTGCACTCGTGATCTCCGTGCCGACGCTGGCCGTCGCCGGCAGCGGCAGCCCGGTCGCCAAGAAGAAGGTCAAGAAGAAGCCGTCCAACGTCGGTCCCCGCGGTCCGCGCGGCGCACGCGGGCTCCAGGGCTTCTCCGGCACGCCGGGCAAGGAGGGCGCTGTCGGCGCAAGCGGGCCGAGCGGCGCGAAGGGCGACAAGGGCGACACCGGCGACCAGAAGACGAAGGTCTTCAACGTCGCGATGGCGCCCGGCGAGGCCGACCGCGTCGTTCTGCACTACCCGCCGTTCGACATCAAGGCGCGCTGCCAGGACAACGGTGCCGGCTCGGTGACTGCCAAGTTCGTCGCCACGACCTCGACGGACGACAGTTACCTGGCGACGACGACGTCCGGCGCGCAGGTACCGAACTTCGACGTCGGTTCCGGCGAGCGGCCGCTCGCCCTCGACGTCGCGATCACGGTCCCGGGTGCCCCGGCCGCCACATCGCTCAGCGGGTTCACCCTCGCCGCGCCGGCCGGTGCAGCCGTCGGCGGCCAGGTCTCGATCGGCAGCAACGCTTACGGATCGCCCGGCGGGACGCCGTCAGTGTGCCTGTTCACCGGGACGGTGACGACGACGTAGCCGGCGCGAGCCGCACTAGCCGAACCCCGGCGACAGCTCGACGTGACGTGTCGTCGCGGCGCGGCTGCCGTCCCGGTATGTCGCCACGAGCCGGACGGTGACGCTGACGGGATGGCGGCCGTACCAGCGGTCGCGTCCGGCATCCGGCTGGACCGGAATCGCTCCGTGGAGGAGGCCCGCGCGGCGCAGGTACGCCGCGTAGAAGCAGTCGGGCCGGCACCCATCGGTGGACTGGTTGCGTAGGACGATGCTGAACCCCTTGATCGTTGCGACGAGCCGCGCGTCGGGAGCGGTGAGGAACACCGCGATACCGACGCGATCGCAGGCGATGCTGTTGGCAGCGCGCGGGCAGGCGACCCCGATGCCCGGGGCTCTCGAGAGGTGCAGCGGCCGGATCCCCGCGGCGGCGCTCCCGTCACCTGCGCGATCGCCCGGCCCGCTGCGCGATGCCACGATCGCTGCGGCCGCCGCAACGCAGGTCACGAGGAGGGCGGCCGACACGGCCCAGCGGCGACGGCGATGAGCCCACGCCTCGTCGAACAGTGCGCGAAGCCGACGTCCCGCGCGTTCGTTCACCACGACGTCCATAAAGCTACTATCGCTAGCACCATGCGTGCTGTCAACGGTGACCCGGCCAGCCGTGTACGCCTACACGAGCAGGTCGCCGCCGAGCTGCGCCGGGCGATCACCGACGGCGAGGCCTCGCGAGGCGAACGACTGCCGCCGGCGGTCGACCTCGCTGCCGTCCTGGGCGTCAACCGCAACACGGTGCTGAAGGCGCTGCGGCTGTTGCGCGACGAGGGCCTTGTCGAGTTCCGCCGCGGACGCGGCATCACCGTGACCGGCGACCCCGACCACGGGGAGCTTGCCCGCCGCACCCGCGAACTCGTCGAGTTTGCCCGCAGCCGCGGCTACACCGCCGACGACGTCGCCCTGCTCATCACCACGCAGCCTCGCGAAGCCGGGACTTTGGCAAACCCTGTTTGACGCCCCGAACCGCCACTGCCCGAGCGAGAGATCGTGGATGCATGGCGTCAGCCGCGGGACGGGTGCCGTGCTGGAAGCACTGCCCCGTCCACGCGGATGGCGCCATGCGCCGCGAGATCCGCGACCAACTACTTGATGAACAGCATCTCGTGGTACTTCGGCAGCGGCCACAGATCATCCGCGACCAGCTTCTCCAGCTCATCGGCGCCGGCGCGGGTCGCATCCATCGCCGGGATCACCTTGTCGCGCATGTACTTCGCGTGCTCCAGGCCCTCCTGGGACGGATGGTTGGCGTTGACCTTCTCCAGGGCCTTCAGCGCGCGGACGAACCCGTCGACGCTGGTCTTGACCTCGGTCGCCAGCGGCGTCAGGCCCGCGGCCTTCAGCTCGCCGAGGTAGCGCACCGCGGCCGGCAGGATCATCGTGCGGGCCATCGACGCGGCCGTCTCGGCCTCGATGTTGAGCTTCGTCGAGTACTGCTCGACGGCGACCTCGAAGCGTGACTCGAGCTCGCGCTCGCTCAGCACCTCGTAGCGCTCGAACACGGCGATCGTCTGCTTCTCGACCAGCCACGGCAGCGCGTCCGGCGTCGTACGCAGGTTGGCCAGGCCGCGCTTGGCGGCCTCCTTGTGCCACGCGTCGGAGTAGCCGTCGCCGTCGAAGATGATCCGCTTGTGCTTCTTCCAGACGCCCTTGACGACCTCGAGGACCGCCTCGTCGCGCTTCTTGCCCTTGCCCTGCAGCATCTCGACCTTGTCGACGAGCTCGTCGATGGCCTCGGCCGCGATCGTGTTCAGCGCGGCGTTGACCAGGCCGAGCGACATGCTCGACCCGAGCGCGCGGAACTCGAACTTGTTGCCCGTGAAGGCGAACGGCGAGGTCCGGTTGCGGTCGCCGCCATGCAGCGGCAGCGGCGGCAGCACCGGCGTGCCGAGCCCCAGCGTGTTGCCCGACAGGTCCTCGGCGAGCTTGCCGGCTGAGACGGCGTCGAACGCCTTCTCGAGTTCCTGTCCGAGGAAGATCGAGATGATCGCCGGCGGTGCCTCGTTGGCGCCGAGGCGATGGTCCTGGCCGACGTTGGCGACGGTCGCGCGCAGCAGCTCCTGGTGCTTGTCGACGGCGGCGATGACGGCCGAGCAGAAGAACAGGAACTGCAGGTTCTCCGACGGCGTCTTGCCCGGATCGAGCAGGTTCTGCCCGGTGTCCGTGCCCATCGACCAGTTGTTGTGCTTGCCCGATCCGTTGACGCCGGCGAACGGCTTCTCGTGCAGCAGGCAGACGAGGCCGTAGCTGCGGGCGACGTTCTGCAGCACCTGCATCGTCAGCTGCTGGTGGTCGGAGCCGACGTTGGAGTTCTCGAACATCGGCGCCAGCTCGTACTGCGCCGGCGCGACCTCGTTGTGGCGCGTCTTGATCGGCACGCCCAGGCGCTGCAGCTCGCGCTCGGCCTCGAGCATGTAGGCGAGGACGCGCTCGGGGATCGAGCCGAAGTAGTGCTCGTCGAGCTCGTGGCCCTTCGGCGGCTTGGCGCCGAACAGCGTGCGGCCGGTGGTGTACAGGTCCGGGCGCTCGTAGTAGTACTGCTCGTCGATCAGGAAGTACTCCTGCTCGGGGCCGACCGTCGTGAAGACGCGTGCCGCGGACTTGTCGCCGAGCATCTTCAGCGCGCGGATCGCCACCTTGGACAGCGCGTCCATCGAGCGCAGCAGCGGGATCTTCTGGTCGAGCGCCTCGCCGGTCCACGACACGAATGCGGTCGGGATGCAGAGGTAGCTGCCGTTGGGATTCTCGAGAATGAAGGCGGGCGAGGTCGGGTCCCACGCGGTGTAGCCGCGCGCCTCGAACGTGGCGCGGATGCCGCCGGTCGGGAACGACGACGCGTCGGGCTCGCCCTGGATCAGCTCCTTGCCGGAGAACTCGGCGATCGCCGTGCCGTCGCCGACCGGGTTGAAGAACGAATCGTGCTTCTCGGCGGTCAGGCCGGTCAGCGGCTGGAACCAGTGCGTGTAGTGGGTGGCGCCCTTCTCCATCGCCCACTCGCGCATCTCCTTGGCGACGGCGTCGGCGAGCTTGGGATCCAGCGCGGCGCCATCCTCGAGGGTGGCCTGCAGGCGCTTGTAGATGTCCTTCGGCAGGCGCGCCTTCTGCACGGCTGAGTTGAAGACGTTCTCGCCATAGATGCTGGCGCCGGGCTCGGTCAGGTCCGGGGCGCCGAGGGCGCCGCCGTTGGCGGCCCAATGGGCGGCGGTGACGTTCTGCTGACGGGTGCGTGCGGACATCGGTCTCTCGGTTTCCTCCTGCGAGATAAGGACGCTCGAGCGCGCGAGCGCGCGGGAACTGGAGCCTGGAAGGCTAGGCAGCGCCTCCCGGAAGCACCTTATCCCGCTGTCCAAGATCGCGGCCTCCGGCTGCTCCGATCGTCATGTCCGCCCGGATGGCGCACACCGCGCGGCGATGTTTCGACACCCGTCCAATGTGAGATCGCCGGCCGCCGCGCACACTGGCCGCCGTACAGCTCAACGAGGAGGACTGATGAGACGTTCGTTCCTGGCCCGCGCTCTCGGCGTTGGCCTCATCGCCGCACTGGTGGCGCCGACCAGCGCCATGGCTGACCTGTACACGGCGAAGGGCGTGCCCGACTCCGTCGGGATCAACTCGCTGTGGGTGTTCGTCGCCGCCGTGCTCGTGATCTTCATGCAGGCAGGCTTCATGTTCCTGGAGATCGGGTTCTCCCGCGGGAAGAACGCGGGCACCGTCGTCGCAAAGATCCTGACCAACTTCTCGATCGCCGCGATCGCCTATTGGGCCGTCGGTTTCGCATTCGCCTTCGGTGGCGACGCGGGCCACGTGATCGGCACGCACGGCCTGTTCCTGCGCGACTTCGGCGATCCGCTGAAGGCGTTCCCGGTGATGGGCCTGTCGAACGCGACGATCGAGTCCAAGTGGCTGTTCCAGTTCGCCTTCTGCGCCGTCTCACTGGCGATCGTCTGGGGCACGACCCTGGAGCGGATCAAGTTCGGCGTCTATGTGATCTACGGCATCGTCTTCTCGGCGCTGATCTACCCGATCTTCTCGGGTTGGGTGTTCGGCGGCGGCTGGCTCCAGAACAACCTCGGTATGCAGGATTTCGCCGGATCAACGGCGGTCCATCTGATCGGCGCGACCGGTGGCCTGGCGGTGCTGCTGCTGCTCGGGCCGAGGCGCGGGAAGTACGGACCCGACGGCAGGCCGCGAGCGATCCCGGGACACAACATGCCGCTGTTCGGCCTCAGCGTGATCGTGCTGCTGGTCGGCTGGTTCGGGTTCAACCCGGGGTCGACGCTCGGTGCGCTCGACGGGCGGTTCACCGAGGTCGGCCTCGTGACCGTGCTCGCGGCAGGCGCCGGCGTGCTCGGCGCGGTGTTCACCAACCGGATGATCACCAAGACGGTCGACATCGGCATGGCCGGCAACGGCATGATCGGTGCGCTCGTTGCGATCACCGCCGGATCGGGCTACGTGTTGCCGTGGGCGGGCGTCGTGATCGGCTTCATCGCCGGCGTGATCATCCCGTTCGGGGTCTACGCGATCGACAAGCGGCTCGACGATCCGGTCGGCGCGCTGACGGCGCACGGCCTCTGCGGCGTCTGGGGGACGCTGGCCTGCGGACTGTTCACGTCGCCTGACCTGGCCGCCTACAACGCGTTCGGCAAGGGCGGACTGGTCTACACCGGGTCGTTCCACCAACTGCTCGTGCAGGCGGAAGGCGTCGTCATCGTGTTCTCCGGCGTGCTCGCCACGAGCCTGGCGGTGTTCTGGGTGATCAAGAAGACCTACGGCCTGCGCGTCAGCGCCGAGGAGGAGGACGCCGGCCTGGACATCTCCGAGCACGGCATGTACGGCTACCCGGAGCAGTTCATCCCGGCAGCTGAGCTGGTCGGCTACGGCGCGGCCCCGCAGTTCGGGTCGGCGCCGGAGATGACGGCCACGAGCACCGAGGTGACGGCATGAAAAAGGTCGAGGCGTTCATCCGCCACGAGGCGTTCGAGCCGATCCGCCAGGAGCTCCTGGATCTCGGTTTCCCGTCGCTGACGATCACCGAGGTCAAGGGGTCCGGGCGGCAGAAGGGGGTGGTCGAGACCTATCGCGGGGCGATGCTGACCAACCACCTGCGCCCGAAGATCAAGCTGGAGTGCGTGGTCGCCGACCGGGACGTTCCCGCGATCGTCGACACCGTGCTCAAGCATGGCCGGACGGGGGCGGTCGGCGACGGCAAGGTGTTCGTCCTGCCGGTCGAGGATGCCTACCGCGTCCGCACCGGCGAATCGGGTGAGGACGTGCTCCAGGCACACCCCGACGCCGCGGCGGCGGCCTAGGGCAGTATCGGACGCGGCCGGCGGCGGCGGGATGTCAGGGGATCCCGCCGCCGCCTGGTCCGCTCCGCAGCCGGCGGCGCCCGGCCTCGTCGTCCGTCTGCGTGAGTTGCACGTGCGGATGGTCGAGGCGGTACTCGGCGGCGAGGGGCTGGAGCGGGTCGCGGCGATCACGGCCCAGGCGGCGGGGGCGCCTGTGGCGATCGTGGTTCCGCGGCTCGGGGTGGCGGTCGTCGCACCCGACGGCGATGGCGCGCTGCTCGGGGTCGCGACGGAGTTCGTCGACGCACTGCTGTCGGCGACGCCGGCCGCGGTCCACGAGTCGATCGCCGCCCACGCGCCGATCCGCAGCGGTGACGAGAAGGTCGGCGCGGTCCTGCTGCTCGGAGACGGCGCCGACGTCGCGCCCGACTCACCCGAGTTCCTGCACCTCGCGGCGGTCGCCTGCCTGACCGAGCTCGCCGTCGAGGACGCGCGCGAGGAGGTCGAGCAGAACCTGCGCGGGGCGTTCCTCGAGGACCTGCGCTCGCGCCCCGACCTCGATCCGGCGCAGATCGTTCGCCGTGCCGCGCGGCTGGGCTGCGACGTGACCGGCGGCGTCGTGGTGCTCTGCGCCGAGCTCCACACCAGCCGCCCGCGGCACGTCGTCGCGACGATCTCCGGCGACCACCCGGGGGCGCTCGCCCAGCACGTCGCGGCCGACGCCGGCGCGCCCGAGCGGGTCTACGCACTGCTGCCGGCACTGGAGGACGAAGCGCCCGATCGGACGCTGCAGCGTGCGGCCGCGCTCGGCGAGCGGCTGGGGCGGTACGGCATCGTCGGCCTGTCGGGGTTCTGCCCTGAGCCGGCGGCGATCGCCCAGGCGATGGGCGAGGCCGAGCTCGTCGTCGGCGTGCTGCGCCACGACGCCGGCGGCGCCGAGCGGATGCAGGCCGACGGCGGTTCAGGCACCTACCGCCTGCTGTTCCGCGTGCTCGCCTCGCGGCCCGAGGAGGTGCGCTCGTTCTACGACGACACCGTCGCGCCGATCGTCCGCTACGACGAGCAGTACCGCTCCGACCTGCTCAAGACGCTCGAGGCCTACCTCGAACGCAACTGCAACATGAACGCGACCGCCGCGGAGATCTACGCCCACCGCCACACCGTCGCCTACCGCCTCGAGCGGATCCGCGAGCTGACCGGCCTGGACCCGACGCACAGCGAGGACCGCGAGCGCCTCGGCCTCGGAATCAAGGCCCACCGGATCATCGCGCCGCGCCTGCCGCGGTAGCCGGCGGCCGCCGGTCGGGCGCGCCGGCTCCCGTCCGGAATCGACCCGGCGCTGATGCATGCATGACATGCATAGGAGCCGGTTCGATCGAAAGCCGTGGCCTCCTCGCGACCCACCGCAACGCCTCCCGGCCAACACCTCGATGCCCGCCGTTCCGCAACGCCACTGACGCCGAAGCGGGCCGCCGCAGGCGACCGGGCGACGCTAGCCCGACGTCGGCGCGTCGACGACCTTGCCGGTCGCCGGGTCCACAACGCGGTCGCGCGGGTGGCGCGTGACGCGCACGGTGAGGCTGCCGTCGAGCGGGCCGTTCGTGGCGACGGCCCGCGCCTTGCCATTCAGCCCGGCCGCGGCGCGATAGCGCAGCGTGTGGACGCCGGCGGTCGTCGCCGTCAGCGACCAGGTGAACGTCTTCTCCTCGTCGGGCTTGAGCGGACCGACCGCCCAGGTGTTGACATACGCGGTGATGCCGCCGGTCGGGCCCTCATTGAGGATCCAGACCGGCCGCTCGCGGTCGGCGTTGTCGATCGGCGCGCTCTGGGCGCTGATCCCGTCGACGGTCAGCGCGACGTTCGGGACGGTCGTCGTCCCCTGGTTGCGCACCGTGATCCGCAGCGGGCTGGTCTGGGCGAGGCTCTGTGCGCGCGGGAAGCTCGTGCGCACGACGGACAGCTTGAAGTCGCCCGACGGCTCAGAGGCGTCCTGACGCGGTCCGCCACCGCAGCCGGCGGCGATCATCAGCGCGGCGCCGGCACATGCCGCCACCGCCAGCCTGCGCTGGGTGGGAACCCCCGTACCTCGCATCGGCGCGCGACGCTACCACAGGGCTCGGCACGCGTCTGCAGTCCGCGTCAGCGGCGCGCAGCCTTTGTTATGCGTTGCGGTACCTGTTTGCGAGCGATCCGCGTTCTCACATAGAGTGCGCTCCGCTCGGCCGCGGGGAGGCGGTCGGCACGGAACGGGAGAGGAGGGAACATGGTTCGCAGTACCGCCGATCGGGCGTTCGCCCCTGCCAGGGGCTTGTTCGAAGAGACCGGCGACATGATGATCCTCACGGGCAAGACGATCGTGTCCGCGATCCGTCCCCCGTACCCGTACGGCGGCGAGTTCATCTCGCAGTTCCTCTTCGCGCTGCGGCTGTGCTGGTTCCCGCTGCTCGTCTCGACGGTCGCGTTCGGCTACGGCGCGCCCGGCCTGCAGGCCGCCAACTTCCTCGTCCTGTTCGGTGCGCTCGACCGCCTCGGCGGCTTCTTCATCCTCGCCTCGATCCGCGAGTTCGCCCCGTTCGTGACCGCGATCATCCTCGCCGGCGTCGCCGGGACGGCGATCACCGCGGACCTCGGTGCCCGCAAGATCCGCGAGGAACTCGACGCGCTCCAGGTCCTCGGCGTCGACCCGATCAAGAACCTCGTCGTGCCCCGCTTCCTGGCACTGATGCTCGTCACCGGGCTGTTCGACATCTACGCGCTGCTGTTCGGCATCTTCGGCGGCGTCTGCGCGACGCTCGTCTACCACGCGCCGCTCGGCCCGTTCTGGGCGACCTTCTTCACCAACGCGTCCGTCACCGACCTGTGGGGGTCGGTACTCAAGTGCACCATGTTCGGGGCGATCATCGCGATCGTCTGCTGTTACAAGGGGATGACCGCCTCGGGCGGCGCGGCCGGCGTCGGCCGGGCCGTCAACCAGGCGGTCGTGATCGCGTTCCTCGGCGTGTTCGCGTTCAACTACGTCTTCACGCAGACGCTGCTCGCCACCCACCCCGAGATCAACGTCATCAAGTAGGCATGAGCTGATGAACGACTGGCTCGCGGTTCCCCGGGAATGGTTCACCTCGTTTGGTGAGATCGCGAAGTTCGCGGGGCGGATCCTGGGCGAGGTCTACGGGCTCAAGGTCTTCCGCTTCTTCGGTGAGGCCCTGCGCCAGTCGGGCATCCTGATCGTCTCCTCGACGATCGTCATCTGGGGCCTGGTCTTCATCATCGGCCTGCAGTGCGGCATCGAGGGCGCGTACTTCAACCGCTCGGTCGGCGCGCCCGCGTACGCCGGCGTCTTCGCCGCCTGGTGCGACCTGCGCGAGCTGGTGCCCGACGCGGTCGGGTCCATGATGTCGGCCAAGGTCGGCACCGGCATCGTCGCCGAGCTCGGCTCGATGCGGATCAGCGACGAGATCGACGCGCTCGAGGTCATGGGCTTCGACTCGCTGCGCTTCCTCTGCGCGACGCGCCTGCTGGCCGCCTGGATGGTCCTCCCGTTCATGTACATCGCCGCCGTCGGCGCCGGCTTCCTCGCGAGCTACCTGGCGGTGGTGGTCCAAATCGGCGAGGTCTCCCCAGGTGGGTATTCGCTGATCTTCTGGCAGTTCCAGAACCCTCCCGATCTGCTCTTCAGCTCGATCAAGGCGATGACGATGGCGACGGCGATCGTCCTCGTCGGCTGTTACTACGGCTACAACGCGAGCGGCGGCCCGGTCGGCGTCGGCACCGCGACGGCCAAATCGATGGTCCTGAACATCGTGCTGGTGCATCTCATCGGCATGCTCGGAACACAGGTCTTCTGGGGCGCCAATCCGCGCGCTCCGATCGGAGGGTGACGATGGCCGACGAGACATATGACCCCGGCGCTGGGCCGGGCGAGCTCCCGGAGCCGGAGCATGAGCGCGTCGTCGACGCGTCGGTGCCGCCGACGGTGACCGATCGTCCCGCCGCGCCGCCGGCCGGGGACGAGAGCGACGAGTACCGCTGGCACACCGGCATCAACCGCCCGACGGGTGTGCCGGACGCCGTCGAGTTCCTCAACGTCCACAAGGCGTTCGGCCGCAACAAGATCCTCAAGGGCCTCAACATGGGGCTGCCCGAGGGCCGGATCTCGATGATCCTCGGGCCGTCGGGCACCGGCAAGTCGGTCTGCATCAAGCACATGGTCGGGCTGCTCTACCCGGACGAGGGCGACGTCGTCGTCCACGGCGAGTCGGTGCCGCACATGCGCGACGAAGAGCTGTTCGCGATGCGCAAGAAGTTCGGTGTGCTGTTCCAGGACGGCGCGCTGTTCGGCTCGATGAACCTGTTCGACAACGTCGCCTTTCCGCTGCGTCAGCACACCGACAAGGGCGAGGACGAGGTCCAGGAGATCGTCAACGGCCGCCTCCAGGAGGTCGGCCTGGGCGATGCCAACGACAAGATGCCGAACGAACTGTCGGGCGGCATGCGCAAGCGCGCCGGATTCGCCCGCGCGCTGGTGCTCGACCCCGACATCGTCCTGTTCGACGAGCCGGACTCAGGCCTGGACCCGGTGCGCACCGCGCTCCTGGGCGAGCTGATCCAGGAGATTCACGCCGACATCATGCAGGAGCGCCAGGGCGTGCGACCGCACATGCCGGCGTTCTGCCTGATCACGCACGACATCATGACCGCGCGCCGCGTCGCCGAGTACATCGCCGTCCTCTGGCGCGGGCGGATCGTCGAAGCGGGACCGGCCGAAGAGCTGTTCAACTCCGACAACGCGTTCGTCCGCCAGTTCCTGGCGGGCGCGGCGCAGGGTCCGTTGGGCATGGAGTAGCAGCATCAGCGCACCGATGACACCCGCACTCTCCCGCAGCGGAGCGCTTTCGTGAACGCGTCTCGCGCGGTGGTCGCCGGTGGCGTCGTGCTGCTGGCCGTCCTCGTCGCCCTGATCGTGACCGGCGGCGGGGGAACCCATCGCTACAAGCTGATCTTCGCGACGGCCGGCCAGTTGGTCGGCGACAACGACGTGCAGATCGGCGGCCGGCGGATCGGCTCGATCAAGGACATCCAGCTGACCAAGGACAACCGGGCCGAGATCACGATCGAGGTGTCGGAGCCGTACGCGCCGCTGCACGAGGGCACGACGGCGGTCATCCGCGCGACGTCGCTGTCGGGCCTCGCCAACCGCTACATCGCGCTGTCGCCCGGTCCGAACAGCTCGCCGAAGCTCGATGACGGCTCGACCCTGGCGCAGGACAAGACGACGACGGCCGTCGACCTCGACCAGATCTTCAACACGTTCGACACGAAGACCCGTGCCGGGCTCGCGACGACGATCCAGGGCTTCGCCGACTGGTATCAGGGCAAGGGCCGCCAGGCCAACGGCGTCGCCAAGTACTTCCCGCCGGCGCTCGGCGCGACGCGCAAGCTGGCCGAGCAGCTGGCCGCCGACAAGCCCGCGCTGACCGCACTCGTCAAGAACACGGGCAGCGTCGTCGGAGCGCTCGGCGCCAAGGGCGACACGCTGACCCAGCTCGTCTCCAACACGAACACGACGCTCGGCGCGGTCGCCGCCGAGAACGCCTCGCTCGATCAGGCTGTCCAGGTGCTGCCGGGCACGTTCCGCCGCGCCAGCACGACGTTCGTGAACCTGCGCGGCGTGCTGGCCGACTTCGACAAGCTCGTCGCCGTGTCCAAGCCGGCGACGAAGAACCTGGCGCCGTTCCTGCGCGAGCTGACGCCGCTGCTGACCGAGGCCAAGCCGACCGTCGGCGGCCTGGCCAAGCTGCTCCAGCAGCCCGGCCAGCAGAACGACCTGACCGACCTGCTGGCCAGCGCACCGACGCTCGCCGGCGTCGCCCACACCGCCCTGCGCAACTCGGTCCAGGCGCTGAACAAGTCGCTGCCGGTGCTGTCGTTCATCCGCCCGTACACACCCGACTTCGTCGGCTGGCTGCGCGACTTCGGTCAGTCGACCGCCAACTACGACGCCAACGGCCACTACGCGCGCGTGCAGCCGGTGTTCAACGCGTTCAAGTACGACAACGGGTCCAACACGCTGACGCCGATCCCTGCCGACCAGCGCGTGCCCGGCTCCGAGAACGGGCCGAAGTTCGTCCCGCGCTGCCCGGGTGCCGCGATCCAGTCGCCGCTCGACGCCAGCGCCCCGTGGCAGGACACCAGCGGCAAGCTGGACTGCGATCCCTCGATCATTCCGCCCGGGCAATGAAGCGCGCGCTCGCCATCGCCTCCGTTCTGCTCGCCGCCGGCGCCTTGGCGCTGCTGGCCACCGGCTCCGGTGACGGCGGCGGCTACAGGATCCGCGCGATCTTCAACAACGCGGCATTCGTGATCAAGGGCGAGGACGTCAAGGTCGCCGGCGTCAAGGTCGGCCAGATCGAATCGCTCGAGGTGACGCAGGACAAGAAGGCCGCCGTCGTCCTGGCGATCACCGACGGCGGATACCACAACTTCCGCAAGGACGCGAACTGCACGATCCGCCCGCAGGGCTTGATCGGCGAGAAGTTCATCGAGTGCCGCCCGACCGTCCCGCGCGGCCTCGGGGGCACGCAGGCGCCGCTGCTGTCGAAGATCGAGAAGGGCCCGGGCAAGGGGCAGTATCTGCTGCCGGCGTCGAACACGACGAAGCCGATCGACCTCGACCTGATCAACAACATCGCGCGGCTGCCGTACCGCCAGCGCCTGACGATCATCCTCAACGAGCTGGGCACGGGGCTCGCGGGCAACGGCGAGAACCTCAACACCGCGATCCGTGGCGCCAACCCGGCGTTCAAGGAGCTGGAGAACGTCGTGTCGGTCCTCGCGAGCGAGAACAAGGTCCTCGCCAAGCTCGCCGACGACGGCGATGCCGTGCTGCAGCCGCTGGCCCGCGAGCGCAAGCACTTCGCCGGCTTCATCCGCAACTCGGCGACGACCGCACAGGCGACGGCCGAGCGCAGCGCCGCTCTGCAGCAGGACTTCGCCAAGTTCCCGGCGTTCCTGCGCGAGTTCGGGCCGACGATGGAGGCGTTCAACCGCTTCAACGAGAGCCTGATCCCGATCTCGCAGAGCCTGACCACGGGCGCGACGTCGATCAACCAGTTCGTCACCGGCGCGCCGGCGTTCACCAGCGCCTCGACCGGCGCGCTGACCTCGCTCGGCGATACGGCCGACGTCGCCGGCCCGGCGCTGACGAACTCGCAGCCGCTGCTGAACAGCCTCGGGACGCTGGCGACCAAGGCCAGCCCGCTGTCGACCAACCTCGCGTCGCTGCTGACGTCGCTGAAGGATCAGAACGGGCTGACGAACCTGCTCGACTTCGTCTACTACGTCTCCGGCGCGACGAACGGCGAGAACGAATTCGGCCACTACCTGCGTGCGCAGCTGGTGCTGGGAACGTGCCAGACGTACGTCGAGGTCAACGCGCAGGAGTGCACCGCGAACTTCGACAAGGATTTCGGATCGGTGAAGGCTCCGCCCGGCGCGGGCAAGGTCGCCAGTGTCCCGAGCAGTGCGGCGACGGCAGGCAGCACGCCGTCACTGCCGCAGCTGACGACGGCCGACGGCGGTCCGTCGCTGACGCAGCAGCTGCGCGCGGCGACCGGCCGGCGCACGGCCTCGGCGCGCGTTCGCAAGACCGACGCCGCGACCACCCAATCCCTCCTCGACTACCTCCTCGGGCAATGAACCGCCGCGCCGGAACATCGATCGCGGCCAACCCCGTCCTGATCGGCGCGGCGACGACGCTCGTCGTCATCGTCGCCGTCTTCCTGGCCTACAACGCCAACAGCGGCCTGCCGTTCGTCCCGACCTACGACATCAAGGTGCAGGTGCCCAACGCGGCCGGCCTTGTCAAGGGCAACGACGTGCGCGTCGGAGGCACGCGGGTCGGCACGGTCTCCGCGATCACGCCGCGGACGCTGAAGAACGGCAGTGTCATCGCCGTCCTGGACCTCAAGCTCGACACGGTCGTCAAGCCGCTCCCCACCGACACCACCGTCATGGTCCGCCCGCGATCGGCTCTGGGGCTCAAGTACGTCCAGCTGACGCGCGGATCATCCAAGCAGGGCTGGAGTCAGGGCACGACGGTCAGCCTCGCCCAGGCGCACCCCAAGCCGGTCGAGATCGATCAGTTCTTCAACATGTTCGACGATGCGACGCGCCGCGCATCGCAGGGGAACCTGACGAACTTCGGCAACGGCTTCGCCGGCCGTGGCGCCGACCTCAACTTCGCGATCCAGGACCTGACGCCACTGCTCACGGTCTTCACGCCGGTGTTCAAGAACCTCGGCAGCAACCAGACCGACCTGCGCGGCTTTTTCCGCGGGCTGGCGCAGGCGGCAGGCGCCACCGCGCCCGTCGCGCAGGAGCAGGCGCAGCTGTTCGTCGGGCTCGATGCGACGTTCGCCGCCTGGGCATCGGTCGCGCGGCCCTACCTGCAGGACACGATCTCCGAAGGCCCCGCGACGCTCGACGCCGCGATCAACGAGCTCCCGCACATCACGCCGTTCCTCAACCGCACGGCCGTGATGTTCACGCAGCTGCAGCCCGGCGCACAGGCGCTGGCCGGCGCCGCCCCGGACCTCGCCGCCGCCGAGCGCATCGGTACGCCGGCGCTGCGCCGGTCGCCGGCGTTCAACAGTCAGGTCTCGGACACGTTCAAGGCGCTCGAGAAGTTCAGCACCGACCCGCTGACGAAGGTCGGCGTCGCCGATCTCGACTCGACGGTGACGATCCTCGCGCCGACGATCCGCTTCATCACGCCGGCACAGACGGTCTGCAACTACCTCGGCATCTTCTTCCGCAACGCCGCCAGCGTGCTGAGCTACGGCGGCAACACCGGCACCGTGCAGCGCTTCTCGATCCTCGGCGCCCCGGGCAGCCTGACCCCGGCGCCGAACAACGAGGGCGGCCCGTCCTCGGCCCCCGCCAACGGCGGCCCGGCCGGGACGGACACGCGCAACTTCCTGCGCTCGAACCCCTACCCGCTGACGGCCGCCCCCGGCCAGCCGCGCACCTGCGAGGCGGGCAACGAGCGGGTCACCAAGGGCAAGTCCGTGATCGGCAACGTCCCCGGCCTGGCGCCGACGACGCTGCACGACAACACGTCGACCGCGAAGGCGAGTAAGTAGATGGCGCTGCGCCGCACCCGCGCCGACGCTCCCCGGGTGAGCCGCAAGGACCGCCGCGGACGCGACCCGTTCCGCGTCGGCGTCGCGACGGTGATCGGCATCATGATCGTGTCCTACTTCGGGTTCACCAAGGCCAACCCGTTCGCCAGCCCGTTCACGTTCAAAGCCGAATTCCCCTCGGCCAACTCGATCCGCATCAAGTCGCCGGTCCGCATCGCCGGCGTCAACGTCGGCAGCGTCACCGGCGTCGAGGGCATCAAGGGCACGACCAACTCGCTCGTCACGATGACGATGAAGGACGAGGCGCTGCCGATCCACAAGGACGCGCGGCTGAAGATCCGCCCGCGGATCTTCCTCGAGGGCAACTTCTTCATCGACGTCCGGCCGGGGACGCCGTCGTCGCCGACGATCAGCAGCGGCGACACGATTCCGGTCGCCCAGACCGCGTACCCGGTCCAGATCGACCAGGTCTTCACGTCGCTCCAGCGCGACACGCGCAAGGACCTTCAGCGCACGCTCCAGGAGCTCGGCAGCTCCCTGACGGCGAAGCCGACGCCCGCCCAGGATGCCGACCAGTCGCCGGTCGTCCGCGGCAAGAGCGCGGCGCAGGCACTGAACGACGCGATCAGCTACGGCGAGCCGGCGCTGCGCAGCTCGGCGATCCAGCAGCAGGCGCTGCTGGGCACCAGCAAGGACGACCTGACCAACCTCGTGCGCGGGCTCGGGGGGATCGGCACCGAGCTGCACAGCCGCGAGGCGCAGCTGCTGACGCTCGTCGACAACTTCAACACGACGATGGGCGCGCTGGCGAGCGAGTCGACTGCTCTGCGCTCGACGGTCCAGAAGCTCGGCCCGACGCTGCAGAACACGTACGTCGCGCTCGGCCACGCCAACGACGCCTTCCCCAACATCCGCGCCTTCACGCTGGAGCTGATCCCGGGCGTCAAGGAGACGCAGCCGACGATCGATGCCGTGACGCCGTGGATCCCGCAGGTACGGGCGCTCGTCTCCGAGCCCGAGCTCGGGGGGCTCGTCAAGGACCTGCAGCCGGCGACGTCGGACCTCGCGGGGGTGACCAATGTCAACACGTCGCTGCTGCGCACCGGGGACAAGCTCGCGAAGTGCTTCCGAGACGTCATCCTGCCGGCCGGTGACGTGAAGCTCAACGACGGGCAGTTCTCGACGGGCAAGGAGAACTACAAGGAGTTCTGGTACTCCGTCGTCGGCCTGTCGAGCGAGGGGCAGAACTTCGACGCCAACGGCTCCTACGTGCGCTTCCAGACCGGCGGCGGCCAGTACCCGCTGACGCTGAAGGGCGGGACGCTGGGCAAGGAGGACGACGGTTCGCCGATCGTCTTCCACGGCAACTCGATCGGCAAGCCGCTGGCGACGCGCCCGGCGTGGACGACCAAGCCGCCGTACAACTTCACGGCCGACTGCTACAAGCAGGCGATCCCGGACTTCGCCAACACGCCCAGCGGGCCGTCCGACGGGGCGACCCCCTGATGAAGACCGCGATCCGCAAGCACACGACGGACTTCATCGCGATCCTCGCGCTCGGTGTCGTCGCCGTCGCCGTCGGCGCGTTCGTCCTGTCCCACCAGCGCTTCTACCTGCCGCACTGGGTCCCGCTGATCGGCAGCGACTTCGTCGACTACCGCGCCGAGATGTCGACGGCGCAGGCGTTCACCGCCGGCCAGGGCCAGACGGTGATGATCGCCGGCGTGCCGATCGGCGAGATCGGCACCGTCACGCTGAAGGACGGCCGCGCGCTGATCACGATGAAGGTGCGGCGCAAGTACACACCGATCTACAAGGACGCGACGATCCTGGCGCGACCGAAGACCGGCCTCAACGACATGGTCCTCGAGCTCGACCCGGGCAACCGCAGCGCCGGGAAGCTCAAGGACGACGGCTCGGCGATCATCCCCGTCGCCAACACGCTGAGGAACATCAATCCAGACGAGTTCTTCGCCGGGCTCGACACCGACACGCGCAGCTACCTGCAGCTGCTGCTCGCCGGCGCCGGCCAGGGCCTCGACGGCAATGCGGCCAACCTGGCGGCCTGGTTCAAGCGCTTTGATCCGCTCGCGCGCGATCTGAAGAAGATCGGCTCGCAGCTGGACACGCGCGCCGCCAACACGGCGCGGGCGATCCACAATTTCCAGCTGCTCTCGACGGAGCTGGGCCGGCGCGACACGCAGCTCGCCGGGTTCGTCGACTCCTCGAACAAGGTCTTCAAGGTCTTTGCCGACCAGTCGCAGGCGCTCAAGCAGACCGTCGCCCTTGCCCCGGCGACGCTCGACAGCCTCAACCGGGCAGTGTCGTCGACGGGCACGCTGACCGCGCAGCTCGGGCCGACGCTCGGCAAGCTGCGCCCGACCGCGCGCGGCCTGGCACCGGCGCTGCAGGGCTTCCAGTCGTTCGCCAAGGCGACGACGCCGCCGATCCGCGACCAGATCCGGCCGTTCACGCGGCAGGTCCGCGGCCCGGTCAGAACGCTCGGCACCGCGGCCAGCCAGCTGCGCGTGACGCTGCCGAAGCTGGACACGAGCTTCCAGGTGCTGAACCAGCTCTTCAACGGCCTGGCGTACAACCCGGCCGGCAAGCAGGAGGGCTTCCTCTACTGGCTGGCCTGGGCCAACCACTCGACCGCGTCGATGTTCGGCTCCCAGGACGCCAATGGCCCGACGCGCCGCGGCATCGTGTTCAGCGGCTGCATCGGGCTGCTCGCCTTCGAGAAGATCGGCGCACGGAACCCGGTCCTCGGCGTCATCTCCGAATTGCTCGGCGCGCCCGACTTCCAGACGACGTGCCCGAAGGAATACGCGGATCAGAACAAGGGGTCGACCGGCGCCACCGGCGCGACCGGCGCGACCGCCGCCCGGCACGCAACGACCCGGCAGCGACCGGCGCCGCCGACCGCCGCCGCGGCTACGGTTGGAGCGCGATGACGATGGCCCTGCCCAGGAGGGCGATGCGCTAGTGCAGAAGCAGGCTCTGAGCGTCGGCCGGATCATGACCATGGTCCTCTTCGCGCTCTCCTGCTTCGGGCTGCTGCTGTTTCTCTGGGTGGTGTTCGGCGGCGCGACGCCGCTGCGGGCAAAGGGTTACCGCATCACGGCGCAGTTCCGGCAGGCCGGGCAGCTGGCGCAGGAGGCCGACGTCCGTATCTCCGGCGTGCCGGTCGGCAAGGTCAAGTCGATCGACACGAACAACGTCACCGGCGCGTCCGACGTCGTGCTGGAGATCAAGCACCGCTACGCGCCGTTGCCGCGCAACACGCGGCTGCGGCTGCGATCCAAGACGCTGCTGGGGGAGACGTACGTCGAGTTGACGCCCGGCGATCGGAGCAGCGGCATCCTCCCCGACGGCGGTCGCCTGAAGCGGGCGAGCGTGGCGCCGACCGTGCAGCTGGACGAGATCATCAGCACCTTCGACGCGCCGACGCGGCGTGCCTTCCAGGTCTGGCAGCAGGAGCAGGCCCTGGCGACGGCCGGTCGCGGCAAGGACATCTCCGACACGATCGCGCAGTTCGCCCCGCTCGAGGAGCAGGCGACCGAGCTCCTGACGATCCTCGACGACCAGGCTCCGCAGCTGACCAAGCTGATCAGCGGCAC
The DNA here is from genome assembly GCA_038224135.1 of Solirubrobacterales bacterium. Classification (GTDB taxonomy): domain Bacteria; phylum Actinomycetota; class Thermoleophilia; order Solirubrobacterales; family Solirubrobacteraceae; genus F1-60-MAGs163. The sequence continues at coordinate 21,260 of JBBRFO010000032.1, forward strand.
GGGCCAGGTGTTCTCTTCGATCAGTGCTCGGGGCAGCGACCTGACGAGCCTGATCCGCAACTCGAACAAGGTCTTCACGACGATCGCCCGGCGCGACACGCAGTTCGCCGACATCTGGCGCACGCTGCCGACGTTCCAGCGCGAGACGCGGACGCTGCTGGCGACGCTGCACGGGTTCGTCAACCGCACAGACCCGCTCGTCACGCAGCTGACGCCGGCCTTCCACGAGCTCAGCCGGACGTTCATCGCGACGGAGGACCTCGCGCCGGACCTGCGGCGCCTGCTGACCGGCGTCGACTCCGCGCAGCGCGCCGGCGTCAAGGGCCTGCCCGCGGTCAACAGCTTCCTCGCCGACCTGACGCCGTTCCTCGGCGCGCTGAGCCCGACGCTGTCCCAGCTCAACCCGTTCCTGCAGTACGTCGGTGCGTATCGCAGCGACCTGACGTCGTTCTTCGCCAACAGCGTCGCCTCGACGAACGCCACGGTGCCGGACACCAGTGACCCGCGCGGCGCCGCCAACGCCTTGCGCACCGTCAACCCGTTGTCGCCGGAAGGCCTGGCCGCGTATCCGTCGCAGCTGCGCACGCGGCGCCCGAACGCCTACCCGTTCCCGGGCTCGACGCTGAAGGTCGGCGAGCTGCTGACGCCGACGGGCGGCCCGCCGGTGTTCCGCTCCACACAATGCAGCAACGGCATCGCGCCCAAACTTGCTCCGGACGCGGCGGCGACGATCGGCCAGCAGCTCGTCGACCGGATCAACCAGTTCGTCTTCGCGGGCGATCCGGCGAACGTTCCGGCGCCCCGGTGCATCCAGCAGGGTCCGTTCACGGCCAGCGGCAAGACGAGCCAGTTCCCGCAGATCTTCGCCGGCGTGACGCCGCCGCCGCTGACGTTCGGGCCGTAGCCGGGCTGCGGCCCGGCGCCTGCGCGGCGGCGTCCTCGATACGGTTGGCGCATGGTTGCGCGCGGTCTCGCGGCGGTGATGGGGACGGCCGCGCGGCGGCCGGTGCGCGTCGGCGCGACCGTGCTCGTGCTGGCGCTCGCGGGCGCCGGCCTGGCACTGCGTCTGGAGCCCAGCGCGCAGACGAGCACCGTCGTCGGAACGTCGACGAGCGGCTACGCGGCGACCCAGAGCCTGGCCGAGCGCTTCGGCACCGACCCGGTGTACGTTCTCGTCCGCGAACCGGTGACCCGCGTCGTCCTGACGCAGGATCTGCTCAGCGTGCTGGGGCTGGAGGGCTGCATCTCCGGGAACCTGCCGGCGCGGGCCACGCCCACGGGTGGGTCAGGCAGCCCGTGCGCGCGGCTGGCGCGCACGCGGCCGGCGAGGGTCGTCTTCGGGCCTGGCACGTTCCTCAACACCTCCGTCAACCAGATCGCCGACGAGCTGTCGCTGACGCTGGACCAGGTCGATCTCGCGGGCAAGCGCGCCGGCAACGCAGCGCGGAAGCTCGCGCTCGCGGCTGGTCGCACCCCCGCGCAGGCTCGGCAGGTCGAGCTCGAGGCCAAGAACCTCGCGGAGCAGCGCGCCTCGCAGCCGCTGCTGGCGCTGGCGCTGAAGTACGGCATCACGTCCGCGCCACGCCTGGACAACCCGCAGTTCATCAATCGCCTGGTCTTCGACCCCTCGCGCACGGCCGGCACGCCGAAGGCGCGATTCGCCTCGATCTTCCCCGGCCCGGACGCGGCGCTGATCCAGGTCCGGCTGCGCAACGACCTGAGCGAGTCGCAGCGCCGCGCCGCGATCGCCGACATCGCCGCGGCGAGCCGGATGAAGCAGTTCGCGCTGACCGGCGGCGACTACGCGATCACCGGCGCGCCGGCACTGATCAACGACCTCGCCGACAGGCTGTCACGGGCGATCATCCTGCTGCTGATCGTCGCCGCGCTCGTCATGGCGCTGACGCTGCTGATCGTCTTCCGCGCGCGGCAGCGGCTGCTCCCGCTGCTCGTCGCGCTGTGCGCCACGAGCCTGACCTTCGGCGTCATGAGCATCGCCGGGGTGCCGCTGACGATGGCGTCGATCGCCGTCATCCCGGTGCTGATCGGGCTGGCGGTCGACTACGCGATCCAGCTCCAGTCGCGCCTGCAGGAAAGCTCCCCCGACATCGAGACGGCGGTCGATCGTGTTGCCGCCGCCGGAGCGCCGACGATCGTCACGGCGGCCGCCGCGACGGCCGCCGGCTTCCTCGTCCTGGCCCTCTCGCCGGTCCCGATGGTGCGCGGCTTCGGCATCCTGCTCGTCGTCGGCATCGTGCTCGCGGTCGGCTGCGCGCTGACGCTGGGCGTCGCGGCGTCCGCGTGGGCGCAGGATCCGGCGCGGCGCCGGCGCCGGCCGTCACGGGCGGGCGCGGCGATCGCTGCGGCCTGGCACGGCGCCGGCGACATCGTCACGCGCAGCGCGCTGTGGCTGCGCGGCTCGGCCGGCGTCGGCCGGCTGGCGGGCCGCGCGTTCGCCGCGGCGCTGGAGCGGCCCGGCCGGGTGCTCGCGATCGCCGTCACACTGGCCGTCGTCGGCTGGGGACTCGACACGCAGACGCGCGTGGAGTCCGACGTGCAGAAGCTCGTCCCCGCGAACCTGGCGACGCTGAAGACCTTGCACGATCTGCAGCAGGCCAGTGGCGTCGGCGGCGAGGTCGACGTGCTCGTCGAGGGCCGGCGCGTCACCGATCCGGCCGTCGTGGAGTGGATGACGCAGTACCAGCAGCGCGTGCTCAAGCGGCTGCGGTTCAGCCCCAGGCAGGGCTGCGGGCGCTCGGAGATCTGCCCGGCATTCTCACTGCCCGACCTGTTCACGACGAAGTCGGCGCTGTCCTCGCGCGCGCGCGTCGAGGCGCTGCTCGACGCGGTGCCGCCGTACTTCTCGCAGACCGTCATCTCACCCGACCGCCGGGCGGCGACGCTGGCCTTCGGTGTGCGGCTGATGCCGCTCGATCAGCAGGTCGGCGTGCTGAAGGTCATGCGCGACGAGCTCGATCCGCCGCCGGGGGTGCGCGCGCGCCTGGCCGGCCTGTCGGTCTTGGCGGCCGAGGGCAACGCGCGCCTGTCCTCGCCCTGGCGTCGCGTGCTGACGCTGCTCGCCGGGCTGCTGGCGGTCGCGCTGGTGCTGCTCGCGGCGTTCCGCGACGTGCGCCGGGCACTCGTCCCGCTGGTGCCGATCGCGCTGGCCAGCGGCTGGTCGGCACTCGTCCTGTTCCTGACGCGGATCCCGCTGAACCCGATGTCGGTCGTCCTCGGCGCGCTCGTCGTCGCGATCGCGACCGAGTTCGGCGTCCTGCTCAGCGAGCGCTTCCGCGCCGAGCGGCTCGCCGGCCACGACGTCGAGTCCGCGCTGCAGCGCACGTACCGCTCGACCGGCGCCGCCGTCCTCGCCTCCGGCGTGACGGCGATCGCGGGCTTCGCCGTGCTGACGGTGTCCGACATCCGCATGCTGCGGGACTTCGGACTGGTGACCGTGATCGATCTGGCCGTCGCGCTGCTCGGCGTGATGATCGTCCTGCCCGCGGTCCTGGTGCTGGCCGAGCGCGGGCTGCGGCGGGCGCCGGCGGCCGAGCCCGGCCCGCCCGGCACGGTCGAGCCGGCGCTCGGATGAGCGGCGCCGACGGTCCGCTCGGGTTCGGGCCGGACGAGGACGGGCCGGCCCCCGCGACGCACCACGGTGAGGCATTGCCTGACGATCCGGCCGGCCTGCACGGCACGGCGCGCTCGCGTGTGCCGCTCGGCATCGCCTTGCTCGCCGCCGCACTGCTGCTGGTCTGGGTCGCGGTCAACACGGCGCGCAACTCCGGCATCCCGACCGCGGGACTGACGGCGGGACGCGCGGCGCCGCCGTTCGCCGCCCCGCTGACGCTGTCGGCGCGCACCGGCGACGTCAACGTCGCGCGCAAGGCCGGGCAGGGGGCGGCCGGGAGCGTGCCCGCGTGCAGCGTTCGCGGTGCCGGGATCCTCACCTCCTGCGACCTCATGCGCCGGCCGACGGCGCTGATCTTCTTCACGCCGCGGACCGGTCGCTGCGTCACGGCGCTGCGCCAACTCGACCGCCTGCATGCCCGGCATCCGCGCATCGCCGTTGCCGGCATCGCGCTCGGCGGCGACCGGGGTGCGGTGCGCAAGCTCGTGCGGGGGCTGGGGTATCCCGTGGCGTACGACCGCGACAGCGTGCTCGCCAACCTGTACGGCGTCGCCGTCTGCCCGCTGATCACGTTCGTCGCCGCCGGCGGACGGGTGCAGTCGACGCTCGTCGGGACGCGCAGCGACGCGGCGGTCGAGCAGCGCCTGCGGCGGCTCGAGCGGTGAACGCCGACCGCGCACACGGCTGGATCGACGAGCACGTCGCTCAGGAGCTGCCGGGCCTGTGGCTGAGTGTGCGCGAGGTCGCCGCGCCGCGCGAGCACGACGCCGAGCCCGGTGTGGCGCTGCGCCTGGGCGACCTGGCGAGCCGCCTGCGCGGCGCGCGCGCCGTCGAACTTCGCCGCGAGGCCGTTCCCGCCGCGTACCGCGTGTTCTTCCGCCACGCCGGCATCGATCCGGACGTGCAGCACACGCCGATCGAGGCGGCGGTCATCGGGCGGCTGGTCAGCGGCGGCTATGCCTCGCGCGGGCGACTGGACGACGCTGTGCTGCTGGCGCTGCTGGAGACGTCCGTTCCGGTGCTGGCGCTGGATGCCGACGCCGTTCGCGGCGCGCTCGGCATCCGGACCGCGCGCCGCGGCGAGCACCTGGGCCGCGCGGAGCGGGCCGTTGCCGTCGGCGGCGGGCGGTTGGTGATCGCCGACGACG
>JBBRFO010000033.1:0-25513 GCA_038224135.1 Solirubrobacterales bacterium
TACCACACCGACTTCAGGCATCTCGCGCGGGGCTTCGCCGGCAACGAGCGCGCGCTCGCCGACGCCGTCGGGGAGGCGCTGCTGGACGCCGGGCTGCTCAGCGAGAAGCCGAGCGTCGGCCAGCGCCACGTCTACCTCAACCCGCGCCGCGCCGCCGACATCCACCGCCTCATCGAGCAGGGCGACCTGCCGGCGGGGCTGCGGCTGCCGTGAGGCCGGGCCCGGCGGCGCACCAGTAGACCCGTCCGCAAGTTCTGCGGGTTTTCCGGGCGCCCGATCCGTGCCTGACGGCCGCCGGCGCCCGCCCCCGTGCCACCGGCACGAAGGCGGGACACCGTCGACCGTCAGATCACGGCCGGGCATCCCGCAATACCTCTCAGAACTTCCGGCCACGTCTACTAGATTCCACGGCCCATGCGCCTCGACACGCTGTCGACCAAGGCCTTCACGCTCCGCACGCTCGTCGAGGCGCGGATGATCGGAGGCACCCGCCCGGACCGGCTCGTCCGCCGCCTCGCCGCCCTGAACCGCTGGGGCCCGACGCCGGCCGGCGGCTACACCTCGTCGGCGATCTGCCACCCCGACGCGATCTCGCTGATCGACGAGCTCGGCTCGCTGACCTTCGACGAGGTCGACCGCCGCACGAACGCGCTCGCCCACGCGCTCAGCGACCTCGGGATCAACGAGGGCGACGGCGTCGCGATCATGTGCCGCAACCACCGCGGCTTCGTCGAGGCGACCGTCGCCTGCTCGAAGCTCGGAGCGCACGCGCTCTTTCTGAACACCGCCTTCGCCGGGCCGCAGCTGACCGACGTCTGCGAGCGCGAGGGTCCGCGCGCGATCGTCTACGACGAGGAGTTCGCCGGGCTCGTCGACGGGGCGGCGAGCGGCCGCCGGCGCTACGTCGCGTGGTCTGACTGCGCCAGTGCCCCGGAGGGCGCCGAGCTGCTCGAGCGTCTGATCGAGCGCGGAGACCCCAGCGACGTCGTCCCGCCGGCGGCGCGCGGGCGGATCGTGATCCTCACCAGCGGCACCACCGGGACGCCGAAGGGCGCCAACCGCAAGCAGCCCGAGTCGCTTGATCCGGTCGCCGCCCTGCTCGAGCGGATCCCGCTGCGCGCGCGCGAGCGCACGCTGATCGCCGCGCCGCTGTTTCACTCCTGGGGGCTGGCGCACTTCATCCTCGCGATCGGGCTGTCCTCGACGCTGATCCTGCGCCGGCGCTTTGATCCGCAGGACGCGCTGCACGCGATCGACGAGCACGGCGCGACCGCGCTGGTCGTCGTGCCGGTGATGCTGCAGCGGATCCTCGAGCTCGGGCCCAACGAGGTGCACCGCCACGACACCGGCGCGCTGCGCGTGATCGCCGCCAGCGGCTCGGCACTGCCGGGCGAGCTCGCGACGCGGGTGATGGACGCCTTCGGCGACGTGCTCTACAACCTCTACGGCTCGACCGAGGTCGCGTGGGCGACGATCGCCTCGCCGCAGGACCTACGCGCCGCCCCCGGCACCGCCGGCCGGCCGCCGCGCGGCACCGTCGTGCGCCTGTATGACCCCGACGGCCGCGAGGTCGCGGCGGGGGAGACGGGGCGCATCTTCGTCGGCAGCGAGCTTGCCTTCGACGGCTACACCGGCGGTGGTGGCAAGGAGGTCATCGACGGGCTGATGTCCTCCGGCGACGTCGGCCACTTCGACGCCGACGGGCGCCTATTCGTCGACGGCCGCGACGACGAGATGATCGTCTCCGGGGGCGAGAACGTCTTCCCGCGCGAGGTCGAGGACCTGCTGGCCGATCACCCGTTCGTCGTCGAGGTCGCCGTGCTCGGCGTTCCCGACGAGGAGTGGGGCGAGCGACTGCGTGCGTTCGTCGTCATCGAGGGAGAGGGCGTCGAGGAGGACGTGCTGAAGGAGTACGTGCGCGAGAACCTGGCCCGCTTCAAGGTCCCGCGCGAGATCGTCTTCCTCGACGAGCTGCCGCGCAATCCGACCGGCAAGGTGCTGAAGCGGGTGCTGGCCCAGGAGTGACGGCGAGCGTCAGGTCCGCGGGCGCCCGGCGCGGTCGCGGTAGACGACGCGGTCGTTCTCGCGGACCCGCACCACGATCGTGTTGTGCCGGATCCGCAGGCGACGCGCCGTGCCGTCGGCGTGCACGAGCACTGCGCGCCGAGCGCCGTCGGCGACGAGCAGCACGCGCGTGTGCGTTTTCCCGGCCGTGTACGTGCCGCCCGCCTTGCCGCGCAGCAGGAAGAACTCCGTCCATGCCGGCTCGGGCTCCTCGCCGGCGACCGGCGGCGGCCCGAGCGACGGATCGAAGTTCTTGAACGCCGTGATCAGGCGCAGCCGGCCTGCATCGAGCGCCGCCCAGACGCGCAGATCCGGCGTGTCGGCGACCAGGCGCGAGGTGCGTGCCGCGGCCAGCGCCGCCGCCTCCGGGCTGAGCGTCCCCGTGACCGGGCGGATCTCGTCCAGCGGGTGGCGCATCGGCGTGCGAAAGATCGCCAGACGGGCGGTCAGCGCCGCCGTCTGATCGGTCGGCGCGGGCGCCGCCGGGGACGGCCCGGGAGCGACGAGCAGCATGCCGGCGATCACCATGCCGACGAGGGGGAGCGGCAGCCGTGCCATGCAGGTGACCCTACGCGCGGCCTGCGGTTCCGGCAAATCACAACCGCAAGCTGTTCTACCCTCGACGCCGTGCCCGCGCGCGCCGACGACATCCAGCTGAACCGGCTCGGCCTGCAGTCCGGCGAGGCCAAGAGCTTCGAGTTCGAGGTCGATCTGGGTGACTTCACGTTTGGCGAGCAGCACTACAGCGCCGATCCGCGGATCGCACCCGTGACGGTCGACGTCTCGCGCATGGTCGGCAACGGCTGGGCGCTGCGCCTGCGCGTCGCCGCGACGCTGCGCGGCCCATGCATGCGCTGCCTGGACTCCGCAGCGCCGCTGATCGAGGTCGACGCGCGCGAGATCGATCAGCCGGGGGAGATCGACGACTTCGACAGCCCGTACGTCGTCGACGACGAGCTCGACGCGCGCCGCTGGGCGCACGAGGCGTTCGCGCTCGCGGTCCCGGCGCAGATCCTGTGCCGGCCGGACTGCGCCGGCCTGTGCCCGGTCTGCGGTGCCAACATGAACGCCGATCCCGAGCACGCGCACGAGCCCGAGCGCGACCCGCGCTGGGCCGCGCTCGACGAGCTGACGTTCGACTAGGGCCCGTCTACTCCGCGACCGGTCGCGGCCCCGGCACGTTGCGGAAGCGGTAGGCGAGCGGCTCGCGGCCGGACTGGACGACGACGGCGCTGCCGGTCTCCGCGCCCTCGAACAGTCCGACGACGGCGTCGGCGACGGCCTGCGCCGGAATGATCGTGAAGCCCGACTCGATCAGCGTGTCGCGGATCGGGGCGATGATGCCGGACTCCGCAAAGCCCGGGCAGACGACGTTGACGCGGATCCGCTCGTGCGCGAGCGCGTCGGCCATCGCCCGCCCGAAGCCGACGACGGCGTGCTTGTTGGCGCAGTAGATCGGGTCCAGCGGGACGGGCAGCAGGCCGGCCAGCGAGGCGGTGGCGACGATCGCCCCGCCGCCGCGGGCGCGCAGGGCCGGCAGCACCGCGTGCGTGCCGAACACGACGCCGTCGAGGTTGGCGCCGTTCGCGCGGCGGTACAGCTCGACGTCGAAGTCCTCGCCGACGCCGCAGCCGGTCGACACGCCGGCGTTGAGGAACGCCAGGTCCAGCCCGCCGCAGGTGTCGACGGCAAAGGCGACCGCAGCACGGTTGGCCTCCAGGTCGGCGACGTCGCAGGCGACGAAGTGGCCGCCGACCTCGCGCGCCAGAGCCACGCCCGCATCCTCGTCGATGTCCGCGGCGACGATGATCGCCCCGCGGGATGCCAGCGCGCGCGCCGTCGCGCTGCCCAGGCCGCCGGCGGCTCCTGTGACGAGGGCGACCTTGTCGCGAAGATCCATGAAATCGGCTCCTGAGGGTGGGAAGGGAGGGCGAAGGCGTGACACTCGTGCGTCACGCCGCAACTCCTGACGCGCGGCGCTGTTGCATCACGTGAACCCCGAGGAGGCTCATTCTGATGCAGGTACGTACCCCGATGATTCGCCGCACCATTCGCGGCACGATGGCGCTGCTGTGCGCGCTGGCCGTGGTGCCGGCACTCGCCCAGGCAGCACCGACCCCGCCCGGTGTCAGCACCGGCGGCGCAAGCAAGGTCAGCCCGCAGTCGGCGACGCTCAGCGGCAGCGTCAACCCGAAGGGCAAGGCCACGGTCTTCTACTTCCAGTACGGGCCGACCGTCGGCTACGGCGCGCAGACGCCGGAGATCGGTGCCGGTGCCGGCAACGGCAACGCCGCCGCGCGCGCTGACGTGATCGGCCTCGCCGCCGCCACGACCTATCACTACCGGCTCGTCGCCCGCAATGTGGACGGCACCGTCGCCGGCGGTGACCGCTCGTTCAAGAGCGCCAACCAGCCGCTCGGCTTCAGCCTGCAGGCGACGCCGAACCCGGTGCTGTTCGGCGGCTCGGTGACGCTCCAGGGTGTGCTGTCCGGCACCGGCAACGCCGGGCGCCAGGTCGCGCTCCAGCAGCGCCCGTTCCCGTACGTGGCGGACTTCGTGACGGTCGGCAACCCGCAGGTGACGGGGAGCGGCGGCGCGTTCGCGTTCCCGCTGCTCAGCGTCGGCACCAACACGCAGTACCGGACGATCACGACCGCGGGCGGCAGCGTGGTCAGCTCGGTCGTCGCGCTCGGCGTCGCCGTCAAGGTGACGACCCACATCAGCTCGAGCCGTGTTCGCAAGGGTCACCTCGTGCGATTCAACGGGACGATCACGCCGGCGAAGGTCGGCGCGCTGTTCTCGATCCAGAAGCTCAACTCACAGGGCAACTGGGTCGTCGTCGCGGGCGGGATCGCGCGTGGTGGCGGGACGACCTTCACCCGCTACGCCAAGCGCGTTCACGTGCGCCGCGGCGGCAGCTACCGGGTGTACGTCGGTGTCGCCGACGGCCAGCAGGTGTCGAACGTCGGCAGCGTCAAGGTCATCCACGTTCGCTAGATCTCGCCGGAGCCTCCGGGTTCCGCGGGAACCAGGCCCGCGGCGTCTCGCCTGCCACCCACTCCGGCCGGCGGGACGCCGCGTGCCGCCTTCCTCGTCCTACAGGTACGCGCCCGACGGCACGTACGGCGCCAGCGGGCCGAGCCGGCCGCGCGTCAGCAGTGGGCCCTGCGGAGTCAGGTCCAGGCGCGCATCGATGCAGACGCGGAACGCCCACTGCTGACCACCCGTCAGGCAGTCGAGGCCGGCCGTCGCACCGGGCGGGGCACTCGTCAGCGCCCCCCAGACCGCCAGCGCCGCCGCCTCCTCGTCACGTGCGGCCAGCGCCAGGACCTGCGCCTCACGGACGATCACCACGGCGCGGTCCTCGATGATGAGCAGCCGCGCTCCGGCCGCCAGCATCGGCGGGATGTCGACCGCGTTGCTCGCGCCGCGGACCTCGCGCCACAGCACGTCGGCCAGCGCGATCCCGCCGGCGCCGGCGTCGACGGCCAGCGCCGCGTCATCCGGCGCCCGTCGCAGGTCCGGCACGCCGCCGGCGTCGACGCCGGGGTGCAGATCGAATCCGGCGCCGGCGTAGAGCCGCACCGCACCGGGGTGGGCGGTGCTCATGATGATCCAGCCGTGAGCGTGGCGATCCTCGCCGCTGCGCAGCGTCGCCTCGAGCAGCCGGCGCCCGACGCCCCGTCCTTGAAGCTCGGCCGTGACGGCGAACAGCGACAGGCCCCAGACACCTTCGCGCACGAGCGACATCGCGACCCCGGCGACGCGGCCGTCACGCTCGGCCACGAAGGAGCCCGCGGGGTCGGTCCCGAGCAGATGCGCGGCGCGGGCCGAGAAGCGCTCAAACGCCGGGTGCTCCTCGCCGGGCGGCACCGGATCGAACAGCACCTCGCGCGAGACGGCGAACGCAGCGTCGATGTCCTGTGGCCCCATCGCGCGGCACTGCACGTCATCCGGTGGCATCGCGTCAGTCTAAGAAGCCCTGACCCGCTACCCTGCTCCGTCCCATGGCCGTCCCCAAGCAACGTCAGTCCCACAGCCGCACGAGCAAGCGCCGCGCGACGCACAAGATCAGTGCGCCGACGTACAACTCGTGCCCGCAGTGCCACGCACCGCGACTGCCGCACCGCGTCTGCCCGACGTGCGGGACGTACGCCGGCCGTACCATCGTGACCCCTGAGCATCAGGGCCACGATCACGACCACGACCACTAGTCGCCGCCGTGGCCGTCTCGGTCGCGGTTGACGCGCACGGGGCGGATCTGGGCCCCGCCGAGGTCGCGGCCGCCGCCGCGATCGCCGCCGAACAGGGAGTCCGCGTGCTGCTGTTCGGGCCGGCCGCCGAGTTCGGCTCGCTGCCGGCCGGCGTCGAGGTCGTCGACGCGCCGGTGTCGATCGCGAAGGCCGCCGATCCCGCACGCGCCGCCCGATCGACCCCCGAGGCCTCGATCGTGCAGGCCGCGCGCGCCGTCGCCGCCGGCGATGCCGACGCGCTCGTCAGCGGCGGATCGACCGGCGCGACACTCGCAGCCGGGCTGTTCGAGATCAAACGCTCGCACGGGATCTACCGGCCCGCGCTGGCGATGGTGGTGCCGGTCCCGGGCGCGCCGGTGACGCTGCTCGACGTCGGTGCCAACGCCGAGGTCCGGGCCGAGCACCTCGTCCAGTTCGCGTTCATGGGCGCGGCGCTGGCGGCGACCGTCCTGGGGGTTGCGCGCCCGCGGGTCGCGCTGCTGGCCAACGGCGAGGAGGCGAGCAAGGGGACGCCGCTCGTCGTCGACGCTCACGCCCAACTCGCCGAGCGGGCCGCCGGCGGCGAGCTGCTCGACTTCATCGGCAACATCGAGGGAACCGACCTGACGACTGGCGTCGCGGACGTCGTCGTCACCGACGGGTTCACCGGCAACGTGGCGATCAAGCTCATGGAGGGCGTCTCGCAGACCGTGCTGCGCGCCGTGCGCGACGCGGCGCTGTCCAGCCCGCGGTCAAAGCTCGGCGGCGCGCTGCTGCGCCCGGCGCTCAGCGGCCTGCGCGCCGAGCTCGATCCCGAGGCGTACGGTGGCGCCTACCTGCTGGGCCTGCGGCGCCTGGGCGTCGTCCCGCACGGGCGCTTCGGGCGCACCGGCATCGCTCAGGCGATCCTGCTGGCTGCCCGCGGGGTCGATGGCGATCTGGTCGGCCGCACGCACGCTGCGCTGGAGGCCGCCGGCGCGCTGCGTTCGCGCCCGCCCGCGTCCGGCGCCACGGCTACCGTTCCGCTCGTATGACCCGCGACGCCGTCCTGACGCTGATCCGCGATCACCTCGCAGACGAGCTCGACGTCGATGCCGCGTCGATCACCGAGGCGACGCGCTTCAAGGAGGACCTCGAGGCCGACTCGCTCGACCTCTACACGCTCGTGCAGGAACTCGAGGACACGTACGGCACGAGGATGTCCGACGAGCAGGCCGCAGCGATCCTGTCGGTCGGCCAGGCGGTCGACTTCGTGCTCGCCCACGCCCCCGCGTGAAGCAGCTCCGCGACCTGCTCGACGACCTCCCGGAGGATCTCTCCCGGCAGGTGTTCACGCACGCGTCCTGGAGTGAGCGACCGAGCGACTCCTACACGCGCCTCGCGTTCCTGGGCGACAGCGTGCTCGAGCTGGCCGTCGGGTCGCACCTGTTCCCGCGGCTGGCGGCCGACAGCTATGGCGCCGGCCGGCTGACGAAGATCCGTGCCCAGGCGGTCTCCGGTCCTGCCTGCCGCGCCGTCGCCGAGCGGCTCGCCGTGCCGGACCGGCTGCGCGCCGCCGCGCCCGACGGCACCGTCGTCGCCGACGCGATGATGACCGAGCGCGTGCTGGCATCGATCACCGAGGCGGTCATCGCCGCCTGCTATCTGCACGCCGGATACGAGCGCACGGCGGCCGCGGTGGTCGAGGCGTTCGCGCCCGAGATCGAGCAGGCTCTGGACCACCCGGTCGACTTCAAGTCGGCGCTGCAGGAACTGCTGGCGCAGCGCAACGACATCGTCGCCTACGAGGTCACTGCCGAGCGCGGCCCGCCGCACGAGCGGACCTTCGACGTCGAGGCGTCCGTCGCAGGCGCAAGGATTGGCGCAGGTTCGGGGCCGACGAAGAAGGCCGCCGAGCAGGCCGCTGCACGCGAGGCGCTGGACGCCCTGCGGCGCTGACCGCGAGGAGACCACCGTTGTATCTGCGATCGATCACGCTCAAGGGCTTCAAGTCCTTCCCGGACCGCACCCGCCTGGAGTTCGCTCCCGGTGTGTCCGTCGTGGTCGGGCCGAACGGGTCGGGCAAGTCGAACGTCACCGACGCGGTGCTCTGGTGCATGGGCGAGCAGTCGCCGCTGGCGATCCGCGGTCAGACGATGCAGGACGTCATCTTCGCCGGCGGCCACGGTGTGCAGGCGCGCTCCTCGGCCGAGGTCGAACTGGTGCTCGACAACTCCGACGGCACGATCGATCTGCCGCTGGGCGAGATCTCGATCCTGCGCCGGCTGGATCGCAACGGCGAGGGCGAATACCGCCTCAACGGCGCCAAGTGCCGGATGGTCGACGTGCTCGAGGTCCTGTCGGACACGGGTCTGGGCAAGGAGATGCACTCGGTCATCTCCCAGGGTCGCGTCGAGTCGATCGTCACCTCCAAGCCCAAGGATCGCCGCCTGCTGATCGAGGAGGCGGCGGGGCTGGGCAAGCACCGCAAGCGCCGCCGCCGCGCGCAGCTGAAGCTGGACCGCACGCAGGAGAACCTCGACCGCGTACTCGACGTCGAGCGCGAGGCGCGCACCCGGCTGCGCCCGCTGAAGCGCCAGGCCGAGGCGGCCGAGCTGCACGCGCGGCTGGAGCGCCAGACGCTCGAGGCGCGCTGGGAGCTGGTCCGCGATGACGCCCGCGCGCGCCGCGTCGACCTCGAATCCGGCGAGGCCGCGGCGCTCGCCGCGCGAGCCGCGCGCGAGGCCGCACAGGCCGAGCTGGCGCAGATCGCCGTGCGCCGCGAAGGGGCCGAGGCGGCGCTGGCCGCGCAGAGCGAGCAGCGCGAGACGATTGCGCGCCGCGTCGAGCGTGCTCGCACATCGGCGGACCGGATCGAGTTGCGGCTGGAACGCGTGCGGGAGACGGCGGAGTCGGTCGCCGAGCGCCTCGAGCGCCGCCGCGCGCGACTGCTCGGCCTGCAGGCGGCTGCTGCCGCTGACGCGCCGGACGACAGCGGCCGCGAGCGGATCGGCGCGCTGGAGGCCGAAGTCGAACGGCTCGACGTCGAGCGCCACGCCGAGCTGGAGCGCGAGCTGGCCGGCCTGGAGGCCGAGCGCGTCGCGGCGGCCGCGGCCGTCGGGCAGCTGGCTGGACGCTCGGAGCTGCTGCGTGCGGCGCAGACTGAGGCCGAGGCCGCCTGCGAGCTGGCCCGGCAAGCCGTCCGCGCCGCCGAGCGCAGCGCCGAGGGTGCCCGCCGCGAGGCCGCACGCGTCGGCGCCGAGCTCGCCGCCGCCAACCAGTTTCTGCGCAGCCACGCCTCCGCACCCGCCGGCGAGCGCGCGCTGGCCGACGACCTCGAGGTCGAGCGGGGCTTCGAGCTGGCCGTCGCCGCGGCCCTCGGCGGGCGACTGCGCGCCGCGATCGTCGACGACCTCGGGTCGGGCCAGGCGCTGCTCGGCCGGCTCGGCGCCGACGGCGGCAGCGCGCTGGTGGCCGGTGGGCTTGCTGTTTCCGCGTCGGGCTCAGCGCCTGCACCCGGCGCGCGACCGCTCGCCGAGCTGCTGCGCGGCGACGACGCGAGCGCCCTGCTCGGCCGGCGGCTGCTGGCTGACGCATGGCTCGTCGCGGATCTCGCCGCCGTCGGTGAGAGCTTCAGCGGCATCGCCGTCACGGCCGCCGGCCGGGCCTGGATCGGCGGCACGCGCGAGCTGCGCCAGCTCCCCCAGGGGGGCGCCGAGCGCGTCCTCGCCGAACGCAACCGCCGCGACGCACTGATCGCCGAGTCCGAGCACGCCGTCCAGGTCGAGCGCGCCGCGATCGCCGGGATCGATGCCGCATCGCAGGCGATCAGCGCCGCCGACAGCTCGCGCGAGCATGCCGACCGCGCCGCGCGCGAGCTGGCGCGCGAGCAGTCGCAGGCGACCGAGACCGAGCGGCGGCTGACGTGGCTGATCAGTGAGCGCCGCGACGCGCCGGACCAGGGCGCATCCGCGGTGCGCCGCGCCCAGCTCGAAGGCGAGCTCGCGGCCGAGCGCCGCGTCGCCGAGCGCGCCGCCGCCGACCGCGCCGAGCGCAGCGCCTCGATCACGCGGCTGCTGTCGTCCGTCGCGCGTGACGCCCTGATCATTCCCGCCGCCGAGCGGTTGGCCGCGGCGCTGGCGGGCGCCCACGAGGCCGTCGACGCCCGCGTCGGCGTGCTCGAGGCCGAGCTGCTCGAGGACCGCCGCGCGGGCGAGGGCGTCGCCACCGAGCTGCGTGCGTGCGCCGCCGCGGAAGCCCAGGTGCAGCAGCGGCTCAGCACCTGCGCCGACGCCGTTACCACGGCCGAGGTCCGCGCGCAGCAGGCGCGCGACGCCGAGCGCGATGTCCGCGTTGAACTCGGCGACCTGGCGCTTGTGCTCGGGCTGACGCCCGAAGCCGCGACCGAGCCGCTGCCGGCCGAGGAGGCCGCCGCCCTGCGCGGGCGAATCGAGCGCCTGATCCGCCGTCGCGAGCAGCTCGGCCCGGTCAACCCGCTGGCTGAGCAGGAGTACGAGGAGGCGCTCGCGCACGTCGAGGAGATGGAGCGCCAGCGGACGGACCTCGAAACCGCGATGCGCGAGCTGCGCACGCTGATCCGCGACACCGACAAGCAGATCACGCAGACCTTCGAAGAGACCTTCGCTGCCGCGGCGAAGAACTTCGAGGAGCTGGCCGAGCACTGCTTCCCGGGCGGCCGCGGCCGGCTGCGACTCGTCCGCGAGGACACCGGGCCCAAGCCGGTGCTCGGCGGGGCGTCCGGCGATGACGAGAGCGCCCGGCTGGAGGGTGACGAGTCCGCCGCGGAGGCCGAGGCCGAGCGGGAACTCGGCGAGCCCGAGGACGACCTCGGCGTCGAGATTGAGATCACGCCGGCGGGCAAGTCGATGAAGCGCCTGTCGCTGCTGTCCGGCGGTGAGAAGTCGATGACCGCGATCGCGTTCCTGTTCTCCGTCTTCCTCGCCAAGCCGTGCCCGTTCTACGTGCTCGACGAGGTCGAGGCGGCGCTCGACGACCTCAACATCACCCGCTTCCTCGAGCTCGTGCGCGCCTACCGCGACCGCGCCCAGTTCATCGTCGTCACCCACCAGAAGCGCACGATGGAGGCCGCCGACTGCCTGTACGGCGTGTCGATGGG
The DNA here is from genome assembly GCA_038224135.1 of Solirubrobacterales bacterium. GTDB lineage: Bacteria > Actinomycetota > Thermoleophilia > Solirubrobacterales > Solirubrobacteraceae > F1-60-MAGs163. The sequence continues at coordinate 11,413 of JBBRFO010000033.1, forward strand.
CGGCGACGGCGTGTCGAAGGTCGTGTCGCGCCGCTTGCCGCAGGAGGTCGTGGCGGCGCCTGAGTCGTCGGTGGCCGTGGCCTGATCGCTGGTGGTCGTGGGCGCGTGGGTCGCCCTTGCCGGGGGCGAAATTCCTGCGGAATTCCGGATTCCCCGGACAAGGTCGCCCACGCGCCCTCGCTCGGGGCTCTGGCCCCGGGCGCTCGGAGCCGACCGTTGACCAGAACTCGATGACGGTTTGTTGCGCTATGCGGGACCGATCGTCATCGAGGTCGACGATCGCGGGTAGCCTGCGCGTGTGATGCTCGCGGAGGTCGTCAGCAACACCAGCGTCGGGCCGAGCGTCGGCTTGGTCGTTTGGACGATCGTCGCCGCGAGCCTCGTCACCGCCGGTGGCGTGACGGCCGCCAAGGGCCGCTGGGGCTGGCTGCTCGTCGGGCTGCTGACCGGTGGCCTGGTGTGGCTCTATTCCGTGACGTTGCCCGCTGCGCCCGGCAGTCTGTGGGAGCGGCGGCTCGGCGCGCCTGAGCCCGCGGCTCGCGCCGACCGCTGACCGTCTACGTGGGCCGCGCGGAGGTCACCGCGCAGCAGCCACGACGCCGTGGTGAAGCCACCGTGCGGCAGTGATCGGCGGCTCCGCCCTACAGCACCTTCTCCCCCCAGTAACTCGCCGCCGGGTTGTCGTTGTAGTTGCCGATCTCGGTGTAGCCCGCCGACAGGTACAGCGCCCGCGCGTGCGGCTGCCGCGGCCCGGTGTCCAGCCGCACTCGCGCATATCCGAGCTCGCGAGCGGCGTCCTCGAGCGCGCCGAGCAGCTGCCGCGCCAGCCCGCGCGAGCGGCCGGCCGGAGCGACATACATGCGCTTGATCTCGCCGACGCCAGGCCCGAACCGCTTGACCGCTCCGGCACACAACGGCTTGTCGCCAGCGAATCCGACGATGCAGACGCCGTGCGGCGGCCCAAGCTCCTGCGGCGTCGCGGACGGGAAGCCGTCGGCGTCGTCGACAGGCCCATACAGCACCACCAGCTCGGCCACCATCGCGCCGATCAGCTCGCTCGCGGGCGGCGCGCCTGCGGGCACGGCACGGAAGTCGATGGCGTCAGGCACATCGCTATCGTCGCGCACCGCCCATGCCTCGTGACTGGTCCGACGTCTTCCTCACCGACGCGCCCGCCCCCGAGGCGACGACGGAGGCCACAGCGGAGCCCGCCGAGGAGCGCCGCCGCGGTGTCTTCAAGCGGCTGCGCGAGAACCTCTCCAAGACCCGGCAGGCGCTCGCCGCTGAAGTCCAGGCGACGCTGTTCGACACGCTCGACGAGCACACCTGGGAGCGCTTGGAGGAGGCGCTGATCATGGCCGACGTCGGCGCGCACACCACGGCGCAGGTCGTCGAGCAGCTCGAGCAGGAGGCGACAGCCGGGGCGGTCGAGGGTGGCGACGCGCTGCAGGCGCGGCTCGTCGAGCTGCTCGCCGACGCGGCGCGGCCGGGGGAGGGGCGGATCGACCTGCGCCACAAGCCGACCGTGATCATGGTCGCCGGCGTCAACGGGACCGGCAAGACGACGACGATCGGCAAGCTCGCCTGGCACCTGGGCACCGAGCAGGGGCTGACGGTCGTGCTCGGCGCGGCCGACACCTTCCGCGCCGCCGCCGTCGAGCAGCTCGCCGCCTGGGCAGAGCGGGCCGGCTGCGAGATCGTCACCGGGGCACCGGAGTCGGACCCCGGCGCGGTCGCCTTCGAGGCGGTGCGCCGCGGGCGCGAAGTCGGCGCGGATGTCGTCATCGTCGACACCGCCGGCCGCCTGCACACCCAGGACGACCTGATGGCCGAGCTGACCAAGGTCCGCCGCGTGATCGCCAAACAGCTCGACGGGGCTCCGCATGAAACGCTGCTGACGGTCGACGCGACGACCGGGCAGAACGGACTGCGCCAGGCGAAGCTGTTCTCCGAGGCCGTCCCCGTAACGGGCATCGTGCTGACGAAGCTCGACGGCACGGCGAAGGGCGGCATCGCGCTCGCGATCGCCCGCGAACTCGCGATCCCGGTGAAGCTGATCGGCGCCGGCGAGCAGCTCGAGGACCTGCGGCCGTTCGACGCGGAGGACTTCGCCGCGGCACTGCTGGCCACCTGAGCGGCCACCACGCGCCCAGCCGGGCGGTAGTGTCGGCATCACATGGACGCCTGGGTCATCTGGCTCGTCATCGCGGTCCTGCTCGCAGCCGGCGAGATCGCCACCACGAGCTTCTACCTCGCCCCGTTCGCGATGGGCGCCGCCAGCGGCGGCTTTATCGCGCTGATCGGCGGCGACCAGTTCTGGGCCGTCAGCGTCGCGATGATCGTCACCGCGGTCGCATTCCTGTTCCTGCGGCCGATCGCCCAGCGACATCTGATGCAGCCGGCGCACACGCGCACCGGGACCGATCGCCTGATCGGCCAGGGCGCGATCGTCACCGCCGCCATCGCCCCAGGGCCGCAGCCCGGGGCGATCAAGCTTGACGGCGAAACGTGGACGGCGCGCGCCTACGACGAGGACCGCGCCTTCGCCGCCGGCACCAGCGTCCAGGTCGTCGAAATCCGAGGAGCCACCGCCATGGTGGCCGACTGAATCAGGGGAGCATCATGGGAGCAATCATCGCCGCCGTCATCCTCATCGCCTTCGCGGTCTTCGTGGCCGCCAAGACGGTGCGGATCATCCCGCAGGCGCGCGCCGGCGTCGTCGAGCGCCTGGGCCGGTACAGCCGCACGCTGACGCCGGGCCTGACGATCGTCGTGCCGTTCATCGACAAGGTCCGGCCGCTGATCGACCTGCGCGAGCAGGTCGTCACGTTCCCGCCGCAGCCGGTCATCACCCAGGACAACGTCTCGGTCCAGATCGACACGGTCCTGTACTTCACGACCACGGATCCGCGCGCGGCCTCGTACGAGATCGCCAACCCGCTGCAGGCGATCGAACAGCTGACCGTCACAACGCTGCGCAACATCGTCGGCGCGCTGACGCTGGAGGAGGCGCTGACGAGCCGCGAGCGCGTCAACACCGAGCTGCGCGTCGTCCTCGACGAGCGCACGGGCAAGTGGGGGATCCGCGTCAACGGCGTCGAGCTGAAGTCGATCGACCCGCCGATGGGCATCCAGGAGGCGATGGAGAAGCAGATGCGCGCCGAGCGCGATCGCCGCGCGACGATCCTCGTCGCCGAAGGCGTCAAGCAGTCGGCGATCCTGACGGCCGAAGGCGATCAGCAGGCCAACATCCTGCGCGCCGAAGGCGAGAAGCAGTCAGCGGTCCTGCGCGCCGACGGTGAGGCGAAGGCGATTCAGACCGTCTTCGCGGCGATTCACGCGGGTAACCCCGACCAGCCGCTGTTGAGCTACCAGTACCTGCAGATGCTGCCGCGCCTCGCCCAGGGCGACGCCAACAAGGTCTGGGTCATCCCGACGGAGCTGACGAACGCGCTGGGCAACCTCGGCGGCGCCGTCGGCAACCTCGCCGCCGGGACCCCGCCGCCACCACCCGCGGCGCCGCCGCACGACTGACCGCAGAGCGCCTGTCACACTGACCGGCGTGTTCGACGCGCTCGGCGAAAAGCTCCAGGCAACCCTCTCGGACCTGCGTCAGCACGGCACGCTGACGGCCGACGACATCGACCGCGCGATGCGCGAGATCCGCCTCGCGCTGCTCGAGGCGGACGTCAACTTCAAGGTCGTCAAGACCTTCACCGCGACGGTCAAGGAGCGCTGCCTGGGCTCCGATGTCGTCGGCGGGCTCAACCCCGGCCAGCAGGTCGTCAAGATCGTCAGCGACGAGCTGACGAGCCTGATGGGCGGCGCCAGCGCCGGCGTCGTCTTCTCGCCGCGGCCGCCGACCGTGATCCTGCTCGCCGGCCTGCAGGGCTCGGGCAAGACGACGGCCGCCGCCAAGCTCGCCCGGTTCCTCAAGCAGGAGCACGGCTCGTCGGTCGCGCTGGCGGCCTGTGACGTGTACCGCCCGGCCGCCGTCGAGCAGCTGATCACGATGGGCGAGCGGGCCGGGGCCGACGTCTATTCGCAGGGCACCGACGCCGATCCCGTCGACATCGCCGGCTGGGCACTGGAGCAGGCCAAGAGCGCCGGCAAGGACGTCCTGATCGTCGACACCGCCGGCCGGCTGCACGTCGACGCCGACCTGATGGACGAGCTGGTGAGGATCCGCAAGGTCACCAGGCCGACGCAGATCCTGCTCGTCGTCGACGCGATGACCGGTCAGGACGCCGTCAACGTCGCCGAGCAGTTCGCCCAGTCGGTCCAGTTCGACGGCGTCGTCATGACCAAGCTCGACGGCGACGCGCGCGGCGGCGCGGCGCTGTCGGTCAAGGCCGTCACGGGCAAGCCGATCCTGTTCGCCAGCACGGGGGAGAAGGTCGACCAGTTCGAGCGTTTCCACCCCGACCGCATGGCTCAGCGGATCCTCGGTATGGGCGACATGCTGAGCCTGATCGAGAAGACGCAGTCGCAGTTCGACGAGGACGAGGCCAAAGAGCTCGAGCGCAAGCTGCGCCGCAACGAATTTACCCTTGAAGACTTCCTCGCGCAGCTCAAGCAGGTCCGCAAGCTCGGCCCGCTGCAGGGGCTGCTGGGCATGATGCCGGGGTTCGCCGGCCAGCAGATGAAGGGCCTGAAGGTCGACGAGAGGGACCTCGACCGCGTCGAGGCGATCATCCTGTCGATGACCGCGCACGAGCGCGGCCGCCCGGAGCTGATCAAGGGCTCGCGGCGGTTGCGGATCGCGCGCGGCTCGGGCACGAGCGTCCAGCAGGTCAATCAGCTCGTCAAGCAGTTCGACCAGATGCGCAAGGTCATGAAGCAGGTCGGGCAGGGCAAGATGCCCGACATCGGCGCGCTGATGCGCCAGGCGCGGTAGATGCGGCTATCCTCCTGCGTCGTTCTTTCCTGGAATCGTTGAGAGGGACTTGTGGCCGTACGACTGAGGCTGACCCGCGTGGGCAGCAAGAAGAACCCGATCTGGCGCGTCGTCGCCACCGATCAGCGCTCCCCGCGCGACGGGCGGTTCATCGAGGTCATCGGGCACTACAACGCCCAGACCAGCCCGTCGACGATCTCGCTCGACGAGGACAAGGTCCGCAGCTGGATCGCCAAGGGCGCCCAGCCGAGCGATCAGGTCCGCAAGCTGATGAAGATCCAAGGGATCCGGGTCTGAGCGACGCGGACGTCCGGGGCCTGCTCGAGTACCTCGCGCAGGGGCTCGTCGACGACCCCGATGCGGTCGTCGTCGAGGAGTTCGACGGTGACGACGCCGAGACCACGGTGCTCGAGCTGTCGGTCGGTGACGGCGACTACGGCAAGGTCATCGGCCGCGGCGGACGCACCGCGAAGGCCCTGCGGACGGTCGTGAAGGCCGCCGCCGCCAGCGAGGACCGCCGCGTCCTCGTCGACATCGTCGACTAGTGCCCGCCGAGCCCCAGTGGCTCCCCGCCGGGCGTGTCGGCCGCGCCCACGGCCTTGACGGCAGCTTCCACCTCACCCGCCCGCGCCCGGGGCTGCTGCGCGTCGGGCTGACGATCCGCCTCGATGACCAGCCCGTCGAGGTCGTGCGGTGCGACGGCACCGACGAGCGCCCGATCGTGCGGCTCGCGGGCGTCGACAATCGCGAGCGGATCGACGCGCTGCGCGGGACGGACCTGTGGGCGCCGCGGACGCAGGCGCCGCCACTGGCGGCTGACGAGTACTGGGCACACGACCTGGAGGGCTGCGAAGTGGTCGACGGCGACCGCCGGGTCGGGACGGTTCGGACCCTGCTCGGACTGCCGTCCTGCGAGGCGCTGGAGGTCGAGCGGCCCGGCGCCGGCGACCTGCTCGTCCCGCTGGTGCACGACGCCGTCCGCTCAGTCGACATCGCCGCCCGCCGCATCGACATCGACCTCGCCTTCCTCGGCGAGGCCCCCTGATGGAGCCGCCATGCAGATCGACGTTCTGACGCTCTTCCCCGAATGGTTCAGCTGGTTCAGCGGCCAGCGCCACGTCGCCAACGCGACGGAGCAGGGACTCGATCTGCGCGCGCTCAACCCGCGCGACCACACGCCGCTGTCAGGTGGACAGGTCGACGACACGCCGTTCGGCGGCGGGGCCGGCATGGTCCTGCGCGTCGACGTGATGGACCAGGCGCTGCGCAGCATCTACGGCGCCGACCCCGTCGATCTGCGCCGCCAGCGACGCGTCATCGCGCTGACGCCGGGCGGGCGGATGCTCGATGAGGGGCTCGTCAACGAGCTGGCCGCCGAGCCCGCGCTGACACTGCTGTGCGGGCGCTATGAGGGCTTCGACGAGCGGATCGTGCAGCACTTCTGCAGCGATGCTGTCTCGATCGGGCGGTATGTGCTGGCCGGTGGCGAGCTGGCGGCGATGGTGCTCGCCGATGCGGTGATCCGCAAGTTGCCGGGGTCGCTCGGCCACGCCGACTCGGCGCTGGAGGAGTCGTTCAGCGCCGCGCTGGGCGGTGACCCTGAGTATCCGCACTACACGCGGCCTGCCGACTATCGCGGCTGGGCGGTCCCCGACGTCCTGCTCTCCGGTCATCACGAGGAGATCGCGATGTGGCGTCGCGCGCGCAGCCGCGAGCGCGGGGCCGCGACGCCGCCGCCGGCGATCCCGCCGGCCTGGTCGCCGCCGGCCGATCCCGATCCGCCCGAGCGCTGAGGCGCGGGGCCGGACCGCTGGCCGCTCTTCGCTATCCTCCTGCGTCCGCGCGGTGCGCCCGCTCGCTGTGAGCCAGTCCTCGCCGAGCACCCCGAAGCCACCAACCCCGCGCCCTCTCTGCCATGAGCACCGTCATCGACAACCTCGAGCGCGCCCAGCTGCGCCGGGTCCCGAACTTCAACCCTGGCGATCGCGTCAAGGTTCATTTCCAGGTGATCGAGGGCACGCGTCGTCGTACGCAGGTCTTCGAGGGGATCGTCATCAAGCGCCAGGGCCACGGCGCTCGCGAGACGTTCACCGTCCGCAAGCAGTCGTTCGGCGTCGGCGTCGAGCGAACGTTCCCCGTGCACTCGCCGAAGATCGAGAAGATCGAGGTCGCCGCCCGCGGTGACGTGCGCCGGGCCAAGCTCTATTACTTGCGTGATCGCGTCGGCAAGCGCGCCCGCGTTCGCGAGAAGCGCTATGTCGGCCCTGAAGAAGTGGTCGTTCCCGGCCTGCTCCACGAGCAGCCGAGCGCCGAGGAGCTGGCGGAAGCCGCCGAGGTCGCCGCGCTGGACGCCGCCGCCGACGTGCCAGTCGTCGAGGCGCAGGCGCCCGCCGAGGCTGAGGCCACCGAGGCGCCCGCCGCTGAGGCCGACGCTCCGCTTGCTGACGCCGAGGCGCACGCTGCCGACGCCGAGGCGCCCGTCGACGCCGACGCGCCGGCTGACGACCAGGCGTGAGCGCCGCTCCCGATCCGACGGATCGCTCGACCGGCAGTTCGCTGCTCGAGCTCGTCGTGATCGTCGCTGTCGCGCTCGGGCTCGCGCTCGGCATCCAGGCGTTCCTGATCAAGCCGTTCCGCATTCCGAGCGGCTCGATGCTGCCGACGCTCACGATCGGCGAGCGCGTGCTGGTCAATCGGGTCGGGACACATTTCCGCGACCCGCAGGTCGGCGACATCATCGTCTTCCACCCGCCCGCGTCGGCGGATGCCGAGTCCGGCCCGCAGTGCGCGCAGACGCCGGCCGCAGGCGCGCCGTGCTCGAAGCCGGGAACGACCCGCGCCAACGTCAACTTCATCAAGCGCCTCGTTGGCCTTCCCGGCGACCGGATCTCAGTACGCCGCGGTCACGTCGTCCGTAACGGCAAGCTGCAGAAGGAGCCGTTCACGAGCCACACCTGTGACAGCGGCCTGGGAAACGCCTGCAACCTGCCGACGACGATCACGGTTCCGCCCGGTCACTACTTCATGATGGGCGACAATCGTGGAGAGTCAGACGACAGTCGCTTCTGGGGACCGATCCCCAAGTCTTGGATCATTGGTGGCGCCTTCGCCACCTATTGGCCTCCAAAGCGCATCGGAACCCTCTAGTTCGCAAGCCGCCGCGCCCGCTCGCGCGGCGCGCCGCTCGCGCCGCAGGGCGACGTCCGGCAGGCGCCTGGTCAGCTTCGATCGCAGCCTCGGCGTGCGCTTCGTCGCCGGCGCCGATGAGGCCGGCCGCGGCTGTCTCGCGGGCCCGTTGGTCGCCTCGGCGGTGCTGCTCGACCTTGATCGGCTCGGCGTGCGTGAGGGCCGCGCGCTCCCTGCGCTGAACGACTCCACGCAGCACGACGCCGCCGCGCGCGAAGAGCTGCTGCCGATCGTGATGCGGGTCGCCACACGGGTCGCGACCGTCTCGCGCAGCTCCACCGGCATCGACGAGCGCGGCCTGCACCGGACCAACCTGCTCGCACTGCGCGATGCGCTCGCTCGCGTCGCGGTCCCGGGGTGCCTGTGTCTGGTCGACGGGTTCGCCGTTCCGGACCTCGATCACCCGCAGCGCCCGATCATCGATGGCGACGCCACGAGCGCCGCCATCGCAGCGGCGTCGATCGTCGCCAAGGTGACGCGCGACCGCTTCATGCAGCGCGCCGACCTGCTGCACCCGGGTTGGGAGTTCGGACGTCACATGGGCTACTCGACGCCGGAGCACCGGGCCGCGATCCAGGCCCAGGGCGTCTCGGCGCTGCACCGGATGTCGTTCCAGTCGACGGCGTATCAGCAGCTCGCGCTGTAACGACGCCTCGGCGGCGCGCATCAGAACGCCGCCTCGAGGTGGTCGAGGCGCACCAGCCGGCCGCGGGGATCGATCACGACGCCGACCGCGTCGAAGCGGATCTCGCCTGCGGCCGGCCGGTCCGCAACGTCGGCGAGGAACGCTCGCGCCATGTTGCGGACCTGCCGTTGCTTGCGCGGATCCAGCGCGTCCCATGGCACCGCGCCGCGCGTCGCCCGCCGCGTCTTGACCTCGGCGAACACGAGCGTGTGGTCGCGGTGGACGATCAGATCGAGTTCGCCGAAACGCGTGCGGTGGTTGCGCGCGAGCAACGCGTAGCCGAGTCGCTCGAAGTGCTCGAGCGCGAGCTGTTCACCCAGGCGGCCGAGCACCTGGCGGGGGTCAGGGGACATAGGACGAGCCTCGCGGGCGACGTGTGACGCCGAAACCACGCATGTGCACCGGTTCGACGGCGGCGCTCAGGACGGTCGGCAACGCGCGGTGACCTGCGGTTGCGATCCGTGACAGTCGTGCTGTGGTCGCGTCACATCTGCCTGCGTAGCGTCGCCGGCCATGGCGATCTCCCGCGTGACCACGTTCTCGATCGACGGCCTCGAACCGCGCCCGGTGACGGTCGAGGTCGATCTGCGCGCCGGCCTGCCGAGCTTCACGATCGTCGGCCTCGCCGATCGTGCAGTGTCCGAGGCGCGCGAGCGCGTTCGCGCGGCGCTGCTCAACAGCGGCTTCGACTTTCCCGGCAAGCGCGTGACCGTCAACCTGGCGCCGGCCCACGTGCGCAAAGCCGGCCCCGGGTTTGACCTGGCGATCGCCTGCGCCGTCCTGACGGCCAGCGGGCAACTGCCGGCGGATGCGATCGCGGGCATGGGCGTCTTCGGAGAGCTTGCGCTGGATGGCCGCGTCAGCCCCTGCCCGGGCGTTCTGGCGGCCGCCGACGGCGCTCGCGCCGCCGGGCTGGAGGGGGTCGTCGTCGCGCTCGAGCGGTTGGGGGAGGCACGGCTGGTCGGCGGTCTGCGGGCGGTCGGCGTGTCGCATCTCGCCGACCTCGCGGCCGCTCTGCGAGGCGAGGGCCCGGAGCCGCCGGCGGCAGTGGATGTCGCCGACCCGTCGGCGCCGGTGCTGCCTGACCTCGACGAGGTCCGCGGTCACGCGGCAGCTGTCGAAGCGCTGGCGATCGCCGCCGCCGGCGGCCACAATCTGCTGCTGATCGGGCCGCCGGGAACCGGGAAGACGATGCTTGCTCGCCGGCTGCCGTCGATCCTGCCGCCGCTGGTCGAGGACGAGGCGCTCGAGGTCACGCGGATCCACAGCGTCAGCGGGCTGCACCGCGGCAGTGGCCTCGTGCGCTCACGGCCGTTCCGCGCGCCGCACCACACCACATCGGCCTCGGGGCTCGTCGGCGGCGGCCCGGGCCCGAGCCCCGGCGAGGTCACGCTCGCGCATCGCGGGGTCCTGTTCCTCGACGAGCTGTCGGAGTTCGATCGTCGTGCGCTGGAGGCGTTGCGCCAGCCGCTCGAGGATGGGTCGATCAGGATCGTCCGCGGGCAGCGGTCGGTCGAGTTCCCGAGCCGCTGTGCGCTCGTCGCGGCGACCAATCCGTGTGCCTGCGGACGCGGCGGTCGCGGCTGCCGCTGCACGCCCGCCGATCTGACACGGCATCGGCGCAAGCTGTCCGGCCCACTGCTCGACCGCTTCGACCTCGTCTGCACCGTCGAACGGCCGACGGCGGCGGAGCTCGCCGGCCAGCCGGTCACGACATCGGCCGACGCGGCGTTGCGCGTCGAGCGCGCTCGCGACGCCCAGACACACCGCGGTGGCTGCACGAACGCGGCGCTGTCCCCGCGCGCGGCGCACGCAGCGGCGCGGCTCGACCGTGATGCGAAGGCGGCGCTGCACCGCGCGTACGAGCAGGGCAGCTTCAGCGCGCGTGGCCGTGATCGCGCGGTGCGCGTCGCGCGGACGATCGCCGACCTCGACGGAGCGGCGACCGTCAGCACGAGCCACCTTGCGCAGGCGCTGGCGCTGCGCTCGGACACCGGGAGGGAGGACCGATGAGCGGAGAGATCTCGATCTGCCCCGACTGCACGCGACGTTCGTGGCTGCTCGGCGTCCTCGCTCCGCATCTGGAGATCGTCCGCGGCGAGCGCGGCGCGATCCGCGAGGTTCTCGCACTCGATGACGCCGGCCTGACCCGCGCGCTCGCGCCGCGGCACGCGACCGCGATGCTCGACGCCTCACGCGCGGTCGACATCGGGGTGCTGCACGACGCGTGGGCGGCGGCTGGTACCGGCGGGGTCTGCCGCCACGATCCCGACTACCCGACCCAGCTCCTGGACCTCTCAGATCCACCGGCGGCGCTGCATCTTCGCGGTGACCGGTCACGCTGCGCCGACCTGCTGGGCGGCGAGCGGCGGGCTGTGGCCGTCGTCGGCTCGCGGCGAGCATCGGCCGACGGTTCGGAGGCGGCTGCACTCCTGGGTCGCGGGCTCAGCGCGGCCGACGTCACGGTCGTCAGTGGGATGGCGATGGGCATCGATGCTGCGGCGCATCGCGGGGCGCTGGCAGGCGGCGAGCGGACCGTCGCGGTGCTCGCCAGCGGTCCGGAGCTCGCGTCGCCGGCCCGGGAGGCGCCGCTGCACCGTGAGCTCGCCGCGAGCGCGTTGATCGTTTCCGAACTGCCGCCCGGGACGCGCCCGTGGAAGTGGGCGTTCCCGGCGCGCAACCGGATCATCGCGGCGCTGAGCGAGATGACCGTGATCGTCGAGGCGGCCGATCGGTCGGGGTCGCTGATCACGGCGGAGATCGCGACCGACCTCGGACGCGACATCGGGGCCGTTCCGGGCAGCCCGCTGGCCTGGCGCTCTGCCGGGACCAACGCCCTGCTGCGCGACGGGGCCCGCGTCATTCGCGGCGCGAGCGACGTGCTCGAGGACGTCATCGGCTTGGCGGGCGGCGGCAATCTGGCGACGGGTGCGCCACCGCAGGCACCGCCGACCGGTCTCGAGCCGCGCCTGGCCGACCTGCTCGACGCCGTCGAAGCCGGCGCCGACACCGTCGCGGCGCTCGCGGCCACCGGTCGCCCGGTTGGCGCCGTGCTCGGAGGCCTCAGCGAGCTCGAACTGCTCGGGCATGTGCGCCGCGACCTGGCCGGACGCTACGCGCGGGCGCGGCCGTGAGGGCGGTGCCTATGCTCGATCACGATGGCGGCGAGCGGGATCCCGGTGTGCCTGACGATCGCCGGCTCGGACTCGGGCGGGGGCGCCGGCATCCAAGCCGATCTGAAGGCGTTCGCGCGTGCGGGCGTCCACGGCACGAGCGTCATCACGGCGATCACGGCGCAGAACACGGTTGCCGTGACCGCGGTCCAGGCCGTCTCGCCGGTGATGATCGTGGCGCAGGCACGAGCGGTCCTCGATGACATCGCGGTGGACGCCGTGAAGGTCGGGATGCTCGGCTCGCTCGCGACCGTTCAGGCCGTCGCCGACGTGCTAGAGATGGTGCCCGCCGGTACGCCGGTCGTCGTCGATCCGGTCATGGTCGCCGAATCGGGCGGGCGTTTGCTCGATGGCGATGCCGAAGCGGCGCTGCGCGAACTGATCCTCCCGCGCGCGACCGTCGTCACGCCGAACGTGCCCGAGGCGCGCACGCTCACCGGTGAGGCGCGGCTCGACGGAGCAGACCTCGCGCGGGCGGTCGCCGCGCTCGGCGGGCGCGCCGTGATCCTCACCGGCGGGCACCGCGCGGAGGCGATCGATGTCGTCATCGACGGCGACGAGGTCCACGAGCTTCGGGGGCCCCGACACCCGGACGGCGCGGCGCACGGGTCGGGCTGCACCCACGCATCGACCGTCGCGGCGTGGCTCGCACGCGGAGCGACGCTGCTGGACGCGGCGACCATCGCGCGGCAGGTCGCAGGCGATGCGGTCCGCGACGGTCTGCGCTCGATCGGACATGGTCCAGGTCCGGTGAACGTCTTCGGACTCGCCGACAAACGCTGAGCCGCGCCCGCCGGGCAGCCGGGTGCGATACTCAACAGGCGATGAAGTTGCTCCGCATGAAGCCCGGTCACGGCGAGGTCGTGCTGGCAGAAGGTGACATCGACGTCCGTGAGGACGAAGAGGCGCTGGTCGCCGAGTTCGTCCGGCAGCTCGATCTCGGGATGTGGGCCGCCGTCCCGGTCGCCACGCCCGACGGTCGCCGCGAGGCGCGGATGGTGCGCGAGTTCGCCGATGTGCCGCGCGACGCCGATCGCGTGATCTTCTTTCCGCGCGCCGCCGGCGGCTGAGCCCGCGGGTCGACGATGGCGCTCGCGCTCACCGCCACGCTGATCGTGATCGCCGCGCTCAGCTGGGAGCTGCTCGTTCCGGCCGTCCGCGAGCGCCGCAGCCGTCGCGCGCCCGCCGCCGACGCCGGTCCGGCCCAGGGGTACGACCCGGGCCGTGAGCGCCGCGCTGAACAGCGGGCCCGGCGCCTGCTGCGTTCGTGCGTCACCGACGAGGACTGGCTGATGTATCGCGACCTCGGTGTCCTGCGGGTCTGGGGGACGCTCGCCGGCGGTCCGGGCGACGGCGGGACCGGTGGTACGCGGGCCGGCGCCCCGTACGCCTACCTGATCTACCCGCACGGTCCGCTGATCTCCTACCTGCCGCAGACCGGCGAGCTGCTGAGCGAATACTGCGTCACGTTCCCGGACGAGACCCGGCCCTACGGCAGTTCGCGGCTGCCCGACTCCGACGACGTGCTGGCCAAGTGGCTTGCGCTGACCGGCGACGAGCGCGGCCTGATCGACCAGGCGAACATGCACCAGGCCGGCCGGCAGCTGGATCCGGGGCGCGTGCGAGCGGACTTGCTGCGCCTGCGTCGCTGGGACGCTGCGCGGTCGCCGGCGCCGCCCGCCGGTCCCTCACGCGCGGCCGGCGGCGAGCACCCGGACAGCGCACCGCACCACGGCTGATCCCCGGTCCTGGTTGCGGGCGCGGGATCGACCTGTGATCGTGACGCTCACATGCGCCGCAGATTGACCGCCTCCAATGTCGTTGCCGGGCTCGCGATCTTCGTCGCGCTCGGCGGGACGTCCGTCGCCGCAACGGGCCTGATCACCGGCAAGAAGATCAAGAACAGCTCGCTGACGGGCGCCGACATCAAGAACGGCTCGCTGACCGGCGGCGACATCAAGAACGGCTCGCTGACGGGGGCGGACATCCAGGACAGCTCGCTGACCGGCACCGACGTCAAGGACAGCTCGCTGACCGGCGCCGACATCAAGGACGGCTCGCTCTCGCCGATCGACATCAACGGGTCGCTCCTCGGGCCGGCCGGACCGGTCGGACCGGTCGGCTCGCCCGGCGTCAAAGGCACGAAGGGCGACGCCGGCG
>JBBRFO010000034.1:0-25326 GCA_038224135.1 Solirubrobacterales bacterium
GTCCAGGCGCTCGCCGCCGGCGACCGTCTGCTCGGCGTCCCAGCTCTCGAATGGGCCGAACCCGGGCCAGGGCACGTAGTCCATGACGTTCGCCAGGACCTGCGTCTCCAGGACGGGGCAGTAGACCGGCGCGCCGGTCACGCGAGCGAGCGGTGCGACGGCGCCGACGTGATCGAAGTGCGTATGGGTCAGCAGGATCGCCTCGAGCGTGACGCCCGCGTCGGCGATCGCGGTCAGCAGCTTGTCGGGCTCGTCGCCCGGGTCGACGAACACGGCGACGTCGGCGTCCGTCGAGCGGCGCAGCAGGTAGCCGTTCTCCTGGACCGGTCCGAGCGTGAACGAGACGACGTCCACGGCTAGCCCCCGGAAGCCTTCTTCGCCATCCGCCGGCGATACAGCCAGAGGTCGGTGTAGTAGCTCATCGGGACGTAGAGCAGCAGCAGGAACGCGCCGAGCGCGATCGCGGCCGACGCGTTCTGCTTGAAGAACAGGACCAGCACCGCGACGAAGATGACGACCGCGATCACCGACCGGTTGACCGCCCCGCGCCAGGTCGGCGGGCGGTTGAAACGATCCTCGCGCGAGCGTGTGACGGAGCCCGGCTTACGCTCGTCGTCGGTCAGCTTGCGACCGGTTCTGCCCCGGTTCTCGACGACGCCGGCCGCGTTGCCGCGATGCTTGGTGCTGCGCTTGCGCTTGGTCTGGGCCATGGGCCGTCCAGCCTAGTGGCGCAGGCGCTGTCGCCGGACCCCGGCGACCGGCGGTCAGGCGGCGTCGCCCGGCGATCCCACGGCCCAGCGCTCCTCGATCCGTCCGAAGCGCCACACGGTCAGTGCGATCGCCCAGGTCAGGACGAACAACGCTCCGATCGAATAGCCGACGATGTTGAGGTCGACGCTCGCGGCCCAGCCGAGCGGCCCGCCGTCCAGACCGAGGCGCTGCCCGAACACCGACAGCAGCTCGATCGAGCCGATCACGAGCGCGACACCGACCGACAGCGCCGTGATCGTGATGTTGTAGAAGACCTTGCGCACCGGCTCGGCGAAGGCCCAGCCGTAGGCGAAGTTCATGAACGCGCCGTCGATCGTGTCGAGCAGCGACATGCCGGCCGCGAACAGGATCGGCAGACAGAGGATCGCGTAGAACGGGAGGCCGCCGGCCGCAGCCGTGCCGGCCGTCGCCAGCAGCGCGATCTCCGTCGCGGTGTCGAAGCCCAGGCCGAACAGCAGCCCGAGCGGATACATGTGCCAGGGCTTGGTGACCGCGCGCGTAGCGCGTCCGTAGAAGCGGGTTAGCAGGCCGCGCGACTGCAGCTGCGCCTCCAGCTGTGCCTCGTCGAAGGCTCCGTGGCGCATCTGCCGGAACACCTTGACGATGCCGATCAGCACGACGAGGTTGAGGATCCCGATGACCATCAGGAACGTGCCGGAGACGGTCGGCCCGATCAGCCCTGTCGCCGTGTGCAGTGCCGAGCCGTCGTCCTGTACAGCGCCTCCGAGCCCGCGGACGCCGGCCGCGAACGCCGCCGCCAACAGGAAGACGACCGAGGAGTGACCGAGCGAGAAGAAGAAGCCGACGCTCAGCGGGCGCTGGCCGTCGGTCATCAGCTTGCGCGTGGTGTTGTCGATCGCGGCGATGTGGTCGGCGTCGAAGGCGTGGCGCATGCCCAGCGTGTACGCGGTCAGGCCGATGCCGATCCCGAACGCGCCGCCGCTGCCGAGCGTCAGGTGCTGCGGGGCGACGACGCCGAGCAGCAGCGCGAAGCCGACGACGTGCAGCATCAGGATCACGAACGCCAGGCCGCCGGCGCGGCGCCACTCCTGCGGGGTCAGCGACGCTCGCACGCGCGCCAGTCGCGTGATCGGCTCAGCCGGCATGGTGATGCTCCTGCTCTGTGGTGAAGGCTGCACAGGCGCCGCAGCGCCCGACGATCGGAAAGTGGGTGAAGCGCGGTTCGAACCCGGTGTGCTGCAGGACGACCTCGCGAACCGCGGCGAGTGTCGGCGCGTCGAGCGGCGCGACGGAGCCGCAGCGCTCGCAGGTGACGTAGCCGGCCTCGGCGGCGCCGCTGAGGACGTACCGGCCCGGCCCGTGGCCGAGGTGGATGTGCCGCACGAGGCCGAGTTGCTCGAGCGTCTCCAGGTTGCGGTACATCGACGCGACGTCCGATTCGGGCAGGCGCCCATCGAGCCCCGCGGCGAGCTGCTCGGCGGTCGCCGGGGCGCCGGCCGCGAACAGTGCTTCCAGCACCAGCCGGCGGGCGGTGGACACGCGCAGGCCGTTCGCCCGGAGCGCGGCGACCGCTGCGGGGACGCTGCCGGCGTCGATGGTCAGGCTCTGCGGCGCGACGGTCATACACGCTCTACGACCGACTCGCAGGTGCGGATTCATCGCTCTTGCAGGCCGCCGCGAACACCCGCCAGGTGCCGTTCCGGGGAGGTGGGCGGACCTAGGCTGCGACCGGCGTGCCGACGGGCGGGCGACCGTCGGCGCGGTGCACGATCGCCCGGGCGTGCTCGATCGCGGCCGGAGTGTCCGCGAACAGCAGCCCGTCGGCGCGCAGGTGCTCGCCGACGCCCAGCGCCGACAGGACGTCGTCGTGCTCGACGGCCACGCCGGACACCAGGACCGTGATGCCGCGACGCTCCAGGTGCGCGATCGCGTCGCCCAGCACCCGGGCGCCGGTCGCGTCGATCGTGGAGACCCGCGACATGCGCAGGATGATCACCCGCACCTGAGCGACGTCCGACAGTTCGAGCAGGAAGCGATGGGCCGCCGCGAACACGAGCGGACCGTCGAGCCGGTAGGCGACGATGTGCTCCGCGAGCAGGGCGCGCTCCTCGTCCGAATGGTCGCCGGCGTCCAGCGGGACCTCGTCGAGGCTGGCGCTGGCCGCGACGGCGCGCAGCGCCAGGATGACGGCGACCCCGACACCGACCGCCACCGCGGTCACCAGGTCGACGGCGACCGTGACGGTGAACGTCAGCGCCAGGACGGCCGCGTCGCCGCGGGTCGACCGGGCGAGTGCCAGCAGCGACGCGCTCTCGATCATCTGGACCGCCGTGGCGAACAGCACGCCGGCGAGTGCGGCGAGCGGGATCATCGCCACCAGCGGCCCGGCGGAGAAGACGACGGCCGCCAGCACGACCGCATGGACGACTGCCGAAAGCTTGGACGAGGCGCCGGCGCGAACGTTGACCGCCGTCCTGGCGATCGCGCCGGTAGCGGGAACACCGCCGAACACGGGCGCGGCGAGGTTCGCGAGGCCCTGCCCGAACAGCTCGCGATCGGGATCGGTCGTATGGTTGACGCTCATGCCGTCCGCGACCGTCGCGGACAGCAGGCTTTCCAGCGCCGCCAAGGCGGCGATCGCGAGCGCCGAGGGCAGCATCGCCCCAACCGTCGCGACATCGACGAAGCCCAGCGACGGCGACGGCAGTCCGCTCGGGATCGTGCCGAGCAGGGGAACGCCGAGGTCGGCCGCCTGCGCCAGAGCGGTCACTGCCGCGACGCCCAGGAGCGAGAAGGGCACGCCGGGCCGTACGCGGGCGCCGAGCAGCATCACTGCCGCGACGCCGAGGGCGATGCCGATCGACCCGGCCGAAGGGCTGGCGGCAAACCGCGAGACCGCATCCACGGCGACCTTCCAGACCTTGTCACCGTGCGCGCCCGAGACGCCGAGCGCGGCCGGGACCTGCTGCAGGGCGATGACGACCGCGATGCCCGCGGTGAAGCCCTCGACCACCGGCATCGGCAGGTAGCGCACGTACCGCCCGATCCGGGCCAGCGCGAACAGGACGAGGACGACCCCGGCCATCGCCCCGACCATCAGCACCCCGTCGGTTCCGAACCGGGCGACCACCGGCAGCAGGACCACCGTCATCGCCCCCGTCGGGCCTGACACCTGCAGGTTGGACCCACCGAACACCGCGGCGACGATGCCCGCGACGACCGCGGTCGCCATCCCCGCCTGCGCGCCGAGACCCGAGGCCACGCCGAACGCGAGCGCGAGCGGCAGCGCGACGACGGCCACCGTCGCGCCGGCGACGAGGTCACGGCCCGGCGATCGCCGCGCCTGCGTCCAGTCAGAGCGTTGCGGGAGGAGGGCGGCGACGCGGCGGCGTGCGTCGTCGAGCCCCATCAGTGGGTCTCCGCCGCGCGCAGCTCACTGAGGAGTTCCTCGCGGTCGGTCAGCAGCTCGGTGAGGACGCGCCGCGCCGCCGTCATGACGTCGGAGACGTCGGACGTCGACAGTGTGTAGCGCACGGTCGAGCCCTCGCGGGACGACGCGACCAGGCCCGCACGGCGCAGGATCGCCAGCTGCTGCGACAGGTTGGACGGCTCGACATCAATCTCCGCCAGCAGTTCGTGCACGGCGCGCGGGCGCTCCTGCAGCAGCTCGAGCACGCGCACACGCACGGGATGTCCCATCGTGCGGAACAGATCGGCCTTGGCCTGGTGCAGCGGCGTGCGCATGACTTGCCGATTCTAACACTTGATGAATTCGTCAAGTTATCCCCGCGCTGATGGCGATCACCGGCCGGCGACGTCCCTTCAGAGCTTGGGCAGCGCCTGCAGCGTCAGGGCCAGGCCGACGCACAGGATCAGTGCCGCGGACACTGCCGGCAGCGCCGCGAACACCCGCCCGCCGGTGTCGACGCGGGCGGTGATCCGCCCCGCGTGGACGACCGCGATGCCCAGCGCGGTCAGCGTCGCGGCCAGGCCGGCGCTGAACGCGATGATCAGCACGAGTCCCAGCCCGATCTGGTGCTGGGCGATCGCCGCGAGCAGCACGACGAGCGCCGACGGGCACGGAATCAGCCCAGCCGAAACGCCCATGGCGATCAGGCTCTTGGGCGAGACGCGGCCGGGGACGTGGTGATGGTGGTGCCCGGTCCCGTGGTCGTGCCCGTGATCGTGCGTGTCGTGCGGATGATCGTGCGTGTCATGCGCGTGATCGTGTTCGTCGTGCGCGCCATCGTGTCCGTTGTGCGCGAGCGTGACACCCGGCTCCTGCGTCCTCTCGTTCCCAGGGCGCGGCCCATGCACATGCACACCCCCACTCGATGGCACATGCACATGCACATGCCCACCCGCGTGGGACGGACCCTCTCCCCCGGCCGCGGCGCGCGTCGCGGCGCGCGAGCGCAGTCGCGAGCGGAGCACCGCCGCGCCGACGCCGACCACGAGCAGGCCGGACAGCAGGTTCAGCCACGGATACAAGTCCTCCGGCAGCACGTACGCCGACAATGCGAGCGTCACCAGGCCAAGCGCGAAGACGCCGATCGTGTGCGTGATCGTCACCGTCAGACCGAGCAGCACGGCGTCGCGCGAGGTGCCGCGCGTCCCGACGAGGTACGCGGCGACCATCGCCTTGCCGTGGCCGGGCGAGATCGCGTGGAGCGCGCCCCAGCCGAAGGCGATCAGCAGCAGCAGGAGGAAGGCGCCGCGCCCGGCGGCCGCGTCGTCGAACACGCGCGTGAACGCGTCACCGGAGCGCTGTCGGGTCGTCGCTTCGCCGCCGCCACGGGCGCGCGGGGCGGTCACGGTTCCCGTTCCCGGGCGGGCGGCGAAGCTGCCCGTGCGCACGTCGAGCGGGCTCGTCAGCAGCGATTTGGGGTAGGACCGCAGGCCGCCGGTCGGATCGCCCTGCGGAACGCTGGAGCGCACATCGGTCCCGCGGCCGGGAGCGACGATGACGGCCTTCCAGCCGACGCGCCCGGCGAACGTCTCATCGCGGACAGCGACGGTGCCCAGCCCGGCCAGCGGCGCAGTCAGGTCGAGTTCGACGCGCGTCGTGTGCAGGCCGCCCTGGCCCAGCGGCGTCGTGATCTTCCCGCCGGGGAGCAGGCGCAGGGCGAGTGGGCGACCGTCGAGCGTCGCGGTGACGCCGCGGGCGACCTCGGCCCGCTTGGAAGCGAGCACCTGCGCCGTCGCCCGCCCGCGCTCCTGGAAGGTCGGGATCTCGGCCTGATCGAGGATGTAGTGGACGTCGATGCGGTCGGCGCTGATCGCGACACGGGTCAGGTGGTTCTCGGAGAAGTTGCCGAGCGGGTGGGCGGCGGCGGGCGCGGCCGCGATGCCGGCCAGCGCGGCGGAACAGCAGGCGAGGATCGCCAGGCGCCTCATGACAGACCCTTCAGCGCGCGGCGTGCCCGCGGCGCGTAGAGGACCGAGAAGCGCGGGTTGCGCGCCAGCGCCGCGCCGATCCACGTCCGAGCCAGATCGGGCCGGCCCGCCGCACGCGCGGTCATGCCCGCGTGGTAGAGAAACAGCGCGTCGCGGGAGCCGAGCTTCAGCGCGCGGCGTGCCCAGACGAGCCCTTGACGCGGGTGGCCGGCCGCGGTCAGCGCCCAGCCGAGCGCGTCGGCGGAGCGCACGCTCGGCGCGGCGGCCCAGGCGCGGCGGCCCAGCCGCATCGCGCGGGCCGGGCTGCCGTGATCGGCCTCGAACAGCGCGATGTCGACGTCGGTGTTGACGCCGCCCGCGGCGAGCAGC
Source organism: Solirubrobacterales bacterium (assembly GCA_038224135.1). GTDB lineage: Bacteria > Actinomycetota > Thermoleophilia > Solirubrobacterales > Solirubrobacteraceae > F1-60-MAGs163. Next base: position 6,499 of record JBBRFO010000034.1, read on the forward strand.
CGCTGCTCGGCGCCGACGAGTGCGTAGTCGCGGCGCGCCGCGGCCGCGCGGCCCGCGGCCAGTTCGACATCGCCGAGCGCGATCACGTACTCGGGCAACGGCAGGACGCTGACGGCAGCGCGCAGGCGGCGGATCGCCGCGCCGGTGTGGCCGGCGGCAGCGTCCGCCCGGCCCAGCCCGGCCTGCGCCGGGACGTAGGAGGCGAAGTGGAACAGCGCCTCGCGATAGGCGCGACGGGCGGCGACCTGATGCCCGGACGCAAGTTCCAGGTTGCCGAGCAGCGTCTGCACGTAGGCGACGTTCTCGGCCGACTCGCCGCCGGCGGAGACCGCCAGGCGCAGGGCCGACTGGGCACCAGGGATGTCGCCGTGCAGCTCACGCAGGTACGACACGCGCGAGTAGGACGCGAGGTCGGGCTTGCGATCGACCATCTGCTGCAGCACGCGTTCGGCCTCGCCGTAGCGGCCGAGCTCGACGAGGCCGTCGACGATCACGCCGTACGGGCGGGTCAGCGTCGGAGCGGCGCTGTGGGCGGCGCGGCCGTCGCGCAGTCCAGCGCGGAAGTCGTGGCGGGACAGCTCGAGCGCGCCGCGCTCGGTCAGCAGTCCCGGGTCGGCCGGCGCGATTGCCAGGCCGCGTTGCAGGACGCCCGCGGCTCGCACGTACGAGCCGGCGTCGCCGGTCTCCCGCACGCGTTGCAGCTCGGAGGCCGCCAGCAGGGTGTATCCGGCGGGGACGAGCGGCCGCGCACGGACGATCGCCTGGTAGGTGGCGATCCGCTGCTCGGTCGTGGCGCCGGGCTTGGGCTGCGAGGGCAGCGCGCGCCGGGCGGCGGCCGGATCGGGCGTGTGGCTCGATCCGCGGCCGAAGGCGAAGAGCACTGCGGCGGTCAGCGCGAAGGCGACGATGACTGCGGTGAGCGCCGGGTGGATGGTCCTGAGAGAGAGAGGCATGGCGTGAGTCCTGGTCGTGGAGGGCGGCTCTGCCGCGGGCGGGGCAACGGTGCCCCGCCCGCGAGAAGAGCCTCTCTCCAGGGGTCTTGTTACGGCTGTGCCGGCGTCGGTGCGTGGGCCGGCTCGAAGCGCTTCAGCTCCGAGTCGAACCCGCTGTGCGGAGCCGCCACGTACGGGAAGGACGTGCGGAACGGCACGTCGTTCTGGTCGACGCCGTCACCGAGGGGCAGCTTGTTGCCCTTCAGGAACCCGCCGACGACGCGCAGCTCGATGTCCGTCGAGTCGTCCGCCAGGCGGCGACCGTTCGGGAAGCCCTGCGTGTCGCCTGCCAGGACGCCGAAGCGGTTCGGGCTGGCATTCGGTGCCACACCGAGGTTGACCTTCAGCGTGTCCGTCGGCGGTGCGTTCGGCGCGATCTGCGTCAGGCCGGGAATGCCGGTCAGCAGCGCGGTGACGATGTCGTCGCGCCCTGTTTCCGGCACGTTCAGGCCCGGATACAGGAGGTTGATGACCCGCGCCAGCTCCGGTGCGACGACGTACTTGCCGAAGTTCGTCCCGTCATCCGACGGCTGTGTCGCGTTGAAGAAGTCCTTCTTCCCGAGCGGGATGACGACCTCGTTGACCAGCGGGTTGCCCAGTCGGCTGACCTGGACGTCGCGGCTGTAGCGGCTGTAGCGATAGTCGTCATCGCCGGCCGCGCGCACCTTGCGCTTGTGGGTCACGTGACGGCGGACCGCCTTGCGCGACTCGTGGGCGTACCCGCCGAGCACCTGCACCCGCGGGCGGTCGGTGCTCGACCAGACGCCAACGACGGCGTTGGCTGCGGTTGCGCTCGCGACCGGGTTGCGGTCCCGCGTCAGCTGCGACTTCGGCACCTGCAGCACGATCGTGTGGACGTTGTAGCCCGCCAGATCGTCCTTGCCGCCACCGGCGTTGCCGGTGCCGTTGCGGAAGTTGATCGCGTCGAACGTCGTGCCGAGGTCGACGAAGAACGGATCGTCGACCTGCCCGGCGAACACCTTGCCGCCACCATCGACGGTCTTGATCGCCTGGTCGGCGACCGCGGAGTAGTTCGGGAACGTCTTCGGTCCGACGTTGTTCGGGGCCACCGGCAGGTTGTTGGCGATCAGGCGCGAATGAACGAGCCGGCCGCTGCGGTAGGTCTCCTTGGTGACGTCGTAGCTCTGCTTGATGTTGAGCTTCGGATCGTCGATCGACGACACGCCCGGAAGCGCGTAGAGGAACGAGTCGGGGTTGCCGATCTTGGTCGTGAACTGGAACCGGTAGCGGACGTCGTAGACGCCGTCACCGGTGTTGTCGACGTTCAGGTAGTAGGCCGCCCGGTCGTCGAAGCGATAGAAGTTGGGGCCGCCGGCCGGATCCTCGAACGGGATCCAGTTGGCGACGAGCGTCAGCGAATCGGTCGCGTCGGGCGCGACGAACGCGTACACGTCGGTGTTGTCCGCGGTCGGATCGATCGACGTCAGCGGCGCTTCGCGGTGGGATGAGCCCGAGCTCATACCCACGACCAGCGCCACCGCGACGAGCGCGCTGAGCAACGCGGCGGTGAGCAGGGACAGTTTGCGCATGGTGCAACAACTCCTCAGTGGATTGCGGTACATCCACTGATCGCCGCAGGTGCGCTGCTGGATTCCTAATTCTTGTTGCGAGCGGCTCGCGTTCAGGCGCGGCGGGCCAGCGCGTCCTCGATCGTGACGCGGTTGCGACACACGAGGTCGTCCGGGAAACCGTCGAACGCGGCCGCCGGCGCCAGTCCGACGAGCTCGGTCCCGGCGACCGCCTTGAGCCGGCCAATCGCCGCGACGACGGCTGCCAGTGGCGTCTCGAACGGGCGCTCGACGTTCATCGAGACCTGAGCGATGTTGCCGCGGCTGGGGAGCTGGAGGCCGATCGCTCGCAGCCCGGGGATCCCGTGCTCGCCGCCCTCCCGGACCTGGGCGGCGATCCGCCGGGCGTCGGCACGCGTCGCGGGCGGCGCGAGCTCGACGTTGAAGGCGACCAGCGGCGGGCGGGCAGCGACCAGCACGGCGCCCGCGGTGGGGTGTGGCGTTGGCGGCCCGAAGTCCGGCCGCAGCTCGCCGGCTGCCATGCGCCTGGTGAGTTCGCCAATCCCGCCGCGGCGCAGATCGGAGCGCGTGCGGCCCTGCGCGAGCGCGCCGTACAGGAAGACCGGCAGTCCGAGTTCGGCTGCCAGCAGGTCGGCCGTCACCAGCGCCTCGGCGCACGCGGCTCCGCGATGCGCGTCGTCCAGGTGCACGATCGGCACGACGTCGACGGCACCGACGTGCGGGTGGGCGCCGTGGTGGGCCGTGATGTCGATGCGGGTGACGGCCTCCCGCGCGCCCGCGAGGAGCTGCTGGGCCAGCTGGCCCGGGTTGCCGGCGAGCGTGAACACCGCACGGCCGTGGTCGGGGTCGGCATGTGGTGCCGTCAGGACGCTGCTGCCGAAAGCGTTGCCGACCGCGCTGAGGGCGCCGGCGTCCGCGCCCTCGGAGACATTGGGGACGGCGAGCAGGAGCGTGCTGATGTCGTTGCTCATACGAGGCGATCGGGGTGGTGCGTTGTCACAGTGACGTTCATAGCGTGCAGAGCGGCGTCGGAGGGTGAACCCGCAAGGAGCGGGACCGGCCTGAGAACCCGCGTGGTCGGCCACACGCCGGCTGGGGTTCGAGTCCCCTGCCCTCCGCCGTCAACTTGCACATCTGCCGCTGATGCGCCAGCATTGGCATCGGTTCTCAGGCAGGTGCGGGCAACACGCCCGCTTTACTCCGAAGGCCCGCTCCGGCGGGCCTTTGTCGTTGTCGGCCCGGCTACACTCCGCGCCCCCGCCGGAGTAGCTCAGTCGGTTAGAGCAGCGGAATCATAATCCGCGTGTCGGGGGTTCGAGTCCCTCCTCCGGCATCCGCTTTTGTCCTGCACGGCGGCTCCTGTGGACGGTGCGCCGGGTGCGCGCGCAGCCAGTCGCGAGCCGTTGGCGTCCCGGTCGATTCCCGAAGTTGTGACCTGTCACGCGGCTCGGCTCAACTTGAGGAGCCAGCAGTCGGCGGGCTCGCGGTCAACGCGCTGACCGCCGAGCGCTGGTGCTTCATCTCAAGCGTCAGCGTCTACGCGGACTTCAGCCAACCGGTCAGTGAGACGTCGGTGGTCCATGAACCGCAGTGGGACAGCGAGGACATCGGGAGCACTACGGCGCGCTGAAGGTCGCGTGCGAGCACGTGGTGGCCGACGCCTGCGGCGAGCTCGCGCTGATCGTGCGTCCCGGGCTGATCGTCGGGCCGAACGATCACACCGGCCGCTTCCCCTACTGGCCCCAACGCATCGCCCGCTGCGATGGGCGTCCGACGGGTTCCTTGTCGCGCACGACGTCGGCGAGTGGGACGAGCTGCCGCTGTGGGTGCCCGGCCCCGACGCGGTGGGCATGACCGATCTGCGTCCCGCCCGGGTCCCGGCGCGACCGCTGGCCGAGACCGTTGCCGAGTGCTGGCGTCGGCACCGGTCGTCGGGGGCTCCGCGCTGACACCGGAGCGTGAGGCGGATCTGCTTGTCGCACTCAACGCCGAAGCGTGATCCCGGGCGAGCACGAGCAGAACCGTTGACGTGCAGTGGGCCGCCGGCGTCGGGCGACAGACGTCCTACCCCGCCCGGATCGGTCATCGCGTTGAGTGGCGCGTGCTCGCGGCCCCTCACCGCGCCACGACCACCGTCATCTTCATTCCGGGCGCGTGCAGCGCGCAGACGATCCGGTACGTGCCGATCTTGCGGAAGCGATGATGGAACGCGCCGCGGTTGCGGGTCCGGGTCTCGAACTGCTCGGGACCGGAGCGAACCAGGACGCTGTGCGACTGACGCGAGCGCCAGTTCCAGGTGACGACGGTGCCGGGCCGCACCCGCAGGACGGGCCGCTCGATCACTCGCACGAAGGCGTTGTCGACGATGTAGACGTTGGGGCCGCTGGTCCCCGCCGGCGCTGGGGCCGCCGTAAGCAGGCCGGCGACGACCACCGCCGCCGCGACGACGACGCCGCGACGCGCGCTCATGGCGCCGCCGCGTAGGCGCGGGCCGTGTCGCTGACGAGCCGCGTGGCGTGCGCGCCGAGATCGCGAACGAAGATCGCGCGCGCGCCGCTTGCCAGCGGGGCGAGGTTCGTCGCCGTCGACGCGAACGCGACGATGCGCCCGTCGGCGGAGATCGATGGGTCGTCGGAGAATCCGTTGCCGACCCGTCCGTCTCCGCTCGCGCGACTCACAGGCTCGATGCGTCCCGTCGCCGCGTGCCACGCCCATACCTGGGCGCGACCGCCGACGACGACCGTAAACGCGACGCTCGCTCCGCCGGCCGAAACGACCGGGTCCAGCGGCGTCCCGGCCGGCGCTGCGACGCGCCGTGTGCGGCCGCTGCGCAGATCTCGCACGAACAGCCCCAGTCCGACCTTCAGACCAAGGTTCGCCGCCGTCGACGTGAACGCGACGTAGCGCCCGTCCGGCGAGAGCGCGCCGTCGGACGAGAACCCACCCGCCACTGCGCCGTGCGAGCCGTTCGCGCGGCTGGCGAGCAGGACGCGACCGCTGACGAGGTCGTGAACCTCGACGCGCGAGCCGGCGCTGCCGGGATCGCTGCGTCGCCCACTCGTCATCGTCACCACGACGCGCGAGCCGTCGGCGGAGATCCCCGGCTCGTAAGGATCGCCGTACGCATCCGACCCGGACGGCAGACCGGCCACCGCCGTGCGCACACCGCGCGGACCGGACACGCGGACGACCGTCCGGCCGCCACGCACGGCCTCGTACGCGACGCTGCGCCCGTCGGCCGAGACGACCGGGTTGTACGCCGAGCGCGAATCCGATTGGTCGGGTGGCGCCGGCGAGCCGTTGATCTCGTGCGTGTGGTGCTGCGCCCCGCTCAGGTCGCACAGCAGAACACCGATGCGCCCGTAGCGCTTGGCGAAGTTCTGGTTGCCGGGCGAGGACTCGAAGGTCACCCGTGCGCCGGTCCCGGAGATCGATGGGTTGTACGCCGAACGCGGCTGCGCGCCAGTCGAACCGGCGGGCAGCACGTCGCTGACGAGGTCCGTCAAGCCGGTCTGCAGGTCGGCACGCAGAACCGCTATCTCGCCCTGCTGCACGGCGAGCGCGAGTTTCTGGCGATAGGCCTCATAGGCGACGAAGCGTCCATCGGCAGAGATCGCCGGGTTGGACGCGTAGTCCTGCGGTAGATCGACGAGCGCTCCGCGTTCGGTCCGCGGCGGGCCGTTGTAGCGCTGCTGATCCAGCCAGCGCGGCAGCTGCGTGAGCTGACGCCCGAGCAGCAGCTGCGCCTGCCGCGACGTGATGTCACCGCCGGCGACTCCCGCATCGATCCGATCCTGGAGCACGGCGATCGAGCCGGCCTGGATCTCGCCCGGTGAACGTCCATGCAACCGGCCGATCGCGAGCGGGCTCAGCTCGGCGCGACGCAGGTCGCGGAACCGCGCATCGGTGACGCCGAAGATGTCGGGCGCCGCGCTCGGGATCGCGAACTGGTGCAGCGAATGGAAGAAGACGTGCTGAGCGAGGTGCCCCTGGGTCAGCACACGCAGCGCCCGCGCTCGCAACACCGCGAGCTGCTCTGGAGAAACGACGCCGGCTCGCGGAGCGACGAGCGCCGCCGCAAGCTTGCGCGCGCTCGGCCAGCCGTGCTCGGCGGCGAGCTGCGCGGTGGTCCGATGATCGTCGCGCAACTGCTGCCACAGCCGATCGCGGCGGATGTGCAGCAGCGAGGTCAGGCGCCCCTCGTCGAATGGCAGCCAGTGGTTGTAGACCCACGCCTCGGGCGGCAGCCAATGGGCGGGGGCGTTCGGCGGCGCGAGCGAATCGGGCGAGTGGGTGACGATCGTCGTCGCGGCCGCGGCCGTCGCGGGCACCAGCAGTGCGACGACAACGGTGATCAGCGGAGCGAGGTGTCGCAACCGACCCATGCTCGCGAGCGTACGCCTTGGTCCGGCCGGGGTGCTCATCGCGAGCAGAACGGTTCAATTCCGGGGAAGTTGCGGTCGCCAGAGGTGGCGGTGGTCCACACCCAGGTGGCCTGTGAGCGGCGGACTGCCGGCGGGATCCTCGGCAAGCGCTCGACCGTGATCGTCTCGCTCCCCGACGGCCGCAAGGCCCACAGCAGCGGCACGATCTACGCCGTCTGCAGCTGACGAAGGAGCGCCAATGCGGCCGGGCAGGCGTCGAGCCCGCCCGGCCGCGCCGGTACGCTCGGACCATGGACTCCGAGGAACCCACCACCGACCTCGTCATCTTCGACGCGCACGGCCGCCCGCTGGATGCGATCGTCTTCGACCGCCCGAGCGACGCGAAGGCCGTGATCGCGATCGTCGATCCCAAGCGCGGACCGATCCTGCGCACGGTGGATGCGGCCCAGCTGACCGAGCGCGAGGCCGAGGGCCCGGCCGATCGGGCCCTGCGGCTGTTGATCCGCCGCACGCCGCCGCCGGCTCGCGGCGCCGCCCGCGGCGCCTCCGGCATCGGCTCAGGCCACGCCGGTCACGCCCGCGCGGCGATGCACCGCACGACCGGCAAGTAGCCCGAGTCCCCTATCGGCCGAACCCGCGCGAGAACACCGCCGAGCGGCCCCGCAGGTCGCCCAGCAGCCGGCGCACCTCGGACAGGCCGGCGCGCAGCTCCTCGTCGCCGAACTCGACCGGCATCATCGAGTCCTGCAGCGTGACGAGGTTGCCGTCGGCCTCGTCGACCGCCTCAACAGCGAGATCAATGAAGCCCTGCACACCATGCGATGGCGCGCCCTCGGCCGCCGGGACGAACGGCCGTGTCGTCAGGCCGTAGCGCTCCGCGAAGCCCGAATACGTCCGTTGCGCTCGGCCGTAGGCCAGCTGGATCGGCCGGAACAGCTCGGCCTCCAGGCGATCCCCGTTGACCTCGTCCAGCAGCTCGTAGGCACCGCCGAGCGCCGCGACCGCCTTGGCGATCTCATCGATCGTCTGCGCGACCGCATCGAGCAGTTCCTGGCGAACGTCGGCGCTCGTGTGGGTCATGACCGCAGGGTAGTCCGGGCGGCGATGCGGTCAGGATGCTGGCTGATGGCCGTCGCCCGCAACCTCGTCAATCTGAAGGACGTCGGCAAGGGCTACGCCAGCCGCACGGTCCTGGCCGACATCACCCTCGGCATCGGCGCCGGCGAGCGGATCGGCGTCGTCGGGCGCAACGGCGACGGCAAGTCGACGCTGCTGCGGCTGATCGCGGGGACCGAGCACGCCGACCGCGGCGAGGTCACGCGGACCGGCGGCGTGCGGCTCGCGCTGCTCGGCCAGACCGACGAGCTTGACGGGAACGTGACGATCCGCGACGCGCTGGTCGGTGACCGTGCCGACCACGAGTGGGCCGCCGACGCCGGCTTCCGATCGGTCCTCGACGGCCTGCTCGGCGGCGTGGCGATGACGCGCTTCCCGCAGGGCATCGACACGCCGCTCGCGCCGCTGTCCGGCGGCGAGCGGCGGCGGATCGCGCTCGCGCAGATGCTGCTCGACACCCCCGAGCTGCTGCTGCTCGACGAGCCGACGAACCACCTCGACGTCGAAGGCGTCGACTGGCTTGCGCGCCACCTCGCCGCGCGGCGCGGGTCGATGATGGTCGTGACTCACGACCGCTGGTTCCTGGACGCGGTCTGCACCGCGACGTGGGAGGTGTCCGAAGGCGCCGTCCACCAGTACGAGGGCGGGTACGCGGCGTACGTCCTCGCCCGCGCCGAACGCGACCGGCAGGAGGGCGCCCGCGAGGATCGCCGGCGCCAGCTCGTCCGCAAGGAGCTCGCCTGGCTGCGGCGCGGGCCGCCGGCGCGCACGGCGAAGCCGAAGTTCCGCATCGAGGCCGCGAACGCGCTGATCGCCGACGAGCCCGAGCCGCGTGATCGGGCCGAGCTGCTGCGCTTCGCCGGAGCCCGCCTGGGCGATCGCGTGCTCGACGCCGAGGGCGTCGGGGTCACGTATGGGGAGCGCGCCGTGCTGCACGACGTCACCTGGCGCCTGGGTCCCGGCGACCGCGTGGCGCTGGTCGGCGTCAACGGTTCGGGCAAGACGACGCTGATCCGGGCGCTCAGCGGTGAGCTCGAGCCGTCCTCCGGCCTCGTCGAGCGGGGCGCGACCGTGCGGCTCGCCCACCTGTCCCAGGACACCGTCGAGATCCCGGGCGAGCTGCGGGTGCTGGAATCGCTGGAGGCGGTGCGCGGCGCCGCGACGCTCAGCGACGGGCAGGAGATCTCCGCCGGGATGCTGTGCGAACGGTTCGGCTTCCGCGGCGCGCGGGCGCGGACGCTCGTCCGCGATCTGTCCGGCGGCGAGCGCCGGCGCCTGCAGCTGATGCGACTGCTGATGGGCGAGCCGAACGTGCTGCTGCTCGACGAGCCGACCAACGACCTCGACGTGGACACGCTGACGGCGCTGGAGGACCTGCTCGACGGCTGGCCCGGGACGCTCGTCGTCGTCAGCCACGATCGCTACTTCGTCGAGCGCGTCTGCGACAACGTCTATGCCCTCGACGAGGATGGGTCGATCCGTCATCTGCCGGGCGGCATCGAGCAGTACGTCGAGCAGCGCCGCCGGGCAGAGGCGATGCCGGCAGCCGCGCCCGCCACACGCACGCGCGCGGCGTCGACCACCAACGACCGGCGCGCGGCGCGCAAGGCCGTCGAGCGCCTGGAGCGCGACCTCGAGCGTCTCGGCCAGCAGCTGGCATCGATCCACGAGGAGATGGCGGCGAGCGCCACCGACCACGCGCTGCTGGCCGACCTCCAGGGCAGACTGTCCGAACATGAAGCAGCGCTCGAGGCGACCGAAACAGCCTGGATGCAGGCCAGCGAGTCGCTCGAGCAGGCCTGACGAGCGCATCGCCGAAGTCCCTCGCGTGACTTTGTCACGGATTTGGGGTCAAAGGTTGTGTGATGTGCGCTGCAGGAGTGGGCGACCAGCGGTGCGGAGCCGATGGTCGCCTGACTCGCGTGGGCGCGCGACCCCCACGCACGCCCCGCACCCCTGATCGATTGAGGACCTGACCGATGCGCACTCACGCGGCTCCGCGCCTGCTCCTTTCCCGCCTGCTCGCCGCGACGGCGCTGCTCGTCCTCGTCCTCGCCGCGCCCGCCGGCGCCGCCAAGCGCGCGTCGCACAAGCCGCGCAAGGCGGCGCTGCCCAAGCTCGTCGCGGCCCCGCCCGTCATCGGTATCGCCGAGCAGCACCCGGACCTGTTCCTCGACCCGCTCTATCAGGCCGCCGGGCTCAATCACTCGCGCCTGCTCGTCGGCTGGAACGGGATCTTCGACGACAACCAGCGCGGCCAGATGGACGCCTACCTCAACGCCGCGCACCTGCTGAACATCGACGTCCTCGTCACCTTCGGCAACTCGCGCGCCAACGGCCGCGACCGCCCGACGCCACAGCAGCTCGTCCAGGCCTTCCGCGCGGTGCGCTCGCGCTACCCGTGGGTCACCGAGTTCGGGACGTGGAACGAGCCGAACATCCAGGGCGCCGCGCCGGAGCTGACCGCCACGTACTGGCGCGCGCTGACCCACGACTGCCCGAGCTGCACGATCCTCGCCGCCGACATGGTCGACACCGCCAACATGACGCGCTGGATCAAGCGCTTTCGCAAGGCGGCGCGCAAGGAACCCAAGTACTGGGGCCTGCACAACTACGTCGACGCCAACCTGTTCGTCGCGACCGGCACCCGGGGCATCCTCAACGCGACGCGCGGCCAGATCTGGCTGACGGAGACGGGCGGCGTCGTCGAGCGCAACAACGGCAGCAAGATCGCCTTTGCGACCGGGACCGACCACGCGGCTGCGGCGGTCAAGTTCATCTTCGACCGGCTCGTCCCGATGAGCCCGCGGATCCGGCGCGTCTACCTGTACAACTGGCGCGCCAATCCGGGCCCGTCGACCTGGGACTCGGCGCTGACGAACGCCGACGGCACGCCCCGCCCCGCCTACCAGGAGCTGCGCCGTCAGCTGGCGCGCGGCTCGGCGCCGAAACCGACGCCGACGCCCTGCGCGATCAAGGCGTCGATTCCGCTGCTGCCGGGTGTGTGCCTGCCCACGCGATGATCGCGGCGGACTCGCAGATCAGCTCGCCGTCGTCGGTGACCAGCAGCGGCACCCATGACGAGCCGCTGAGGCGCTTGACCTCGCGCCGGCCCTTGGTGATGTCGGGAAACATCCCGCCGCCGTAGACCTTCACCAGCTCAGGCTCGTGCCCGGCAGCCTGCAGCGCGTGGTAGGCGTTGCGACACGGATGCGATCGCATGCCGGGGACCTGGAACGTGCCGTAACAGACGTAGAGCTTCATGCGGAGCCTCGTTTCGGTTGATCGATGGATGGACCGTCGCCGCCCGACTGTAGCTTCCTAGCAAGCTACTTGCCAAGTAGGTACTCTCAGAAGATGACCGACGACCCGATCGACCGGCTGGTCGAGCAGTGGCGCCGCGAGCGCCCGGACATCGATCCGGCCCCGATGGCGCTGTTCGCGCGGCTGTTCCGCGCCGCTCACGCGGCCGACCGCGCCGTCGAGGCCGGCCTCGCCGCCAACGGGCTGCAGCCGGGCTGGTTCGACGTCCTCTCGGCCCTGCGGCGCTCCGGGACCCCGTACCAGCTGTCGGCGGGCCGGCTGTCCGCCGCCGTGATGCTGTCGACCGGCGGGATGACCAAGCGCCTGGATCGCATGGCCGACGCGGGTCTGCTGCGTCGCAGCGCCGACCCGGAGGATCGTCGCGGCGTGCTCGTCGCGCTGACGGCCAGAGGTCTCAAGCTCGTCGACCACGCCGTGGCGGAGCACGTGGCAGGCGAGGCGGCCCTGCTCGGAGGTCTGACGGCCGGCGACCGTACGCGCCTGGGGCAGTTGCTGATCAAGCTCGATCACTCGATCCGCACCGCAACCGCGCAGCGCCCGCCCGCGTAGAACGAGCATGGAGAACGTCTGGGACTACCCGCGTCCGCCACGTCTGGAGTCCTGCGCGCGCCACGTGCGGGTCGAGCTGGCCGGCGTGACCATCGTCGACAGCTCCGCTGCGCTGCGCGTGCTGGAGACCAGCCACCCACCGGTGATCTACGTCCCGCCCCAGGACGTCGGCGCCGGCGTCCTGCAGCCGTCGACCCATCGACAGTCGTTCTGCGAGTGGAAGGGCATGGCGAGCTATTTCGACGTCGTCGCCGGCGACGTCACCATGCCGGCCGCCGCGTGGACCTATCGCGAGCCGGTGCCGGCGTTCGCGGCGCTCCGCGACCACGTCGCGTTCTACCCCGAGCGGATGGACGCCTGCTTCCTCGACGACGAACTCGTCGAGGCGCAGCCCGGCGACTTCTACGGCGGCTGGGTCACCTCCGACATCAGCGGCCCGTTCAAGGGCGCCGCCGGATCGCTCAGCTGGTAGCCGGACCGGCTGCGAGGATCGGCCTGTGCCCCTGCGCGCCGGCATCGACCTGATCGCGATCGACTCGGTCGCCGCGTCCGTCGCCGAGCACGGCGAGTCGTACTTGCGTCGGGTCTTCTCCGGCCGCGAGCGCAGCGCCTACGTGCGCAACGGCGTCGCCGACAGCTCGGCGCTCGCGGCCTGTTTTGCCGCCAAGGAGGCGACGATCAAGGTGCTGCGGCCGACGCGGGCCCAGGTCCTGCCGTGGTCCGAGCTGGAGGTGCTGCCCGAGCCCGGTGGACGCTACGCCGTGCACCTCGGCGAGAGCGCCCGCGCGGCTGCCACGGCTGCCGGAATCGGGGAACTGACCGTCAGCATCACCCGCGCGGATGGATGCGCCGCGGCAGTGGTGATTGCAGGGTTTCGTGCGGACCTGCCGATAATGCGCCCGTGACCCCCGACATCCGCCAGATCCTCAAGGACCATGCACGCCTGTCGACAGACGCCGCAACGCTCGACGCGCACACCGACCTGTACCAGGCCGGGATGACCTCGCATGCGAGCGTCAACGTGATGCTCGCGCTGGAGGATGCGTTCGACATCGAGTTCCCGGACAGCATGCTCAAGCGCGGCGTGTTCGAGAGCATCGCCGCGATCGAGGAGGCCGTCAGCACGATCCGCGACGGAGCGACGGCATGAGCACCGTCGCGAGTGAACGCGATGCCGCGTTCCTGGCCGACATCCGGCGGATCGCCGACGAGGTCGCCGCGGCACACGCCGACGACGTCGACCGCGAGGCCCGCTTCCCGGCCGAGACGATCGCCGCCCTGCGCGACGCCGGCGCCCTGGCCGCGCTGGTTCCCGCCGACCTTGGCGGCGCGGACATCGCCTTCGAGTCCGTCGCGGCTGCGTGCTTCGAACTCGGGCGCCGCTGCGGCGCCAGCGCGATGGTCTTCGCGATGCACCAGATCCAGGTCGCCAGCATCGTCCGCCACCACGGCGACTCGGCCTGGTTCGCCGACTATCTGCGCGGCCTCGTCAGCGAGCCGCGGCTGATCGCCTCGGCGACCTCCGAGGTCGGCACCGGCGGCGACATGGGCCGCTCGGTCGCGACCGTCGAAGCCGGCGCCGACGGCGGCTGCAGCTTTCAGAAGCAGGCGCCGACGATCTCCTACGGCGTGCACGCCGACGACCTGCTGACGACCGTCCGCCGCGCGGCCGACGCCGAGCCGGGCGACCAGGTCGCGGTGCTGACGCGCCGCGACCAGATGACGATGGAGCCCAAGGGCTCCTGGGACCCGCTCGGCATGCGCGGCACGTGCTCGCCCGGCGCGGTCGTCACGGCGACGTTCCCCGCCGAGCAGATCCTGCCGGCGCCGTTCGCGGTCATCTCGGCCGTCTCGATGACGCCGGTGTCGCACATCCTCTGGTCGCACCTGTGGCTGGGCATCGCGACCGACGCCTTCGACCGTGCGCGGGCGTTCGTCCGCGCGGCGGCCAAGCAGAAGCCCGGCGAGACGCCGCCGTCGGCGATCCGCCTGTCCCACCTGATGAGCGAGCTGACGCTGCTGCGCGCCGAGGTCTCGTCGGCGCTGACCAGCTACGTCGAGGAACTGGCGACCGACGACGGCGAGTCGCTGCAGACGATGGCCTCGGCCCTGCGCTACAACAACCTCAAGATCGCGGCATCGGAGCAGGCGCCGCGGGTCTGTCAGGGCGCGCTCGGCGTCGGCGGCATCATGGCCTTCAAGAACGACACCCCCTACAGCGTCGGGCGCCACCTGCGCGACACGATGTCGGCCTGCCTGATGGTCGCCAACGAGCGCATCCACCAGACCAACGCGCGCCTGCTGCTGATCGCCAAGGACGTCTAGGCCCGCACGCGATGGCCGACTTCCGAGCTGGAACCGCGGAGCAGGACGCCTTCCTGACCGAGCTGCTGGACGCCGGGCTGCTGATCGCGACCGGCGTTCACGGCGTCTACGGCCGCGCCGGCGCATTCGAGGACGTGCGACTGCGGTTCGACGAACTGATCGGCCGCCTCGCCCAGGCCGACGATCCCGAGATCCTGCGCTTCCCGCCGCTGCTGCCACGCCGCCAGCTGGAGGACAGTGGTTACCTGAAGTCGTTTCCGCACCTGGCCGGCAGCATCTTCGCCTTCCAGGGCGGCGAGCCCGAGGCGGCTGAGCAATATGGCCTCGCCTGCCGCCACGAGGACTGGAGTGCCCACCAGCACCAGAGCGACCTCGTCCTGACCCCGGCCGCGTGCTACCCGGTCTACCCCGCGATCGGCGCACGCGGGCGACTGGCGCCGGGCGGGATCATGGTCGACGCCGGCGGCTCGTACGTCTTCCGCCACGAGCCCTCCGGCGATCCGGCGCGCCTGCAGATGTTCCACCAGCGCGAGCTCGTGCGGATCGGCGAGCCGGACGCCGTCGCCGCCTGGCGCGACAGCTGGCGCGACCGCGCCGTCGAGCTGCTGCTGGCGCTCGGGCTGGATGCGCGCTTCGACGTCGCGACGGACCCGTTCTTCGGCCGCAGCGGGCGGATGCTCGCCGCCAGCCAGCGCGAGCAGGCGCTGAAGTTCGAGATCCACGTCCCGATCGCCGGCGACGAGCCGACGGCCGTCGCATCGTTCAACTATCACCAGGATCACTTCGCCGCCGCGCACGGGATCGAGCTGGCCGACGGATCGGTCGCGCACACCGCGTGCCTGGGCTTCGGCGAGGAGCGCGTCGTGCTGGCGCTGCTGCGCCGCCACGGCCTGGACCCCGAGCGCTGGCCCGCGGAGGTCCGCCGGGAGCTGTGGGCGGCGTGAGTACCGCTGCGACCGGGATGGTCAGCCTGCTCGGTCTCGATCCGGCGAGCCATCGCCCCCACGCGATCCACGCCGGGGGCGCCACCTACGGTGAGACCAACTGCTACGCCGACATCGTCATCGAACTGCTGCACGCCCGCGGCGACGAGCCGCTGGCGGTGATGGGCAGCGCGCTGCGGCTGGACTTCGAAGGCGACCAGTGGACGTTCTTCAAGCCGGCCCCCGAGGACCTGGAGCTGCTGCTGGGCATCGACATCCACGAGATGCAGCCCTACCGCCCGCTGCCCGAGCAGATCGCCGAGCAGCTGGCGGCCGGCCGCACGATCATCGTCGAACTCGACTCGTTCCACCTGCCCGACACGGCCGCGACCGCCTACGGCCGCGATCACGTCAAGTCGTCGGTCGCGGCCGAGGCGATTGACACGGTCGGCGAGCGGCTGCGGTACTTCCACAACGCCGGCTACTTCGAGCTGTCCGGCGAGGACTACCGGGAGGCGCTGCGCGTCGCGCGCGACCTGCCCGGCGACATGCTGCCGCCGTACACCGAGCTGGTGCGGTTCGACGCCGGCCCGCGGCTGACCGGTGAGGGGCTGCGCGCGGCTGCGCGCGAGCGCGTGCGCGGGCACCTGCAGCGGCGCCCGGCGGACAACCCGTTCCCGCGGTTCGGCGGCGCGCTCGAGCAGCGCCTCCCGTCGCTGCTCGACGGCGACGCGCAGGAGTACCACGACTACGCCTTCGCGACGGTGCGGATGGTCGGCGCCGGATTCGAGGTCTGCGCGCTGCTGACCGACTGGCTGCTGGGTGACGAGGCCGCCGAAGCGTCGAGCGCGCTGCGGCGGATCGTCGACGACGCGAAGCTGCTGTCGTTCAAGCTCGCCCGGCGCCGCGCGTTCGACCCGGCGCCGACGATCGCGCAGCTCGGCGCCGCCTGGGACGAGGCGATGGGACGCCTCGACGATGTCCTTGCCTGAGGCGCGCGTTCTGGACGCCGGCTGGGAGGCGGCTGGCACGGCACCCGATGCCTGCCCGACGCCGGACGGGCTCGACGGGCTGACGTGGATCGCCGCGCGCGTTCCGGGGACGGCGGCGGCCGCGCTGTGCGACTGCGGGTCGTGGGCTCACGGCGACGCGCACGACTTCGACGCGCGGGACTGGTGGTTTCGCGTGCGGTTCGACGGCGACGAAGGCGCGGCGATGACGCTGTGCCTCGACGGCGTCGCCACCGCGCACGAGGCCTACCTCAACGGCGTCCTGATCCTGTCGGGATCATCGATGTTCCAGCGCTCGCGCGTGCCCGTCGTGCTCGCAGCGAGCAACGAGCTGGCGATCCGCTGCCGGGCGCTGGGCCCGCTGCTCGCCGTGCCGCGCAAGCCGCGCGCCCGCTGGCGTCAGCAGCTGGTCGACGGGAACCTGCGCTGGTGGCGGACGATGCTGCTCGGCCGGGCACCGGGGTTCGCCCCAGGTCCGGCGACGGTCGGGCCGTGGCGCCCGGTGCGCCTGGAGCCGGCCGGCGGGGACGGTGACATCCGCGTGCACGCGTCGCTGCGCGGCGACGACGGGATCGTCGCGGTCAGTGGGTCACCGGCAGCGCACAGTGTCGAGCTCTCCGGCCCGTCGGGCACGCAGCGCGCCGCGCTCGCCGGCGGTGCCCTGGTGATCGCCGACGTCGCGCGCTGGTGGCCGCACACGCACGGTGAGCCGGTGCTGCACGACGTGCGCGTGCACGACGCGGCGGGGACGATCCTCGCCGAGCGCCGCGTCGGCTTCCGCGCCGTGAGCGCCGGTGCGACGCGCAAGCACGACGTCGAGCGCGACGGACTGGACCTGCACGTCAACGGCGTCCCCGTGTTCGCCCGCGGCGCCGTCTGGACGCCCGTCGACCCGGTCGGGATGGCACCAGCCGCGGCAGATCTGCGCGCGGCGCTGGAGCAGGTCCGCGACGCCGGTATGAACCTGGTGCGCGTCGTCGGCACCGGCGCCTACGAATCGCCCGCGTTCCACGAGATCTGTGATGAGCTCGGGATCCTCGTCTGGCAGGACTGCATGTTCGCCAATCTCGACTACCCGGTCGCCGACGACGCCTTCCGCGCCGCCGTCACCGGCGAGGTCCGCCAGCTGCTCGGCGACGTCGGCGGGCGGGCGAGCACGATCGTCGTCTGCGGCAACAGCGAGGTCGAACAGCAGGCGGCGATGCTCGGGCTCGATCCGGCGCTCGGCCGCGGTGAGCTGTTCGGTGAGCTCCTGCCGGGGCTCGTGACCGAGAGCGGCTGCGACGCGATCTACCTCCCCTCTGCCCCGTGCGGCGGCGACCTGCCGTTCCGGACCGACGCCGGCGTCGCCAACTATTTCGGGGTCGGCGGCTACCGCCGGCCGCTCGAGGACGCGCGGCGCGCCGCGGTGCGATTTGCCTCCGAGTGCCTGGCGCTGGCCAACGTCCCCGATGAGGCGACACTCGACGGCATCGGGCTGGATCCCGCGGGCGACCTGTTCGACGACCCCCGCTGGAAGGCCGCCGTCCCCGGCGACCAGGGCACCGACTGGGACTTCGACGACGTCCGCGACCACTATCTGGCACTGCTGCACCACGTCGACCCCGCCGCGCTGCGGCGTGAGGACCGCGCTCGCTACCTGGCGCTGTCGCGGCAGGTCACCGGCGAGCTGATGGCCGAGGTCTTCGGCGAGTGGCGCCGGGCCGGATCGCCGTGCGGCGGCGGCATCGTGCTGTGGCTGCGCGACCTGTTGCCCGGTGCCGGCTGGGGCCTGGTCGACGCGACCGGCCGGCCGAAGGTCGCCTACCACCATCTGCGACGCGCGCTGGCGCCGGTCGCCGTCTGGACGACCGACGAAGGCCAGAACGGGGTCGACGTGCACATCGCCAACGACGGGCCGCGGGCGCTTGAGACCACGCTGCGCGTCGCGCTCTACCGCGACGGCGAGCACAGCATCGCCGACGTGAACCGGGCGATCGTGCTCGAGCCGCACAGCATCCAGCAGTCCGGCGTCGAGCAGCTGCTCGGCCGGTTCGTCGATGCGGCCTACGCGTTCCGCTTCGGCCCGCCCGGCCACGACGCGGTCGTCGCGACGCTCGAGGACGCTGACGGCATCCGCTCGCAGTCCTTCCGCTTCCCCGCCGGCCCGCCGCGCGACGTGCGCGACGCGGCGGACCTCGGGCTGCGGGCCGCGGCCGCGGCGCTGCCCGGCGGTCAGATCGTGCTGCGGCTGGATGCCGATCGCCTCGTCTATGGCCTGCGGATCGACGCGCCGGGCCTCGTGCCGGGCGATGACGCGTTCAGCCTCGAGCCCGGTCACGGGCGCAGCGTCGTGCTGCAAACCGGTCCGGACACGGCAGATCCGCCGGCCGTCATCCTGCTCTCGGCACTGAACCTCCGCGGGACCTTGGCCGTCCGCGTCGAAGGTCATCAGCGGTGAGTCTCCCCCAGCCTCGATCGCTCTATCTCGACGCCGGCGCCCACAGGGTGTTCGCCTGGTTCCATCCCGCAGCCACCGCTCCGGACCGGCCGGAAATCGGCGTCGTGCTCGCGCCGCAGTTCGGCTGGGAGGCGATGTGCTCGGCCCGTCCGCGGCGCGCCGGCGCCCAGCAGCTCGCCGGCGCCGGGATCGCCGTCCTGCGGATCGACCACGC
>JBBRFO010000035.1:0-24802 GCA_038224135.1 Solirubrobacterales bacterium
CGGACGGCACTGCCGCCTGCTGGGGGCAATTTGTCAGGTAGGCATCAACCCCGTTGACGACGTCAGCCTCGGTCAATGTCACGGGGCGAAGTCATCTGCCCCGCCGCCTAGGCTCGGCATGCCCATGGCCCGCCCCCTGACCATCCACGTCTGCTCGGCCTGCGGGCACACCGAGGCCAAGTGGCACGGCCAGTGCCCGGCCTGCGCGGAGTGGAACACGCTGACCGAGGAGCGCGCGCCCGCGAAGCCGACGGCGGCCGGCGCCACCACGCGCGCCGCCCGGGCCGCCGCGCCCCGCGGGCCGGCCGGTCAGCCGCAGATCCTGCGCGACGTCCAGGCCGACCGCACGCCGCGACTGCTGACCGGGATCGGCGAGCTCGACCGCCTACTCGGCGGCGGCATCGTCCCCGGCTCGCTGGTCCTGATCGGCGGCTCACCGGGCATCGGCAAGTCGACGCTGACGACGATGGCGCTCGGCCTGCTCCAAGGCGCCGGGCGCAGCACGTTGTACATCTCCGGCGAGGAGTCGGCCGCGCAGATCCGGATGCGCGCGGAGCGCCTGGAGGCCGGCTCGGCCCCCGGCGCGCTGGACATCCCGATGCTCGCGGAGACCGACCTCGACACCGTCCTCGCGACGATGGAGGCCGTCCAGCCCGACGTCTGCGTCGTCGACTCCGTCCAGACGCTGGCCGCCGGCGAGCTGACCGGCGCGCCCGGCACCGTCGGCCAGGTGCGCGAGGTCGCCAGCCGGATCATGGAGGTCGCCAAGCGCACCGGCACGGCCGTCCTGCTGGTCGGCCACGTCACCAAGGACGGCTCGCTCGCCGGCCCGCGCGTTCTGGAGCACCTCGTCGACTGCGTGCTGCAGTTCGAGGGCGAGAAGGAACGGACCTACCGCACGTTGCGGGCGCTGAAGAATCGCTTCGGATCGACCAACGATGTCGGCGTCTTCGAGATGAAGGACGGCGGCCTGGTCGAGGTGCTCGACGCGAGCGCCCGCTTCGTCGCCGAGGCGACGCGCGCACCCGGCAGCGTGGTGCTCGCGTCGATGGAGGGCTCGCGACCGCTGCTGGTGGAGGTCCAGGCGCTCGTCTCGCCGAGTGAGCTGATCCCGCCGCGTCGGATGTGCAACGGGATCGACCGCAATCGCCTGGCCCTCGTCCTGGCGGTGCTCGGACGTCACGCCGGCGTCTCGGTCGGCAGCGCCGACGTCTTCGTCAACGTCGTCGGCGGCGTGCGGATCGACGAGCCCGGCGCCGACCTGGCCGTCGCGCTCGCGGTCGCCGGTGCGGTCAAGGGCGTCGTCCTGGGCGGCGATCGCGCGACGCCGGTCTGCGCCTTCGGCGAGGTCGGCCTGACGGGCGAACTGCGGTCGGTCGCCCACCACGACCGCCGCCGCGAGGAGGCCGCGAAGTTCGGCCTCGACGCGATCATCACGCCCGACGGCGCGCCGTCGCTTCGGGCGGCGCTGCGTCAGGCCGTCGCCACGGCCGAACCGATCGCCGCCTGAAACGCCGCGCCCAGCGGCCTCAGGGAGAGGCTTGCCGAACGTCAAGCCCTGGTAAAATGCCAGGTGATGGCGCACCGGAATGGCGATGACTTGACGGATTTCGAGAGTCGCCAGGAGCCCCGTCTGGTCAAGGCGCTGGAGATGGTCGCGCCGGGAACCGCACTGCGTGAGGGCATCGACAACATCGTCCATGCCAAGACCGGCGGCCTCGTCGTGATCGGCGATCCGGAGGAGCTGAGCTTCCTCTTCTCCGGCGGCATCAAGCTCGACATCGACTACTCGCCCGCCTACCTCTACCAGGTGGCGAAGATGGACGGGGCGATCCAGCTGAACACCAACGCGACGAAGATCGCGATGGCCAACGTGCAGCTGATCCCGGACCCGACGATCCTCTCGCTGGAGACCGGCACCCGCCATCGCACCGCCGAGCGTGTCAGCAAGCAGACGGACGCGCTGGTGATCGCGATCTCCGCGCGGCGCGACGTCGTCTCGATCTATCTCGACGGCGCGAAGTACATCCTCGAGGACATCCCGACGGTGCTGGCGAAGGCCAACCAGGCGCTCGCGACGCTCGACAAGTACCGCCGGCGCCTGGACCAGGTCTCCACGCGCCTGACGGCGCTGGAGTTCGAGGGCGGCGCGACGCTGCACGACGTGCTGACGGTGCTGCAGCGCTCCGAGCTCGTCACGCGGATGGCGGTCGAGATCGAACGCTACATCGTGGAGCTCGGCATGGAGGGCCGTCTGATCGAGATGCAGCTCGAGGAGACGACGGTCGGCGCGGCCGCAGACAAGGCCGCCCTCGTGCACGACTACCTCGTCGACGACTCCGACGAGACCTTTGCCCAGGCGCTGGACCAGCTCGGCCGCCTGCCGCACCAAGACCTGCTCGACTTCGGGCGGCTGGCCGAACTTCTCGGCCACGACCGCAAGCTCAACACGCTCGACTTCGCGGTGTCACCGCGGGGCTACCGCATCCTGGGCCGCATCCCGCGGATCCCCAAGATCGTGGTCGCGAGCATCGTGCGGGAGACGGGCGGGCTCGATGAGCTGCTCGGCGCCGGCGACGGGGAGCTCGAAGCGATCGAAGGCGTGGACACCGTCCGCGCCAAGGACATCCGCGAGGGACTGAGGCGGCTCCAGGAGATCAACCTGGTGGACCGGTACCTGCAGACCTGAGGGACGTGAAGGGCCGCCGCGGGCACCCCCGACATGGCGGTAAACGGAGGGAGGGGAACATCATTTCTGATGACGAGGAGCAGTTCACGGATGAGGATCTCGAGATCACCGTGCTCGAACACATCGAGTTCGAGCTGGGCGACAACGTCGTCTACCCGCATCACGGTGCCGGCAAGATCTGCAAGAAGGAAAACCGGACGATGCTCGGCCAGGAGCGCGTCTACCTGACGATCAAGATCCTGCACAACGACATGACGGTCATGGTCCCGTCGGAGAAGGCGGCGCAGGTCGGCCTGCGGCGCGTGATCGACGAGGAGACGGTGGCGAAGGTGCTGGCGGTGCTCGCGGACGACGTGTCCGAGATGCCGAAGAACTGGAACCGGCGCTTCAAGCACAACCGCGACAAGATCAAGACGGGCGACATCTACGAGCTGTCCGAGGTCGTCCGCAACCTCGCCTGTCGCGAGCACGAGAAGGGCCTCTCGACGGGTGAGAAGCAGATGTACACGCGGTCGAAGAAGATCCTCGCCTCCGAGCTGATGTACGCGCTCGAGATGGACGAGCTGGAGGCCGAGGAGCACCTCGACAACCTGCTCGCCGAGTCGGCGGGCGCGAAGGTCGCTTCGGCGTGAAGCGGTAGGCAGTCCGGTGGCGGTCGCGCTGATCGTGGCCGCCGGGCGCGGCGAACGGCTCGGGTCCGAGAGGCCCAAGGCGTTCGTCGCGCTCGCCGGGCGCCCGCTGCTGGCCTGGAGCGTCGCCGCGCTGCAGTCGGTGCCGGTGATCGAGCGGATCGTCGTCGCGCTGCCGCAGGGCGTCGCGGCGCCCGAGGGCTGCATCGGCGTCATCGGCGGTGCCGAGCGCTCGCACTCGGTGCGCGCGGCGCTGGCAGCGGCGGGCGAGGCCGACGTGGTGCTGGTCCACGACGCCGCGCGGCCGCTGCTGACGGCGGAGCTGGTGGATGCGTGCCTGGCAGCGCTCGACGACGGTGACTGGGATGCTGCGATCGCCGCCGCGCCGGTGACCGACACGATCAAGCGGGCCGGGGCGGACGGCCGAGTCGCCGAGACGCTCGACCGCTCGGCGCTGTGGTCGATCCAGACGCCGCAGGTCTTCCGGCGCGCTGCGCTGGAGCGGGCGCTGGCGCGGCCCGACGCGGAGCTGGCGGCGGCGACGGACGACGCGATGCTGGTCGAGCGCGATGGCGGGCGAGTGCGCGTGGTGGCGGCCCCGCGCGAGAACCTGAAGGTGACCACCCCGCTGGACCTGGCGGTCGCCGAACTGCTGCTCAGCCGGCGGTAGCTCCCGCAGGCGCGGCACGCCCGCGTTCCAGTGTGGCCACTGTCACGTCGTGCGCAGCTCAGGTCCGCGCGCTCGACGGGAAGTAGTCGTAGACGACGCGGTCGAGGTGCGCGAACCGGACGCCGGCGCGGACCATCTGCTCGACGATGAACTGGTCGCCAGGAACGCCCAGATCGCCGGCGACGTCGCGTCGCGCAAAGAACCGAAGCCCGGCATGCACGAGCGCGGCGCTGCTGGCCCGGCCCCGCCAGTACGGAAGCTCCGGCGGGCCCCAATCGACGATCGGCTCGGGCGGGAAGCCGCCGAGCACCTCACCGCCGGCCCCAGTCGGGTCGTGGCGCTGGATCAGGCCGTAGGCGACCTCGGCACGCGTGCTGCGTGCCAGCTCGAGCAGGTCGGCGATCGCGTCCGGTCGCAGTGCGTCGTCGTCGTCGAGTTCGGTCACCCACGCACCGCGCGCCATGCGCTGCGCCTCGTTGCGCGTCAGCGTCGCGGCCGTGAGCCAGTGCCGCGCCGGATCCGCGTGGCGCATCCGCTGTGTCACCGTGCCGAAGCGCACACGCTCGGCGGCGAGGGGCGCAAGCCGCGGGTGCGTCGCCGGGTCGAAGCCGTCGGCGACGACGATCACCTCGATGGCGCCGTGGGTCTGGGCCAGCGCTGACGCGATCGCGCGATCGGCGAGCACCTCGGCGCGCTCGGCGATCGCGCTGATACAGATGCTGACGAGCGGCTCGGGGCTGACCCACGGCGTTTCGTAGGCCGGGTCGTCCCGCAGGGCGTCGAGGCGCCGGCGTTGGTCAGCGTCTTCGAAGGCGATGGCGCGCAGCAGCGGTCCGGCGCGTTGATGCAGAAACGCCCGCACATCGCTGACGTCGGCGGCCATCCGATCGACGGCCGCGGCGAGGTCGGCGGTGCGCGCACGCTCTTCCGCAAGCTCCGTCTGGAACTCGTCGAGGCGCCCGAGCAGATCTCGTGCCCTGGTGAGCAGGCCCATCAGGCCGGCCGCTCCGGGTCGTACGCGCGCGCTGGGACGCCCTGCACGCGTGCGCCGGCGGGGACGTCGCGCACGACGACGGCTCCGGCGGCGACAACGGCACCGTCGCCGACCACAACGCCGTTCGACACGATCGCACCCATACCGACGACGGCATTCGCGCCGATCGTCGCGTTGCCGGCGACATTGGCGCCCGGGTTCACGATCGCACCCGGTCCGATCCGCGTGTGGTGGCCGACCAGCGCGCCGCGGCCGAGCAGGACCTGCGCGCCGAGGTCGGCGTGGGCGGCGACGACGGTCAGCGGCCCGGCGACGACGCCGGCACCGAGCGTGGCCGTCGGGCTGACGACCGCTGTCGGGTGCAGCAGCGTCGTCATCGACCAGCCGGCGGCGGTGAGGACGTCGGCGTGCGAGCGCCGCGCACCGCCGATGCCGATCACCACGCCGGCACCGGGCGCGGGCGGCGCGTCGATGGCGACCACCGGCAGGCCGTGGATGCTCGTGCCGACACGGTCTGCGTCCAGCAGTTCCACGAGGCCCGCGACGACAAACCCGGCGACCTGCGCGATGTCCGCGATCTCGGCGGCGTACGAGCCGGTTCCCGCGACGTGGAGCAGGCGATCGGTCACGCGATTGCGGCGCGCATGGCGGAGAGCCCGAGGATCCGGCGCGCCTGGTCCGCCGACGCGACCTCGCGTCCGGCGGCGGCCGCCTGCGCGACGGCGCGGGCGACCAGGTCGGCGTTGCGAGCCGGCGCTCGCTCGAGATGATCGAGGTACGGATTGTCCTCGAGCCCGGTCCGGACGTGTCCGCCGATCGCCGCCGCGAGGGCGCCGGCCGGCTGCTGGAACGCGCCGAAGCCGCCCGCAGCCCATGACGTCACCTGATCCGGCAGCGCGTCGATCAGCGCGATCAGCGACCGGGCGTTGGCGGGGGCGCCATTCGGGAAGCCGAGCATCAGGTTCGCGTGGAGGGGTCCGTCGAGCAGGCCGCGCCGGACGAGACGGTGAGCCAGATGCGCCATCCCGAGGTCGAAGATCTCCAGCTCGGGCCGGACGCCGCGCTCAGCAAATCGCCGCGCGAGCGTCTCGACGGTCGCGATGTCGCTGATGCTCGCGCCCGACGGAAAGTTGACCGAGCCGAGCGTCAGGCTGGCGAGATCCGGCAGCAGATCGCCGTCAAGCTCAAGGACGTCGGTGCGCTGTTCCACACTGCCGCCGGCGCGTCCGCTCGTCGTCGCGCAGACGACGGCTCCCGGGCACCGCTCGCGCAGTCCCGCGATGACGCCGACGTAGGACTCGCGGCGCCAGTCGGGTGCACCCGTGGCATCGCGAACGTGGACGTGCAGCACTGTTGCACCGGCCGCGACGCAGCGCTCGGCGTCGTCGACGATCTCCTGCGCGGTCAGCGGGACGTGCGGCACGCGCTCGCGCGTCGGGACGATGCCTGTCAGCGCCACGTTGACGATCAACGGCGCAAACGGGGTGAGTGGGTGAGCGGGGTAGGGGTCTGACGGCATCCGCCCCCAAATCTACGGCGATCGGCTGCCCGCTGACCTGCCGCACCCGCACCGACGCTGCTTGAATCCCCCAGCGTGCTGACCGACTACCACGTGCACCTGCGGCCGGACGACGCCGACAGCCCGCCGGAGCGCTACTTCACCGCGCAGAATGCGCAGACCTATCGCGACGCCGCCGGCGAGCGCGGCATCGAGGAGCTCGGCGTCAGCGAGCACATCTATCGCTTCGCGCAGGCGCTGGAGATCTGGGACACGCCGCTGTGGCGCGAGTTCGCGCACGACGACGTCGACGCCTATTGCGAGTTCGTGCGCGGCGAGACCGACCTGCGCCTGGGCATCGAGGCCGACTTCATCCCCGGCCGCGAGGACCGCGTCGCGAGCTTCCTCGACGCGCGCGACTGGGACTTCGTCGTCGGCTCGATCCACTTCGTCGGCGACGGCGCGCTGGACCACCCGGACTACGACATCTGGGGGATGGGGCAGGGCGCGGACAAGGTCTGGGGCACCTACTTCACCTGGCTCGGTGAGCTCGCGCGGACCGGCCAGTACGACATCCTGGCCCACCCGGACCTCGTCAAGCACTGGGGCCGGAGACGGCCATTTCCCGACGGCGATCTGCGGCGCTTCTACGAGCTGGCGATGGACGGCATCGCCGAGTCGGGCATCGCAATCGAGCTGTCAACCGCCGGGCTGCGCAAGCCGATCGGCGAGCTGTATCCCTCGAGCCAGTTCCTGGCGATGTGCCTGGAGGCGGGCAACCCGGTGGCGTTGTCGAGCGACGCCCACACGCCGGAGCACCTCGGCTACGGGTACGACGAGGCGCTGAAGTTCCTCGCTGATCACGGCGTCAGCGAGCTGGCGGTCTTCGAACGGCGCGAGCGTCGGCTCGTACCGCTGGGATGATGGTGGCGTGATGACCCGTGAGCACCGCACCGGCCTGGGCTGGGACTCGCACCGCTTCGTCGCCGGCCGGCCGCTGATCGTCGGCGGGGTGGACCTGGAGCACGAGCTCGGCCTCGACGGTCACTCCGACGCCGACGTCCTCACGCACGCGGTGATCGACGCGCTGCTCGGCGCCGCCGGGCTCGACGACATCGGCGCGCACTTCCCGGACACCGACGAGCGCTGGCGCGATGCCGACTCGATCGCGCTGCTGGGCGAGGCTGGGCGGCTGATCGCGGCCGCGGGCTTCACCGTCGTCAACGTCGATGCGACGATCTGCATGGAGCGGCCCAGGGTCGGCGAGCGGCGCACGCAGATGCGCGAGCGGCTGGCCGGCGCGCTGGGGATCGACGCCGGCAGGGTCAACGTCAAGGCGACGACCGGCGAGCGGATGGGCTTCGTCGGGCGCGAAGAGGGCGTCGCCGCGATGGCGATCGCCACGCTCGTCGCCGGCTCGGGCTGAGGCCATGCACGGGGAGGAGCTCGTCGCCGCTGCGCTGCTGGCCAGCGTCGGCGTCATGCTGGTCGGCGCCTACCGGGTGCGGATTCCCTACCCGATCCTGCTCGTCACCGGCAGCGCGCTGCTGGGCCTGATCCCAGGCGTTCCGGACCTGACGATCAGCCCGGACGTGATCCTCGTCCTGGCGCTGCCGCCACTGCTGTACTCGGCCGCCTTCTTCACCTCGCTGCATGAGCTGCGGGCGAACCTGCGGCCGATCGGCCTGCTCGCCTTCGGCCTCGTCGTGGCCACGACGCTGGCGGTCGGCGCGGTCGCGCATGCGGTCGTCGGGCTGGACTGGAACGTCGCCTTCGTCCTGGGCGCGATCGTCTCGCCGACCGACCCGATCGCGGCGACCGCGATCGCCGGCCGCCTGGGCGCGCCGCAGCGCTACGTGACGATCGTCGAGGGCGAGTCGCTGCTCAACGACGCGACCGGGCTGATCCTCTACAAGTACGCGGTCGCAGCCGTGGCGACCGGCGCATTCGCCCCCGCGCACGCCGCGGGGGACTTCGTGCTCAGCGCCGTGGGCGGCGTGGCGCTCGGCATCGCCGTCGGCTGGGCGATCGCGCACGTACGGCTGCGGATCGAAGACCCGCCGACGGAGATCGCGATCTCGCTGCTGACGCCGTACCTCGCCTACCTACCGGCGGAGGCGTTCGGGGTCTCGGCCGTGCTCGCCGCCGTGACGGCGGGGATCTACCTCGGCTGGAACGCGCCGCGGCTGATCTCGCCGGCGACGCGCATCCAGGCCTACGCCTTCTGGGAGACGATCGTCTTCGCGCTCAACTCGGCGCTGTTCGTCGTCGTCGGGCTGCAGCTTCCCGGGATCCTCGACGACATCCGGCCGGCGGTCGCTGATGGACGGCTGCTGCGCGATGCCGTCGTGATGCTCGCGACGGTCATCGTCGTGCGGATCGCCTGGGTCTTCCCCGCGACCTACCTGCCGCGCCGGCTGTCGGCGCGCATCGCCCGTGCGGACCCGGTTCCGCGCGTCTCGGCGGTGTTCCTCGTCTCGTGGACGGGGATGCGCGGTGCGGTGTCGCTGGCCGCGGCGCTGGCGATCCCGGCGACACTCGATGCTGGCGGCGTGTTTCCTGATCGCGCGCTCGTGATCTTCCTCGTCTACGCGGTGATCCTCGGGACGCTGCTGCTGCAGGGCCTGACACTGCCGCTGCTGATCCGCCGGATCGGTGTCGGGCATGACCAGGAGATCGACGCCGAGGATCGCGCGCGGCTGCTGGTCGCCGAGGCGGCGATCGTGCGGATCGAGGAACTGCGCGAGGAGGAGTGGGTACCGGATGCCACCGCGGGCCGGATGCGCGGGCTGTACGAGTTCCGGCTGCGCCGCTTCGAGGCGCGGCTCGACGCCGACGACGACGGCGAGCTCGAAGGGCAGTCGGTCGCCTTCCAGCAGCTGCGGCGCGCAGCGCTGGAGGCCGAGCGGGCCGAGCTGCTGCGCCTGCGGGGTGCCGGCGAGATCAGCGACCCGATCATGCGCCGCATCGAGCGCGACCTGGACCTGGAGGACCAGCGGCTCGAGATCTGAGCGAGCAGCCTCCGCACGCTCGCGTACATTCAGCAGCGATGCGCCAGATCCGCCTCCACGACACACGGCGCGGCGCCGTCGTGCCGCTGCAGCCCCGCGATCCGGAGGCGGTCGGCATCTACGCCTGCGGGCCGACGGTGTATGCGCGGATCCACGTCGGCAACGCGCGCCCGTTCGTCGTCTACAGCCTGCTCAAGCGCTTCCTCGAGCACGAGGGCTACGCCGTCACGTTCGTCGCCAACATCACCGACGTCAACGACAAGATCTACGACGCCGCCCGCCCGCTGGGGATTCCCAGCGCGGAGCTCGCCGCGCAGATGTCGGCGCACTATCTGGAGGACACCGGTCGCCTGGGCCTCGGCCGGCCCGATCACGAGCCGCTCGCGGGCGAGACGGTCGACGGCATCCTCGACCTGATCGGCGCGCTGCTGGCCAACGGCAGCGCCTACGAGGTGCAGGGCGACGTCTACTTCCGCGTGCGCAGCGACCCGGCGTACGGGCAGCTGGCGCACCGCAGCATCGATGACATGGACCAGGGCGAGGGCATCGAAGGGGCGTCGCTGAAGGAGGATCCGCTCGACTTCGCGCTCTGGAAGGCGCAGAAGCCCGGCGAGGACACGGCATGGGACACGCCGTGGGGCACCCCGGGCCGGCCCGGCTGGCACATCGAGTGCTCGGCGATGGCGGAGCAGTTCCTCGGCGTCGGTTTCGACATCCATGGCGGCGGCAACGACCTGACCTTCCCCCACCACGAGAACGAGGCAGCGCAGACACGGATGGCGCGCGGTGCGGAGCTCGCGAGCATCTGGATGCACAACGGGATGCTGCAGCTCAGCGGGGAGAAGATGGCCAAGAGCGTCGGCAACATCGCCTCGCTGGCGGAGGTGCTCGACCACTGGGGGAACGAGGCGCTGGTGCTGTTCTTCTCGACCGGGCACTACCGGCAGCCGATCCAGTTCTCCAGCGAGACGATGGATCAGGCGCTGGCCCGCGCGCGCAGGATCCGCGAGGCCGCGCGGCGGCTGGCGCCCGGTCCCTCACCGGACGACATGGCGCCGCGGCGCGAGTCGTTCTTCGACGCGCTCGCCGACGACTACAACACGCCGCGGGCGCTGGCCGAACTCGCCGAGTGGGTCGCCGAGGCGAATCGCCGCGAGGACGTCGGCGACGGCGACCTGCGCGAGATGCTCGGTGTGCTGGGGCTGGAGTCGCTGTTCGCGGCGGCGGGCGACGAGGCCGACGCCGAGGCGCTGGAACTGCTCGCTCAGCGCGATGGCGCCCGCGCGCGCAAGGACTTCGCCGAATCGGACCGGCTGCGCGACGAACTCGCTGCGCGCGGCTGGCAGGTCCGCGACGGCGCCGGCGGGGCCAGCCTGGTGCGGGCGTGATCCTCTACGGCCGCAACGCCGTCGCCGAGGCGCTGCGCGCCGGCCGCCGGCCGGTGCATCAGCTCTGGGCGACGGACAAGGTCGCCGCCGAGCCATGGCTTGCCGGCGACCCGCGGGTCACCGTGACGAACCCCCACGACATCGCTCACCGCGCCGAGTCCGACAGCCACCAGGGCGTCTGCGCCGACGTCGAGGCCTATCACTACGCGGGCGCGGCGGAACTGCTCGCCGCACGCGACCCGCTGATCCTCGCGCTCGACGAGGTGCAGGACCCGCAGAACCTCGGGGCGATCTGCCGGTCGGCCGAGTGCGCCGGCGTCACGGGCGTCGTCATCCCCGAGCGCCGCGCCGCCGAGGTCACGCCCGCCGTCTGCCGGGCATCGGCCGGCGCCGTCGAATGGCTGCGCCTGGCGCGCGTGCGCAATCTCGCCGACTTCCTCGACGAGGCGAAGGCGGCGGGATGCTGGACCTACGGCGCCGCCGCCGGCCCGGAGTCGGTCTCCTACCTCGATCCCGACTGGTCCGGCGGGGTCGTGCTGGTCATGGGGGCCGAGGGCAAGGGCCTGCGGCCGCGCGTCGCGCAGAGCTGCGACGCGCTCGTCGCGCTGCCGCTGCGCGGGCGGATCGAATCGCTCAACGTCAGCGCCGCGGCGGCCGCCCTGCTGTACGGGATCTTGCATCGGCGGCAGGAATCCACATCCGCGCTTGACAGCGCTTCATAACTGTGCGATAAAGCCCCCGACTTGAGGGTCAACCTCAGGTCGAGAAAACGGTCCTCGTGGACCTACAGATGGCGCCAGGGGAGGAGTGCGCCACTGAGCATCTTCTACGTTTCTCCTGGTATCAGGGAGGAAAGGCGCTCGTGGCTCGAATCTCCGCAGCATCTCAGTCTCAAGTACAGGTTGACGATGGGTACCTCATCGCGCTTGCCAAGCAGGGGGACCACACGGCATACGACCGTCTGGTGCGCCGCTACTACGGTTTCGTGCGTCTGAAGGCCTCGTCGTACTTCCTCGTCGGTGGCGACAGCGACGATCTGATCCAGGAGGGCCTGGTCGGCCTCTACAAGGCGATCCGCGACTACCGCACCGACCGCGAGTCGAGCTTCCGCAACTTCGCGGAGCTGTGCATCACGCGGCAGATCATCACCGCGGTCAAGACCGCGACGCGCAACAAGCACGTGCCGCTCAACCAGTACGTCTCGTTCGCCAGCTCGCCGGCGGGCTCGTCCGACGGCGACCCGACGCTCGACGAGGTGCTGCCCGGATCGACCGTGCACGACCCGGTCAACCAGGTCATCTCCTCCGAGGAGCTGCGCTGTCTGGTCGACTGCCTGTCCTCGACGCTGTCCGAGCTCGAGTCGCGCGTGCTGGCCCTGTACCTCGACGGCAACTCGTACGAGCTGATCGGCGGGCGCATCGGCTGCGACACGAAGACGGTCGACAACGCCCTGCAGCGCGTCAAGCGCAAGGTCGGCGCGCATCTCGCCACGCGCAACGTCGTCCAGTAGGGGCCCCGACCCTCAGGTCGTCAGCACGCGCGCCAGCCGCTCCAGCAGCGGCAGTGCCAGCGCGCGGAAGTCCTCGCGAGGATCGGTGAGCTGCTCGAGCCGCAGCCCATCGATCGTCGTCGCGAGGATCCGCGCGTCGCGCATCGGGTCGGACGACCCGGCCAGGCGCAGCACGTCTTCGGCAACGCTGACGACGCGCATGCTCCAGGCGCGATGGATCGCCCGCAGCTCAGGACGGTGCGCCGCCTCGAGCGCCAGGTGATACCCCGCCCGCGCGACGAGCTCGCGGTCGCCTCCCACCTGCGGTTCCAGCCAGTCGAGCAGCAGCGCGGCGAAGGTGTCCGAGTCGGTGACGTCGTCGCGCGCGGCGAAGGCGGCAGCGTCCGCTCGCGCGCCGGCGATCTCCAGCTCGGCGACGCGCTCCAGCGCCGCGCCGACGATCTCGTCCTTGGAGGCGAAGTGGTAGGTCGTCGAGCTCAGCGACACGCCCGCCTCGTCGGCGATCGCGCGATGCGTCACGGCGGTGACGCCCTCGCGGCCGATGATCCGGATCGTCGCGTCGACGATCGCGCTGCGGATCTCGCCGGCCGGCCGGCGAGTCGTCGAACTGGCGTGCATGTCCGGCATTCCGAGTACGGTTGTACCGCAATCGGCCGTCCTGGTCCACGTCCCCATTGAGTCTTTCTTCCGACAACGATCCGAGCGCCCCTGACGGCATCGGCCGACGGCGCTTCTTCGCCGCCGGTGCCGGCGCGTTCCTCTGCACGATCGGTGGCGAGCGGGTTCTGCTCTCGCGCCCCGGCGACGCGGTCAAGGCCGACGCCGCCGCGTCCCGCGTCCCGCGCCCCGCGTTCGCGGCGGCCACGACGCCCGGCAGCGACGCCGTCGACAAGCTCACGTTCACCACGCCGGTCCCGGCGCCCGGGGGCAAGGTCCGCGAATACTGGCTCCAGGCCCGCGACGCGCTGTGGGACATCGTGCCGAGCCGCCCGCGACGCGACCTCTGGCACGGCCGCGCGATTCCGGGGCCGTCCGTCTTCCGGGCCTTCGTCTATCAGGAGATGACCGAGGGCTTCGCCGCGCCGAAGGGCCCGGCGGCAATTCCCGGGCCGACCTTGGAGTGCGAGGTGGGGGACACGCTCGTCGTCCACGTGCGCAACGCGCTGAGCGCGCGATTCGACCAGGCGATCACGATGCACCCGCACGGCGTGCGCTACACGCCGGAGTACGACGGCGTCTACCTCGGGGACTTCACGCGGGCGGGCGGGTTCATCGCCTCCGAAGAGGAATTCACCTACACGTGGGAGGCGCGCCCGGACTCGGTCGGGGTCTGGCCCTACCACGACCACGGCCCCAACCACACGCTCAACGCGATGCGCGGGATGTTCGGTGCACTGATCGTGCGCGAGAAAGGCTCGCGGCGGCCGGACGTCGAGGAGGTCCTCTTCTTCCACATGCTGGCGCCGCCGACGACCGGACTGCCGCGCGCGTTCCAGTGCATCAACGGCCGCGCGTATGCCGGCAACACTCCGACGCTGCGGGCAACGGTCGGCCAGGACGTCGCCCTGCACGTGATCGGGATGGACAACAACTTCCACGACTTCCACATCCACGGGCATCGCTGGCGCACGGCACAGGGCTTCACGGACGTGAGCTCGCTGGGCCCCAACGAAACGATCACCGCCCGCTTCATCGAGGACAATCCCGGCCGCTGGCTTTATCACTGCCATGTCTTCTCGCACCAGGATGCGGGGATGACCGGCTTCTATCTGGTCGAACCGTAGGCCGACCATCACGACTTCATGACCCGTTTCCCGAGGAGAGGCTGCACCACCATGACTCGTTCGCGCACCACGATCGCCGCGCTCGCCGCCGCGCTCGCCGGGACGCTCGCCCTCGCGGCGGGTGCCCAGGCGGTCAGCTACCCGCCGCCGGCCAAGCCGGAGACGATCGCCAAGCCGAAGGGCCCGTTCAAGACGCACAGCGTCTGCAAGAAGGGCTGTGACTTCAAGACGATCCAGGCCGCGGTCAACGCCGCCAAGGCCGGCGACACGATCAAGGTGTCCAAGGGCACCTACCCGGGCCTGGTCTCGATCAAGGGCTCCGGCAAGCGCTACCTCAAGCTGATCGGCGATCCCAAGAACCCAGAGAACGTCAAGCTCGACGGGTCCAAGACCAAGGCCGGCTCCGGCGTGACGATCAACGGCGCCGCGTCGGTGACCGTCAACGGGTTCAGCGCCCGCGGCTACAAGGCCAACGGCTTCTTCGTCGTCAACACGACGGGCTACACGCTGACCAACCTGTCGGCCAAGTTCGACGGGGTCTATGGCGTCTATGCGTTCAACTCCGTCGGCGGGACGATGTCGCACTCGGTCGCCGCCTGGAACAACGACTCCGGCTTCTACATCGGCGAGACGCCGCCGCAGGTCAAGCCGCAGCGGTCGATCGTCAGCAACGTCACCTCGTACGGCAACGTGCTCGGCTTCTCCGGCACGAACATGCGCTACGTGACGATCACCAAGTCGAAGTGGTTCAACAACGGCCTGGGCATCGTCCCCAACGCGCTGGACTCCGAGAAGTACGCGCCGCCGGAGGACAACGTCATCACCGACAACGACATCTTCTTCAACAACTGGGACTACTTCCAGGGCGCTCCGTTCAAGCTGCGCGCCGGCGCCACGGGCGACGTCGCGTATCCCGTCGGCACCGGCATCCTGCTGTTCGGCGGGCGCCGCGCAACGATCACGAAGAACCGGATCTTCGGCAACTACCTGATCGGCGTCGGCGCGATCCAGCAACTGCTGCTCAAGCAGCAGGACGCCAAGGATCTCGTCGGCAACGCCGTCCACGACAACGTCTTCGGCAATGCCGGCAAGAACACCAACGGTCGTGACCTGTTCTACGACGGCAGCGGCACCGACAACTGCTTCGGTCCCAACACCGGTGTGCAGGTGACGGTTCCGGCCAGCGGCGCAGCGATGAACCCGTGCCCGTTCACGGGGACCAACACGTTCGACGCTGCGGCGCAGGGCGAGGCGGTCAACTGGACGATCACCGACCCGACGCACGAGGCCTTCTGGGTCAAGAACCCGCAGGCCGCGGTCGCGGGCGTCACGCCGTTCGAGCGCTGGACGAAGGCGATCGGCACGAAGTGACGCGCCGAGTCCTGACGGCACTTGCGCTGACCGGCGCCGCGGCTCTTGCCGCGGCGCCGGCGCACGCGCGCCGTGCCGCCCCCACGAGGAAGCCGCCGGTCAAGAAGGTCGGCGTCTACGACAACTACTACCTGCCGGCGAAGCTCACGGTCTCGCGGCCGACGACGTTCGCCTGGACGTGGACCGACCAGGTCAACGACATCCACGACGTCAAGCTGATCAAGGCGCCGAAGGGCGAGAAGAAGTTCCAGTCGCTCGAGGGGACCGCGGGGTACGTGTACAAGCGGACGCTGAAGACGCCGGGCGTCTACAAGTTCATCTGCACGTTCCACGAGGCCGACGGGATGGTCATGACGATCACCGTCCGCAAACCCGCCGGCAAGTAGCTCAGCGCGCGAACGGCAGGACGGCGAACGCGATCACGGCGTAGTGCGTGCCTGCTGCCACCGTGACCAGCGAGTGGAAGATCTCGTGGTAGCCGAAGGTCGTCGGCCACGGGTCCGGGCGCTCGGCGGCGTAGACGACGGCGCCGATCGCGTACAGCACGCCGCCCAGCGCGATCCCGGCGACCGACAGCCATCCCAGCGTCGACCACAGCTCCGGGACGAGCAGCGCCCCGGCCAGCCCGAGCGCGGTGTAGACGACGGCGCTGACCCACTTCGGCGCGCCGATCCACAGCAGCGACATCAGGATGCCGCCGAGCGCGCCGCCCCAGGCGACGCACAGCATCACCGTCGCGGTCGTGCCGTGGACGACGAGCATCGCGAACGGCGTCACCGACGCGGCGATGAAGACGAAGATCATCGAGTGGTCCAGGCGCCGCATCCACGCGCGGGCGCCGGGTTGCCAGGTGTGACGGTGGTACAGGGCGCTGACGCCGAACAGCCCGCAGATGCCGGCCGCGTAGATCGCCATCGCCGTCAGCTCGCGGCCGCCGCGAGACTCGATCAGCAGCAGCGCCGCGAGGATGAGCGCGACGAAGAACGCGTACTCGTGGATCACGCCGCGCAGTCGGGGCTTGACGCGGGCGACGACGGCAGCGGCCTGCTCGCGGGCGCTATCGAGGACGTCGGCCGCCTGCTCGCGCGCAGTTTCGAACGCTTCGGCGCCCCGTTCGCGGGCCGACTCGAGTGCTTCCGCGCTGCGCTCCTTGGCCGACTCGAGCGCGTCGGCGCTGCGCTGAGCGGCGTCCTGCGCAGCCTCCTGGCCGCGCTCGACAAGCCGCTCGATGCGCTCGGTCACGACGTAGAGCGTACCCGCGCGAGGCCCGGCGTCCAGCCGGTCTACGAGGCGGCGCGGAACGGCGTGACGGAATACACGCACTTACGCTGCAACAGCGCCGGCTCGTCGCCGTCCGCGGCCGAGAAGATCCCGTACGGCGCGTGCCGGCCGAGGTCGATGATCGCGATCACCTGGGTGCCGTCGACGGGGTGCGGCTCGCCGACCTGCAGCGTGCAGTCCTTGCCGTCCATGCGGCAGGCGACGGCGTGGATCCGCTCGCCAGTCGGCGCGACGCCCGTGGAGCGCTCGGCGCAGGCCTGGAGCCTGGCGTATTCGCGCTCACCCGCGGCCCCGGAGGCACCGGGAACGAAGAAGACGGCAGGCTCAGCACCGCGTGGCGCCTCGCT
This sequence comes from Solirubrobacterales bacterium, assembly GCA_038224135.1. GTDB lineage: Bacteria > Actinomycetota > Thermoleophilia > Solirubrobacterales > Solirubrobacteraceae > F1-60-MAGs163. The sequence goes on from JBBRFO010000035.1 coordinate 17,173, forward strand.
CATCATGCTGCGGCCACGACGCTTCGCCGGGACCGCCGTGGTCGGACGTGCTTGGGGCAAGGGACCCCTTTCGGTAGACGCCCTCGGACACCGAGCATAGCCCGGAGTGGCCGCTGGTGACTCACGACCCGAGCGGTCTGCCGACCTCCCACTCGTGACCGAACGGATCGGCGATGCGGCCAAGCCGCCAGCCGTGCCCGTCGGCGACCGGAGCCAGCTCCGTCGCGCCGGCCGTCACCGCCCGGGCGACCACGGCGCCGGGGTCGTCGACGACGAGCAACGTGCGGCCGGTCGCTCCGCCGACGGCGAGCGGATCAAGGCGTCCGGCACGCGCATCCGCGTTCGACACCCAGAACACCGCATCGCCGACGGCAAGCTGAGCGACGATCTCATCGCCATCGCCCACGTGGTGGATGACCGCCGCGCCGAACGCGGCCTCGTAAAAGCTCACCGCTGCCGCGGCTCGCTCGATCCACAGTTCGGGTTGGATGCTCGTCATCGCAAGCCGGAGAGGGGAGTCGAACCCCTGACCTACTGCTTACAAGGCAGTTGCTCTACCACTGAGCTACTCCGGCACGGGTGGCGAGCAAACTCTAGACCGCGCCTCAGCTCCCCCGCCGGTTCAGCCGCCGCTCGGTCTCGCCGAGCACGGCCCCGAACAGCAGGTGGCGCCAGGTCGCCTGTGCCAGCGCGGCGCGGTTGCCGGCCAGGTCGGGCAGCTCGTCACGGGCGGGATGCAGGCGATCGGTCAGGCCGACCAGCGGCCACAGGCCGAAGTTCTCGATCATCGCCGCTGCCGGGCCGTTGGCCCAGTCGGGCAGCGGCGAACGCCGGGCGATCCGCGCGTATGCAGCGCCGAACGCCGCCCCGTTGGCAAGGTGCAGAGCGACCCCCAGCGGGCGCCAAGCGCGCCCGCGAGTCACGGCCTTGCCCAGCAGCTCCGTGTCGTCGTAGGGGACGCCGAAGACGCGCATGTCGAGCGGCTGCTGCGCCGCCCAGATGCCGGCGGCGAGCGCCCCGGCCGCCGCCCCTCGAAGTGCCACCTGCAGATCGTCGTCCATGTACCTCACATTACGGTTGCGACGACAATGCCGGATGACCGGCCAGCCGTTGTAACCGCCGCTGCGACGGGTGTACTCCCTGGCATGGAGGGCGGCATTCGCGACGCGCACGACGAGCTGCTGGAGCGGACCGACTCGCGGGGCGTCAACCCGATCGTGTTCCGCATCGTGCGGATGCTGTTCATGCCGTTCTTCCTGACGTACTTCCGCCTGGGCCGCGAGGGCCGCGAGCACGTGCCGACGTCAGGTCCGGTGATCTTCGCCGCCAACCACCGCTCGTTCCTGGATCCGTTCGTCATCTCGGCGATCCAGAAGCGCCCGCTGTACTTCGTCGCCAAGCGCGAGCTGTTCGAGAAGAGCAAGCTCCAGCGCTGGTTCCTCAACGCGCTCGGCGCCTTCCCGATCGCCCGAGGCAGCGGCGACGACGCCTCGATGGAGGTGGCGCGCCGGATTCTCGAGCGGGGCGACGGCGTGATGATCTTCCCCGAGGGCACGCGCGTGCGCCCGGGCCCGCTCGGCCACGCCCGCAGCGGCGTCGGTCGCCTGGCGCTGCAGACCGGGGCGCCGGTCGTCCCGATCGCCGTCTTCGGCACCGACGACGTCCGTCGCGGCTGGCGCGTCTACCCGCGCAAGATCACGATCCGCGCCGGGCGCCCGCTGACCTTCCCGCAAGTCGAACATCCCTCGCGCTCGCTTGCCATGACGGTCGCCGAGCGCATCTGGCCGTGCGTCGAGCTGCAGTGGGAATGGCTCGGCGGCACCCCGCCCGTGCGTCGCGTCGCGATCGTCGGCGCCGGCTCGTGGGGCACAAGTCTCGCCGTGGCGCTGGCCGAGTCGGGCCTGCAGGTCGAACTCGGCTGCCGCAGCGCCGAGGACGCCGAGGCGATCCTCGTCGCCGGCGAGAACGAGCGCTTCCTGCCGGGCGTCGCCGTCAACCCCGCAATCCGCGTCGCCCGCACCGCGGACCTCGAGCTCGAGCGCGCCGACGTCGTCTGCCTCGCGGTTCCCGCGCGTGACCTGCCGACCGTCGTCGGCCAGGTCGCCGACCGTCTCGGGCGCCGGACCGGGCTGCTCGTCCTCTCCAAGGGCCTGGTCCCCAGCGGTGAGCTGGCGACGACCTATGTCGCCGGCCGCGCCGGCGGACGCCCCGTCGCCTGCCTGGGCGGGCCCGCGCATGCGAGCGACATGCTCGCCCACGGCGCCGCGTTCGCCGTCGCCGCCGACTCCCCCGACTTCGCCGCCCAGCTGCGCCGGATGCTGACCGACGCCGGCTTCGAGGCACAGGTCTCGCGCGACGTCGTCGGCGTCGACCTCGCCGGCGTCGCCAAGAACGCCGCGGTGCTGGCGGCCGCGACCGCGTCGGTTCTGGGTCCCAACGCCGCCGGTGCCGCGGCCGGACGTGTCTTCGCCGAGGTCGCCGCCTACGGCCGCACGCTCGGCGTCGCGCCGGAGACCTTCACCGGCCTGGCCGGCGCCGGCGACCTGATCGCCTCGATGGCCGCGACCGGCGGACGCAATCGCCGCGCCGGTGAGCTGCTGGCGCGTGGCGTCCCAGCGGCCGAGGTCTCGCCGCAGCTAGGCCACGTCGCCGAGGCGCTGGACACGGTGCCGCTGCTGAGCGCCGCCTTCGCGCGCGCCGGTGTGCGCGGCCCCGTCGTCCGCCAGCTGGCCGAGGTCGTCGACGGCACCACCACGGCGGCCGCCTTCGCCGAACAGCTCACCGCCCCCAAGCGCATCGTCGGCGCGCGAGTGGCGTAGGTAGGCTGCGATGCGTGGACAAGGCCGAGCTCGATCGCCGTTTCTCGGACCTCTACCGGGACCACCTGCGCGACGTCTATTCCTACTCGTACTACCGGGTCGGCAACCATCACGACGCCGAGGACCTGACCGAGCAGACGTTCCTGCAGGCCTATCGCCACTTCGAGCGCGCGCTGGCCGAGTCCGACGGCCGGCCGCTGCGCCCATGGCTGATCCGCATCGCGCACAACCTCGCGGCGAATCTGTACCGCGATCGCTCGCGCCGCCCGCAGTCGCCGATCGACGAGGGACCGGAGCTGCGCACGACGCACACGACGGAGGACATCGTCGAGGGGCGCGACGAGCTGGAGCGAATCCTCGCGGCGGTGCAGCAACTGCCGGACGACCGCCGCGAGGCGCTGATCATGCGGTTCGCGCTGGGGATGGACAACAAGGAGATCGCGCGCTCGCTGGGCCGCACCGACGGTGCCACGAAGGTGCTGATCCATCGCGCGATCAAGCAGCTCGAGACGATCGTCGCCGAGCCGGCCGAGGTCTGAGCGCATGAGCACCCCGTCGCTCGACGTCGAGCAGCTGCTCGGCCGCGCACTCGCACCGATCGACCCGCCTGCGCACCTTGCAGAGCGGCTCGAGAGCACGCTCGCCGACATCGCCGCGATCGCCGCCGAGGAGCTCGACTCCTGGGAGCTGCGCTCGCTGCACGACCCGCGCACCTGGGTGCGCCCGGTCGCCGCGGTCGCCGTCGGGTCGGTCGCCGCCGCCGGCCTGAGCGTGCTGCGCGCCCGCCGCCGCGGGCGCGTCGGCGTCGCCAACTCCGACGCCGCGGAGTTCGCCACCGACGCGATCCGCACGATCGCCGACGAGGTCGAGCGGCGGCTGCGTAACCCGTGAGCGGCGCTCGCTGATGGCCACCTGCTACCGGCATCACTCGCGCGAGACGCGCGTCAGCTGCTCGCGCTGCGGCAAGCCGATCTGCCCCGACTGCATGACGCCGAGCCCGGTCGGCATGCGCTGCCCGGACTGCGCCGGCGATCGGGTGAAGGTGCGCGGCGTGCGCTCGACGTCGAGCGACCTGCCGCGGGTCACCGCGGCATTGATCGCGATCAACGTGGTGATCTACCTCGCCCAGGGCAACCTCGCCGGAACGGGCGCGCGCGGCACGCTGGCCGGCGACTACGGGCTGTTCGGTCCGGCGGTCGCCAACGGCGACTACTACCGGCTGATCACCGCCGGGTTCCTGCACGCGGGCCTGATCCACGTCGGCTTCAACATGCTGCTGCTGTGGTTGATCGGCCGCGAGCTGGAGGTCGAGCTCGGCAGCGTGAAGTTCACGGCGCTGTATGTCACCTCGTTGCTGGCGGGGTCGTTCGGCGCGCTGCTCCTGTCGCCCAATGCGCTGACCGTCGGCGCCTCCGGTGCCGTCTTCGGGCTGATGGGGGCGACGGCGGCGATCCTCTATTCGCGCGGGATCAATCCCTTCCAGACCTCGATCGGATCGCTGATCATCTTCAACCTGCTGTTCAGCGTCATCGGCAGCAACATTTCGATCGGCGGGCACCTCGGCGGCCTGATCGGCGGCGGGCTCGCGGGGCTGGCGTTCGCATGGGCCGGGCGGCACGGTCGCCCGGACGCGGTCGGCTGGGCCGCATGCCTGGCGATAGCCGCGCTCTCGGTCGTCGGCTCGCGCGCCGTGGTCTGACCGCTCGCGCTTCTGATCGAGCCGGCGCCAAAGCACGCCAGTCGTGCATCAGCGCCGGGTCGAGCCGTCACAGCTCGACGTCGAGCGCCGGGCCTGGCGCATGGCGCACGCGGTCCGGGTGCAGGATGTGGGCCAGCACCTCGAGCCCGTCGACCAGCCGCGGGCCGGGCCGCGAGAACGTCGCCGACGCGTCGATCGCGACGACGCGCCGGGCGCCGAGCGCTCGCAGGCGGCCGGCGTGCAGCTCGGCTTCCTCCAGCGAGCGCGCCGCGTCGTAGCCGCAGGGCATGACGATCACAACCTCCGGCTGGACGGCCGCAACCGCCTCCCACGTCAGCTGCGCGGATGGCTCGCCCGAGAACCCGAGCAGGTCGACGCCGCCGGCCAGATCGATCAGCTGTGGGGTCCAGTGCCCGGCGATGAACACGGGGTCGAGCCACTCCAGCGCGACGACGCCGACGCGCTCGGCGTCCTTGACGGCGATCTTCACGCGGTCGACGCGCTCGCGCTGACGCGCGACGAGGTCCAGCGCGGCCGCCTTGGCGTCGGTCGCCTGGGCAACGGTGCGGATGTCGCCCATCGTCTCGCCGAACGTCTTCGGGTCGAGCGCGATCACCTTCGGGCAGCTCGGCAGCGCCTGCGCGACCTCGATCACGTCGTCGTAGCTGACGGCGCAGACCGGGCACAGCTCCTGGGTGACGATCAGGTCCGGCTCCAGCTCTGCGAGCAGCTCGGCGTCGAGCTCGTAGATCGCCCCGCCGTCGGCCGTCCGCTCGCGGACCGCCGCGTCGATCTGCGCCGAGCTGAGGCCCGGCGGCAGCGCATCGCGGGTCACGTGGGGCAGCTCGAGCGCGGCGTGCGGGTGGTCGCACTCGTGCGTGACGCCGACGACGCTGTCCTGCAGCCCGAGCGCGAACAGCAGCTCGGTGGCGTGCGGGACGAGGCTGACGATGCGCATGCCAGAATCGTAGGCATGAATGCACCCGGCGGTCACTGGCAGAACAAGGGCGACGCGCTCGTGCGCGAGCTGCGCTTCACCGACTTCGCCGCCGCGATCGCGTTCGTCGACCGCGTGGCTGTGGCAGCCGAGGCGGCTGAGCACCACCCGGACATCCTTGTGCACGGCTGGAACAACGTCCGGCTGACACTGTCGACGCACTCCGCCGGCACTGTCACCGACGCCGATCACGCCCTCGCCGCGACGATCGACGCGCTCGTCGGCGACGGACCCGGCTGATAGCCTCGCCCGGCGATCGCGCGTGCCAGACGACCTTCCCCGAAGTAGCGGCGACCCCGCCGCCACCTCATGACCGCGCTGCTCATCGCCGCGGTGCTCGTGCTCGTGCTCGTGAACGGGTTCTTCGTCGCGGCGGAGTTCGCGCTGGTCCGCGCCGTCCCGGGACGCCTCGACGAGCAGGCCGCCGCAGGCATCCGCGGAGCCACGCGCGCCGCCGCCCAGCAGGACGAGCTCAACCGCTATCTGTCCGCGTGCCAGTTCGGCATCACGCTCGCCTCCCTCGGCATCGGCTTCCTCGGTGAGCCGGCGATCGCGCGAACGCTCGAACCGATTCTCGGCGGACCGCTGTCGCACGGCGCCTCGGTGGCGATCTCGATCATCATCGCCTACGTCCTCGTGACGACGGTCCACGTGATCGCCGGTGAGCAGGTCCCGAAGATCATCTCGATCATCCACGCCGAGGACGTCGCGCGGCGCTGCGCACGGCCGCTCGGCTCCTTCGAGACCGCCACGCGCCCGTTCGTCGGCGGGCTCAACGCGGCGGCCAACGGCATCCTGCGGCTGATGCGGATCGACCCCGAGCGCGCGGGCGAGGAGGGCGGCACGCCGGAGGACCTGAAGCTGCTGATCTCCCAGGCGCAGAGCGGCGGCAAACTCGATCCGGGCGAGGCCGGGATGCTGGCCGGCGTCTTCCACCTGCACGAGCAGGAGGCGCGGCAGGTGATGACGCCGTTCCCGGCCGTCGTCACCGTCGACATCTCCGAGGACGTCGAGACGGCACTGCGCCGCTGCGTCTCGTCCGGACACACGCGGCTCGTCGTCACCGAGGACGAGAACGCCGACCGCGTCCGCGGCACCGTCCACTCGAATTCGCTGGCCCGGCTGTACATGGCCGACGGTCCCGGAGCGTCGATCGAGTCGCTGATCAAGGACGCGCTGATCGTCCCGGAGACCAAGCCGCTCGACGACCTGCTCGCCGACCTGCAGCGCGAGCGCTCGTCGATGGCGATCGTCGTCGACGAGTACGGCCGGACGGCCGGCGTCGTCAGCGTCGAGGACATCGTCGAGGAGGTCGTCGGCGAGATCGACGACGAGACCGACCCGGCCGGCGGCGCGGTGCGTCGCCTGGCCAACGGCGACTGGTTCGTCCGTGGGCACGTCGCGATCGCCGACCTCGAGGGCTACGGCGTCGAGTTGCCGGTCGACACCGACGCCTACAACTCCGTCGGCGGTCTGGTCTTCGCCGAGCTCGGGCGGCTGCCCAAGCGCGGCGACGCGGTCAAGGTCGAGGGCTGGTCGATCCGGGTCGAGTCCCTGCGCGAGAATCGGATCGAAGCGGTCCGGCTGCGCCGCCGGTCTGCGGCAGGCGCTTCTTCTCCGGACGACTGAGCGCTCGGGTGGTTCTTCGGGTTGGTGGTGGCCCGCCGTTGGGCGATCCGCCCGTCCATCGGCCCGGCAGCGTCACACGGACGACCAAGCACCGCAACGACCGGAAGGCACCAGGCCCCACAACGAGTCCGGCCCGCTTGCGCGGGCCGGATCGGTGCTGGGAGGAGGTGCACTTGCGAGGTGCTTCGCAATGAAGTATCGGCCGGCGGGCTCAATGCTCGCTAAACGGCTGGTAGTCCTGGAGTAAGACCTCACGGCGGTCGCACCCGCCGCGACTGAGGCGGAAACCTGACGCCCCGGGAACGCAACCGGCCCGCTTGCGCGGGCCGGTCGGAGGAGGATGCTGCTGAGGAGGAGGTACGTGCTGCAACAACTGGACGTAGCTTGCCGCGCGCAGATGAAGCCCGTCTCAAGAACCGTGAAAAGGTTCCTCAGGCCTGTGGCAGATCGGCGACGCGGTCGATCCACGCGTGCAGCAGCGGGAAG
>JBBRFO010000036.1:0-24499 GCA_038224135.1 Solirubrobacterales bacterium
AACGACGCCGGGCTCCCCTACCGGATCCTGAAGTACGCGCGGCTCGGCCGGCACACCGTGACGCCCGACCTTGCCGGCGTGCGGACCTGGGACACGGCGGTCCGCGTCGCCGCCGACGCGGAGGCGTTCGCCGCGGCGCTCCGGGACTTCGCGGGCGCCCGCACGCGACCCGACGCCGAACTGCGCGAGTGGGCGCTGCGGCAGACCGCGACGCGCCAGAACGGGCCGCTGTGGGACCGGCTCGAGGAGCTCGGGATCGCACGCTTGGCCTGAGCCACGAGCTCTCCGGATATTCGCACCGACGCGACTTGTCCCCGCTGGAAGGGGCACAAGTCCGGACGGCCGGCTGGCCGGCCGGCGAGCGATCCTCCCCGTACTACCCCGGCGCGTACGCGGTCCAGCCCCGCCGGAACGCACCCGGGCAGCTGACGTAGGCGACGATCATCCCGTGGCGCGCGAGCCGGGCGTAGCCGGGATCGGGCGCGTTCGTGCTGGCGCTTGCGCCGTCGGCGAAGCCGAACCGGCGCAGCGACTTGCGCGTCGTGAAGAACAGCGCGACGCCGTGCTCGTGCCGCGTGGCTGACCGTGCACCGACCTGGCCGCGGCGCGCGTTGAGGATCCAGCGCGTGTCCGGCACGAGGCGGTAGTTGGGGAGCGTCACCGGGCCGCAGCGACGCGCGGCCTGCACGCGTGGATCGCGCAGCGTCGCGGCGAGGTCGTCGTGCGTCGCGCGGATGAACCGCACCTCGGTCGCCAGCCGCGAGACGACATGCACGCGGGTGACGACGAAGACCGCGCCGAGCAGCGCCAGCACGACGACACCGCGGCTCCAGGCGCGGCGGGCGCTTGCCGTTCCCGGCAGCGTCGTCCAGCCGGCCAGCGCATACCCTGCGAACAGCGTCAGCCCGACCGCCGGCACCGTCAGGTAGCGCGGCAGGATCGCCAGTCCGGCGATGCCGGTCGCGACGAACGTCAGCACGCCGCCCGCGACCAGCGCGATCGGCACGTGGATCGCCGCCGGCCGCTGACGCCAGCGTGCCGCGACCAGCCCGGCACCACCAAGGCCGGCCAGGAACACCGGCGGTCGCAGCACGTCGGACAGGAAGCTCACGAGCGACGTCGGGACGTGCGACAGGCCACGCTCACGGCCGAGTGCATCCGCCAGCGTGCTGGTCGCGTGGAGCGAGTGCAGCGGGTCGCCGGTGACCGCCGCGTCGGTCAGCGCCCAGATCAGCGGCGCGCCGATGGCGAGCGCCAGCAGGCCGAGCCGCGGTGGCCTGCCGCGCGAGGGCCAGACGCACCACAGCCAGTACGCACCCGCCAGGATCCACGCCTCCGGGCGCAGCAGACCGGCGATCGCGAGCAACACCCTCGGCGCCGTGGCCCGGCGTGGGCGCTCGGCCTCCAGCGCCGCGGCCCAGAGCACGAGCGCCAGGAACGGCATGTCGACGTAGGCCCGCGCCGCGTACAGCAGCAGCGCGAAGCTCGATCCCGTCAGCAGCGCCGCGACGATCCCCGGCCAGCGCCCGAAGACCGCGCGACCGGCCCGCAGCACCGCCCAGACGAGCGCGACCAGCGACAGCGCCGCGACGAGCACCAGGACGCGATCGGCCTGATCGCCGAACAGCGCCGCCAGCGCGACGCCGAGCGCCACATACGCCGGGTGCTGTGTCGGCGCGGCGTAGGCCTCGAAGCTCGGCGTGACGCCATGCAGGATCTCGCGGCCCCACACCAGGCTGTAGTACGCGTCGTAGTTGGGATAGGTCGGGACCAGCGCCCAGACGACCACGGCGATCGCGGCCAGGCCGGCGATCCAGGCGCCCTCGCGGCGGGCGCTCACGCCGGCTCGGCCTCCGCGGCGGGTGGGTCGTCGGCCGCCTGCGCCGCGAGCGCCGTGCCGACGCCGAGCAGCGCCCAGGTCAGCGGATCCTCGAGGAACGCGGCGTAGACGAGCGTGTGCGCGACCAGTGCGCAGAACGCCGCCGCGACGGCCGCGCGGCCGACCGATCGCCGCGCGCCGCGCACCAGCCGGGCGAGCGCGAACGCCAGCAGCGCCAGGTACGCGGCCAGGCCGATCAGGCCCTGCTCTGCGGCGACCGTGATCGGGATCGTGTGCGACGCCGACGTCGCCCGCTCGGCCGAAACGCGCTCGGCGCGTCGATATTCGCGCGCGAACGAGCCAGACCCGTGGCCCGCGATCGGTCTGTCTGCGAACAGCCGCGCGCCCCCGGAGACCAGGTTCGACCGGCCGCTGGTCGTCTTCTTCGCCGACCCGGACGACGACAGGTCGAGCGTGCCGGTGGCGAGCGCCCCGGCCAGCGCCACGACGGCGACGACGCCGGCGATCAGCGCGACACGACGCGCGTTCCACAGCAGCCCCGCGAGGACGGCCAGGCCGACGAGCAACGCGCCGAAGCTCGACTGCGACAGCGTCAGGACGAGCCCCCCGAAGATCACGGCCACGGCCAGCGCGGCGGGCGCCATGCGCCGCGCCGTGCGCTGCCACAGCATCCAGGCCATCAGGCCGACGAGGACGAGCGCCAGGAAACGACCGAAGATGTTCGGGTCGAAGAACAGCGAGTTGACGCGGAAGTAGTCCTCGACCTGGTTGGAGGCGATGACCTTCGGGTTCAGCAGCAGGTGCCGCGTCGCGTATTCGAGGTAGCCGACGCCGGCGAGCACGAGGGCTAGTGCGACGAGCACGCCGAGCGCCTGGCCGAGCAACCGCGGCGTCCACGTCAGCCGCGCGAACAGCACGAACAGGATCGCGAACGGGATGTAGAAGAAGGCGACGTTCTCGGTCGCCCGGCTCGTGTCGTCGCTGTAGCCGGCCTGCACCGCATAGAGGACGAGCACGGCGGCGAGCGCCCACTCCAGAGCCCCGGGCGCCCGGGCCGGATCTTCGCCGCGGACGCGGCCGGCGATGATCGGCAGGGCCCACGCGAGCGCGCCCGCGGCGACCACGAGGTACAGCCCGAGCAGCAGGTTCGAGGACGACCCGCCGACGGACAGCGGGATCCGCAGCGGCAGCATCGCGACCGCGGCGAGCGGCAGCGCACGCGGGATCCGTGCGAACAGGATCGCCAGACCGCCGACGAACAGCACGCCCGCAAGCGCGGCCGCCGCCAGCAGCGTCGGGTGATCGCGGAGTGACTGCACCTGCGAGGCGTCGGCGATGTGCGCGATCAGCACGACCGGCGCCGCCGTCAGCGCCGCCAGCAGCAGCCAGGCACGTGCGCGGTCACCACGCACGACGAGCGCCGCGGCCATCGGCAGCGAGCAGGCGATCAGCGGGAGAGCAGCTGCCATGTGCGCTCCATCAGGGCTTGGATCTCGGTGTCGCTGCGCAGCCGGCTCGGGAGTTCGGGCAGGCCGAACCGGATCACGCGGCCGCGCCCGACCCTCAGCGCGACGATCACGACGCGGCCATCGGGGGTCACCGCGGTCGCCGTCTGCCCCGCGGCGGGCTGCGTCGCCTCGATCGTTCGAAAGCGCCGGAACAGCCCGGCCGTCCCGTCGAACAGCCCGATCGTGTCCTTCGAGTTGGTCAGGTCGACCGGGTCGGCAAGCCTGCGGACCGCGTCGGTGTGACTGCCGAACAGGTCCTGGTCGGCGGGAGCGGTCGGGCGGTCGAGCCGCAGGTGCGGCGTCAGCCGGGCGCTGCGCCGCAGCGCCCCGGTGCCGATCGAGACGAGCGTGCCGCCGTTCCTGACGAAGGCCAGCAGGCGCCGCTGGAGCGCGTCGGGAAGCCACGCGGCGTCGCCGGCGATCAGTACTCCGCGATGGCCGGCGAGCTGCGGGCCCAGCCCGCGCGCGAGTGCCACGTCGGTCGTCGCGTCGTAGAAGTGCCCGGCCCGGTCCAGGTAGGAGAAGACCGGCCCTTCGAGCGTCGCGAATCCCTGCGGGAGCGCCGTCGCGAGCACGCGCCGCAGGCGCACCGGCTGGCCCGCGGCGAGCAGGTTCGGGAAACCGTCGCCGTCGTCGTCGATCGCGTTGTGCGCCTGCCACGTCATCAGCGGCGCGATCGCGAGCACCGACCGCGGCGGCCCACCGGACCCGACGAGGAACGGCGCCGCCGCGCGATGACCGGCGCGCGCCACCTCCAGCAGGAACATGCCGGCCGAGCGACCCGGCACCTTGAGGTCGATCGTCGGCCCGGTCCGGCTGCCGCGGCGGCTGACGGCACCGCCGATGCGCCGCGCGGTCCACGTGTACGGCCTGCCCCGCGCATCGACGAAGAACCGCAGCCGCTCGCCGCGCCGTCCCGGGTACAGCGGCGGCTGGATCGCAAGGTCGCGGACGCTGATGCCCGCGTGGCCGGCGGCCGGCACGCCATAGGGAGTGCGCGGGAGCCCGGCGCGATCGAGCGGCGTCGAGGTGCCGATGTTGCCGGCGACGTCGCGCACCTCGGCGACGGCCAGGTAGGCGCCGGCGGGCACGCGCGCGCCGGCATCGTCGGCGCCGCCCCAGAAGACGGTCGTCCCACCTTCCGGGATCGCGAGCGTGCGGACGAGCGCCGGCGGGCCGGGACCGGTGCGGAAGATCAGCATCCGGCCGCGGTGCGCCGGCGCCTTGAGGCGGATCCGCGCGGGGGCACCGTTTGCGTGCGGCAGCAGCTCCGGTCCCGGATCGTGCCGCGGTCCGACCCCGACGACGACCGGGCGGGGCGGTGTGCGGTCGATGCGGAAGGCGTCCTGCAGGACGACACTGCGGCCCTCGTTGCGCAGCGTCAGGCGAATCCGGTACGTCCCATCCGGTGCCGGCGCGCCCGACGTGGTCGTCCCGTCCCAGACCAGGCCTGGCTTCAGGCTGCGGTGGGCGCGCAGGTGGATGCCGGATCCGAGCTCGCGGACGACGTCGCCCGTCGCATCGAGCACCGCGACGTCGACCGTGTCCGAGCGCTTCAGCCGGAAGCGCAGGCGTTGCACGTCGTTGCGGCTGTCGTGATTCGGCGAGATCACCGGCTGGCCGAGCTGGAAGGCCTGGACCACGGATGGGGACGACTTCAGCTGCTGCGCGGCGAAGAACGCGCCGAACGCAGCGACCACGAGCACGGCGAAGACGCTGCGCGCAAACCGGGTCACAGCGCGGCGAGACTCCCGTTCTCGGGCACCGACGCGCCGTCGAGCCCGAGGCCGAGTTGCGCCAGGCGGATCGTCACCCCGTGGCAGACGACGAGCACGGGCCCGCCGACGTCGCGTGCACGCCAGTCGGCCACGGCATCGAGCACGCGGACCTGCTGGTCGGCGAACCGCTCGCCACCAGGGAAGCCCCAGGTCAGGTCGAGCGCGGCGAACCGGGCGAACCCGTCGGGGTCGTGGGCGATCACATCCTCGAACGTCCGGTCGGTCCAGTCGCCGGCGTCGGTCTCGACGAAGCGATCATCCGCGATCGGCTGCAGGCCGACCCGCTGCGCGACGATCTGCGCCGTCTCCCAGGCGCGCGCGAGCCGACTGGCGACGAGCACCGCCGGCGCCAGCTCGGCCGCCGCCCGCGCGAGCTCGGCCGCCTGCTCGCGGCCGAGGTCGTCGAGCGGCACCGGCAGGTGCCCCTGGAAGCGGCCCGCCGCGTTGTACGCCGTACGGCCGTGGCGAGCCAGCCAGACCATCGGCGGGACGCTACTGCGCCTGATCGAGTCCGACGACGACGACCACGGCGGCGGTGCCGGCCAGGGCCTGCACGTCCGGTGCGATCGGCGCGACGACGCGCACGTCCAGGCCGAGGATGCGGGCGACGTCCCGGGCCGGCCGGTTCGAGCCCTTGGCGTAGTACACGGCCGTCGTCGGCACCGCTGCACCGATCTTCGTCTTCACGATTCCCTGGCTGTAGCCACGAGCCAGGAGCTTGTCGGACGCGCCGCGGGCCAGGCCCTGGACCGAGGTGCCGTTGAGCACCGACACGGTGACCTTGGAGCGATCGAGCTTCGGCAGTCCACCGCCGGCGGGATCCTGGACGGCGGTCTGGCCCGGCTGGACGACGCGGTTGGGCGCGGCCGGCGTCGAACTGTCGCTCGTGTTGAAGACCTGAGTGATCAGCAGCGCCGCGATCGCCGCGATCGCCAGGCCGCCGAAGATGACGACGGCCAGGTTGCGCCGGGTGCGGTGCGCCGGCGGCTCAGACGCCGCGGCCTCACGAGCGGTGCTCCTCAGCGGTGCGGCCGCGGCGGCCTCTGGCGTCGCTCGCGGCGGCGGCGCCGCGGCCTCGGGGCGAACGACCATCGTCGGCTGCGCGACGGCACTGGTCGCCGGTACGACCTGCGGGGGCACGGACACCGGCGGCGGAGCCGCGCCACCTGCGGTGCCGGGCGGCCCGTTGGACACGGGCGCGTCGGTGGCAGGACCGTTGGCGGGAGATGCGCCGGCGGCGGCGGTCGCCGGCTTGGCCGCAGCGGCGCCCGCGGCAGCGACGCCGGCAGTCGCAGGTGCCGGCGGCGTCGGCGATCCCGCCACGCCCGCGGCAGCGCCGACCGCGGCGGCGGCGCCGATGGCCGCCGCCGGGGCACCGGCGGGCGTGGCCGGGCCGGGCAGCTTGATCGCCGCCGGCACGGCACCGGCAGTTGCCGGAACGCCGGCCGCCGTCGCCGGCTGGGTGCGCAGGACCGGCTGGGCGGGCGGCGGCGGAACGGCGGCGCGGCGCTGGGCGGCGTCGACGACACGCTGCTGCAGGTCGGCGTCGCGCTCGGGCGCGCGGCCGGCCCACTCGCGCAGGCGCTTGACCTCCCGCGCCTGGGCGGCGTAGAGGATCGCCAGAATGCCGATGCCGAGAATCGCGGCAACGCCGGCGAGCGCTCCGTAGTGGTCGACCTTTGACCCGATCGAGAGGGCGAGGACCGCCGTCATGCGGGCCTGATGCTAGTCCCTGGTGGGGCTGGACGCGGCGCGCAGGCCCGCCAGCTCGGTCACCTTCGTGGCCAGCCCGGCGGCGTCACCCTCGAGCACCAGCAGCGAGATCTCGTCGAACCAGCCGGCGATCTCGTCGGGCTCGCGCGGCTCGCGCGCCGCCAGGCGGATCTTCTCGGCCGGGGTCGGCTGGGCGCGCTCGTGCGGGTTGAACAGCTCCTCGTGCAGCTTCTCCCCCGGGCGGCGGCCGACGATCTCGATCGCGATGTCGATCTCCGGGCGCAGCCCCGACAGCTCGATCATGTCGCGCGCGAGCTGCAGGATCGGGACCGGCTCGCCCATCTCCAGCACGAAGATCTCGCCGCCCTCGCCGAGCGACCCCGAGCGGATGATCAGCTGCACCGCCTCGGGGATCGTCATGAAGTACCGCGTCATCCGCTCGTCGGTGACGGTCACCGGCCCGCCGCGAGCGATCTGCCGGCGGAAGATCGGCACGACCGATCCCGACGAGCCGAGCACGTTGCCGAACCGCACCGACGTGTACCGCGTCTTCGGGAAGCGCGCGGTCATCTCCTCGACCGCGAATTCCGCCAGCGCCTTCGACGCGCCCATCACCGTCGCCGGCATCACGGCCTTGTCGGTCGAGACGAGCACGAACCGCTTGACGTCGTTCTGGCCGGCCAGCTGCGCGACGATCCGCGTCGCGATCGCGTTGTTGCGCACGGCCTCGACCGGGTTGGACTCCATCAGCCCGACGTGCTTGTACGCGGCGGCGTGGAAGACGACCGTCGGGCGGTGCTCGGTCAGCACCTCGCGCAGCCGCTCGCGCTCGCGGCAGTCGGCGAGCACCGCGGCCAGCGCCGAAGGATGGACGTGGCGGTCATCCTCGAGCTCGCGCTGGATCGAGAACAGGTTGTCCTCGGCGTGGTCGAGGAGGATCAGCCGGCGCGGGGCGACGCGCGCGATCTGCCGGCACAGCTCGGCGCCGATCGACCCGCCGGCACCGGTGACGAGGACGACCTCGCCCGACAGGTAGGCGCCGACCCGGTCGAGCTCCATGCGGACCGGCTCGCGGCCCAGGACGTCCTCGACCCGGACCTCGCGGACCTGCCGCACGACGGCGCCGGAGCCGGCCTGGAGCAGCTCGAAGACGGTCGGCAGCGTGCGCACCGGGATCCCGCGCTCGCGCGCCTCGCGCACGACGCGGCCGCGCAGCGTTCCGGGGGCCGATGGGATCGCGATCATGATCTCGTCGGGCTCGGTCTCGTCGAGGATCCGCGACAGCTGGCTCGTCGTCCCGAGCACTTTGACGCCGTCGACGCGGACGTGCAGCTTCAGCGGGTCGTCGTCGAGGAACCCGACCGGGCGCAGGCCGAGCGTCGGGTTCTTCAGGATCTCGCGCAGCACGAGGCGGCCGCCGTCGCCGGCGCCGATGATGATCACCGCGCGCGCGTTCTTCGCCGCGCGGAAGCCCGGCAGCGTGCGCTCGTAGACGATCCGCGCGAGGAACCGCGCGCCGCCGACGAAGACCAGCGTCAGCAGGAAGAACAGCGCGATCACGCCATTGGGGACCGAGACCCCCGTCAGGCCGGCACTGGAATTCGCGGTCACCGGGCGCAGCAGCGCGACCGACGCGGTCACGATCAGGACGATCAGGACGACCGCCTGGAGCACGACCGCGTAGTCGCGCTGGGTCGCATAGCGCCACTGCTTCTGCTCGGTCCGCAGGATCGTGAAGACGACGATCGCCGTGACGGCGACCCATGGCAGCATCGTGTCCCGCAGGTCGACGAAGCGGTCGGGAATGCCGACCTGCTTCTGATCGAAGCGCAGGAAGAACGCGAGCCACCAGGCGGCGGCGACGAGCGCGCCGTCGACGACGAGCTGCGCCAGCGAGTGCCGGTGCAGGGGCACGACGGCCGGGCGAAGACGGCGGCGCATCACCGCCAGGGTATTCGAGCTACCCGGCCGGAGCGCACAGCAGCTGCACGAGCAGTTGCGGGTCGCGGCGCACGCGATGGCCGTCGACGCCGGGGTCGCGCTTGGTCAGGACCACGTCGGCGACCCGTTCGATCCGGCGCAGCCGGCCGTCGGCGATCAGCGCCTCGTCGACGGCGCCGATGCGGCCCTCGAACGTCGTCCAGACCGGGGTTCCGAGCGCGACGGCCTCGCGGTTCATCGTCCCGCCGGCGCTGACCACCAGATCGGCAAATGCCACCAGCGATGGCCCGTCGATCGCCCGCTCGGGCACGACGAAGCCGCCGGCGGCCCGCAGCTCGGCCGCCTGCTCGGGCGTGCGTGGCAGCGCGACGACCTGGCCCTGCGCGCGCAGTGCCGGCAGCAGAGCACCGAACGCATCGTGCTCGAAGCGGTGGTACAGCGAGACGGACGGTGGCGTGCGGACGACGGCGATCGGCGCCGCGCGGTCCAGCCCGAGCTCGTCCAGGACGGCCGCGTCGGGCTCCAGATCTGCCAGGTAGTACTCCTCCTTGAGCCCCGGATAGCGCCCGACCTTGCCGCCGGCGCCGAAGCCGTCCAGGCGCTCGGGCGGGATCACGTCGGGCACGACGACGGCCTGCGCCAGCCGGCAGTTGACGTTGTGCTGGACCGTCGCGAACTCGTAGTCGAACATCGTCGAGCACGGGATCCCCAGCAGCCGTGCGGCGACGGTGATGTCGTTCGATCCGTGGCCGATCGCGAGGCCGAACCCGCGCCCGCGGGCCCAGCGGGCCAGCGCCGTCGAACGGCTCGCCAGCCCGATCGCCTTCGCCGCCAGGCCGGCGCCGCGGTGGCGGCCGATCACCTGAGCGTCGAGCCCGTGACGCTCAGCAAGTTCCACCGTCTGCGCGAAGTCGCGCGCGGTCACGTCGACCTCGTGCCCGGCCGCGCGCAGCCGCTCGACGACCGGCCGCAGCACCAGCACGTGCGGGCTGTTCGTCAGGTCGACCCAGACGCGCACGGCGTCAGGCGGTCGCGGCGCTCTCCGCGTCGCGCACCGCGCCGACCACCTGCTCGACCTGCTCGAGTGTGATCGCGGCCGAGATCGGCAGCGCCAGGTGCGTGCGAGCGAGCTCGTCGGTCGCGGGCAGGTCGGCGCCGGCGCCCCACTGGCGCATCGCCTGCTGACGGTGGACGGGCGTGCGGTAGTAGCCGCGCGACTCGACGCCTGCATCGGCCAGCGCGGCCTGCAGCGCGTCGGGGCGTTCGTGGCGGATCACGTAGAGGTGCCAGGCGGGCACCGAGCCCGAGGTCGCGACCGGCAGCTGCGCGATCTCACCAAGACCCGCGGCGGCATACCAGCCGGCGGCGGCGTTGCGGGTCGCCGCCCAGCCGTCGAGCTCAGGCAGTTGCACCCGCAGGATCGCCGCCTGGATCTCGTCCAGGCGCGAGTTGTAGCCGACGGTCTCGTAGGTGACCTTGTCGCGCGAGCCGTGGAAGCGCAGCGAGCGGACCTCGGCGTCGAGCTCGGCATCGGCCGTCGTGATCGCACCGCCGTCGCCGAACGCGCCGAGGTTCTTCGACGGGTAGAACGAGAACGTCGCGATGTCGCCGAGGGTTCCCGGGCGTCCCTGCGGGCCGGTCGATCCGGCCGCCTGGGCGGTGTCCTCGACGACCGGGACGCCGAGCGCGCGGATCTCCGCGATCGGCGCGACGTTGCCGAACAGGTGGACGGCGATCACGGCCTTCGTCCTGGGCGTCAGCGCCGCGCGGACCGTGTCGGCGGTGACCAGGCACGTCTCGGGGTCGACGTCGCAGAACACGGGCGTCGCACCCGTCGGCGGGATCGCCTCGGCGCTGGCGTAAAAGGTGAACGACGGGACGACGACCTCGTCGCCGGGACCGACGCCGAGCGCGCGCAGCGCGATCGTGATCGCCTCGGTCCCGTTGGCGACGCCGATCGCGTGCGGGCTGCCGAGGTAGGCGGCGAACTCCTGCTCGAACGCGGTGACGTTCGGGCCGAGGATGAAGCGGCCGTCGTCGAGGACGCCGGACACGGCGGCGGCGATGCGCTCGCGCAGCGGCTCGAGCGGGGTCTGCGGGTCGAAGAGCGGGACTTCCATGGGCTCAGAAGGTAGGCCATCGCCAGGTTGCCACGGCTACCATCCCGCGGCGTGCTGCTCTCCACGATCCTCGTCCTTGCGTCGGTGACGGACAAGCTGGCCAACTTCGCGACGACGGTGGTCGGGGATCTGGGACTGCCCGGGATCTTCCTGCTGATGGTCGCCGAGAGCGCCTGCATTCCGATCCCGTCAGAGCCGACGATGCTGTTCGCCGGGTTCAACGTCCACCAGGGCACGTACAGCCTGCTCGCCGTCGTCAGCGTCGCCGTCGCCGCCAACGTCGTCGGCTCGTGGATCGCCTACGCGGTCGGCTACTACGGCCGGACCAGCGTGCTCGAGGAGCATGGGGCGAAGCTCCACATCAAGCCCTCGCACCTGGAGTGGGCCGACCGCTGGTTCGAGCGCTACGGCACGCCGGCGATCTTCTTCAGCCGGATGCTGCCGATCGTGCGCACGTTCATCTCGCTCCCGGCCGGCGCGGCGCGCGTCCCGTTCTGGCGCTTCACCGCACTGACCGTCGCCGGCTGCATTCCCTGGATGCTCGGCCTGACGCTGGCCGGGCGTGCCGCCGCCGACAACTGGGACCACTGGCGCGACAAGCTGCACTACGTCGATTACGCGGTGCTCGCGCTGATCGTCATCGGCATCGTCGTGCTGATCGCCCGCCGGCGCGGCGGCAGCTCGCCCGGCGCACCGAGCGCGGGCGATGCGCCCGCCGCATGACCGCCGCCTGACGGCCCGCCACGCGCTGGCGCTCGGCCTGCTGCACGGTCCGACCGAGCTGCTGCCGGTCTCCTCATCCGCCCACACGACGCTGGTTCCCTGGCTGCTCGGCTGGCCGTACGCCGACCTCGACCCCGAGCTGCGCAAGGCGTTCGAGGTCGCGCTGCACGCCGGCACGGCGGTCGCGCTCGTCGTCGCGCTGCGTGAGGACGTCCGCGAGGCGCTGATCGAACTCGACGCACGGCGCGTCGGCCTGATCGCCGGATCGTTCCTCCCCGCCGCGGTGATCGGCCTGGCGCTCGAACGGCCGATCGAGCAGCGACTCGGCGCCCCGGGTCCGATCGCCTGCGGACTGCTGGCCGGGTCGGCTGCGATGGCCGTCGCCGACGTGCGCGCCCAGCGGCGCGGCGCGGCACGACCGCGGGAGCAGGCGACGCTCACCGATGCGCTCGCGCTCGGCGCCGGCCAGGCGGTTGCGCTGCTGCCCGGGACCTCGCGCAATGGCATGACGCTCGCGGCCGCACGCGCCCGCGGATTCGCGCGGGCCGACGCCAACGTGCTCTCGCGCCACGTCGCGCTGCCGGTCATCGTCGGCGCCAGCCTCCTCAAGGGCGCGCGCCTTGCGCAGCGCGGGACCCCGCCAGGTTTCGCCGCGCCGCTGGCGATCGGCGCGGCCGCGTCCTGCGCCTCGACGCTGATCTCCACGCGCCTGATCCGCCAGGTCGAGCGCGACCGCTCGTTCCTGCCGTACGCCGCGTACCGCTCGGCGCTGGCCGCCGGTGTGCTCGTCACGCTGGCGCGCCGGCGCCGCGCGCCGGTGGCGGACGGCTCTGCCATCTGAGAAGGTCCGCGGATGACCCGTTCCGGGCTTCGGCTCGGCCAGCTCCTCGCGCTTGCGGCGATCGCCTCGCTGCTCGGGTCCACCACGGCCTCGGCGACCACGACGACGCTCGTGCCCCCGGCGACCTCCGGCGGGGCGTTCCAGGTCGGCGGAGCGTTCACGTTCGGCGATCAGGGCTACGCGCCCGCCGACATCGCCGTCACCCCGGGTGCGACCGTGACCTGGACCGGTCCGCTCGCCGCGCACCCGCTGCTGTTCGACGACGGATCGACCGGCGGCGCCGCCGGCCCGTCGTTCACGACGCTCATGCGGACGCCCGGCCACGTCCTCTTCCACAGCCCCGACGCCGGCGGCGGCGTGCTGCGCGGGAGCATCTACGTCGCCGGGCCGGTCCCGCAGTTCCGCGCGACGCAGATCGCTGCGCCCGACCCGCGAGTGCGCCTTGACGCCTCAGCGACCGACTTCATCGCCTTCAGCCCCAACCTCGAGGCGCAGTACGAATTCGATGCCGATGGCGACGGCATCTTCGACACCAAGTCGGCCAATCCGATCGTCAGCTTCCGCTACCCCGGAGAGGGGTCGTACACGGCGCGTCTGCGGGTCACCGACGACGGCGGATTCAGCGCCGAGACGACCGGCACCGTGGTCGTCACCCGGGGTGGGATCCCGCCCGATGGCGACCACGCCGCGCCGCAGCTGGCGCCGGCGAGCCTGGTGCCCGTCGGGCGTCGCGCGCTGCGCCGCGGCGCGACGCTGGTGATCGGCACGCCGTCGGAGTCCGTGACGGCCAGCGTCAGCATCGTGCGGGGCCGCACCGTGATCGCCCGCGGCACCGCGTCGGGACTCGGCCAGCAGGCCCTGACCGTGAAGCTGCTCGCGACCACCGCCGGGAAGCGACTGATCCTGCGCACGCGCTTGACGCGGGTGACGCTGGCGATCCGCGTCACCGACCAGGCGGGCAACACGACCGACGTTCGCCGGGCGCTGCGGCTGCGCGGGCCCTGAGCGCGCCCCGCTCGACGACCTGCGAGCATCGCGGCCGATGAGCGACGCGTACGCCGCAGCCGGGGTCGACACCGATCAGGCCGACAGCGCCGTCGCTGCGCTCGTCGGCGTCCTGCGCACGATCGAGCCGGGCCGCGCCTCGCGCGTGGTCGACCTGCCGGGTCACTACGCCAGCGTGCTGCGCGTCAGCGACGAGCTCGGCATCGCGATCGCGACCGACGGCGTCGGGTCCAAGATCGTCGTCGCCGAGCAGACGGGGCGGCTGGAGACCGTCGGCATCGACTGCATCGCGATGAACGTCAACGACCTCGTCTGCGTCGGCGCCGAGCCGATCGCGATGGTCGACTACCTGGCTGTCGAACAGGCCGATCCGGACGCGCTGGCGGCGATCGGGCGCGGCCTGAAGGTCGGCGCCGACGATGCCGGCATCGAGATCCCGGGCGGCGAGCTGGCGGTCCTCCCGGAGCTGATCCGCGGCCATCCCTCGCCGCACGGCTTCGACCTCTGCGGCACGGCGATCGGCACCGTGGCGCTGGACGCGATCCTCACCGGGAACGACGTCGCGGTTGGCGACGCGCTGATCGGCGTGCCCTCGAGCGGGCTGCATTCCAACGGCTACACGCTGGCGCGCCATGTGCTCGTGGACGGGCCGGGTGCGATCGGGCTGGACGCGCGGCCGGCGGAACTCGACGGCCGCTCGATCGCCGACGCGCTGCTCGAGCCGACGGTGATCTACGTGCGCGCGGCACTCGAGCTGCTGCGCTCGGACGTGCCGGTCCACGGCCTCGCGCACATCACCGGCGGCGGCCTGAAGAACCTGCTGCGCCTCGGCGATGGCGTCGGCTTTGCGATCGAGGACGCGCTGCCGGTTCCAGCGATCTTCGGCCTGATCGGCGCGCTCGGTGCCGTCAGCGAGGCCGAGTTGTGGGAAGTCTTCAACATGGGCTGCGGCTTCGCCGCGATCGTGCCCGTCGAGCTTGCCGACGACGCTGTCGCGATCCTCGCCGCGCGCCATGCGGGGGCGCGGCGGATCGGCACCGTCACCGATCAGACCGGCGTCGCGACCGCGCCCGGCGGCATCGCGCTGCGGCGTTAGGCGGTCGCACAGGCCCGGATCGTCCCGCCGACCATGCGCTTGGGGATCTTGTCGAGCACCAGCAGCGATACGGGCGGGCCGCAGCCGATCTGGGTGCACGCCGTCGGCTGCGCCTGCACGGCGGATGCGGCGGGGAACACCGGCAGCAGCGCGACGGCGCGGGCGGACCGGAGCGGGCGTCGGCCTGCACGTGCGGTGGCACGTCCGGCGGAGTAGGTGATCCGCCCCTGCGCGGCGAACTTCACGGGGTGAGGACATGCCCGTCGCCGACACCCGCACAATAGGTGCGATGACCGCAGGCCCCGGCACGCTCCTGAGTGGGCGCTACCGCATCGACGAGCCGATCGGCCGCGGCGGCATGTCGACGG
Organism: Solirubrobacterales bacterium; assembly: GCA_038224135.1. GTDB lineage: Bacteria > Actinomycetota > Thermoleophilia > Solirubrobacterales > Solirubrobacteraceae > F1-60-MAGs163. Next base: position 14,934 of record JBBRFO010000036.1, read on the forward strand.
TCTACAAGGCGTTCGACACGACGCTCGAGCGGGCGGTCGCCGTCAAGGTGATGCACCAGGACGTCGCCCGCGACGCCGACCACTACGAGCGTTTCCGGCGCGAGGCGCGTGCGATCGCCAAGCTCTCCTCGCCCTACGTCGTCGGCGTGATCGACGCCGGGGAGGAGGACGGTCAGCCGTTCATCGTCCTCGAATACGTCCCCGGCGAGACGCTGAAGCAGCGGATCAAGGGCCCCCGTCCGCTCCTCGTCCAGGAGGCGGTGGCCTACGCGATCGAGATCGCCCGCGGCCTTCAGGCCGCCCACGACGCCGGCATCGTGCACCGCGACGTCAAGCCGCAGAACGTGCTGCTCGACGAGGAGGGCGCCGCCCGCGTGACCGACTTCGGCATCGCCCGGTCGCTCGCCGACGAGGGGCTGACCGCCGATGGCCGCGTCCTGGGCACGACCGACTACGTCAGCCCCGAGCAGGCACTCGGCCACGCCGTCACCCCGCAGTCGGACATCTACTCGCTCGGCGTCGTGCTGTTCGAGATGCTCACCGGCAACGTGCCCTTCCAGGGCGACAACCAGGTCGCGGTCGCGATGCGGCACGTCCGCGAGGAGCTGCCGGACGTGCAGACGCTGCGGCCGGAGGTCTCCAATGCGCTGGCGGCGGTGCTCGAGCGCGCGACCGCGAAGGACCTCGCGGTGCGCCACCAGACCGCGCACGAGCTGATCGCCGACCTCGAGGATGCGCTGCTCGTCGAGGCCTCGCGGGCCGGCCAGGTGACGGGCGAGGCGACGACCGTCCTGCGCTCGCTGCCCGAGGCGTCGCGCAGCCGGATCCCCGGCGGCGTCCTGCATCCGGGCCGCTGGCTGGCCGGGATCACGTTGCTGGCGGTGCTCGCCGTGCTGGTCGCCGCACTGCTCGCGGGCCGCACGCAGCGCGGCACGGGGACGGAAGGCGCAAGCACCGCGAGCGGCGTGAAAGCCGTGTCATTGAGCCAGGCCAGCGCCAAGGACTACGACCCGTTCGGCGGCGATGGTGAGCACCCCGAGACGGTCGGGAATGTCGTCGATCGAGACACGCAGACGACGTGGTCGACCGAGAACTACACCGGCGGCGTGCTGCCGAAGCTCGGCGTCGGCGTGGCGATCGACGCCGCACCGGGCTACAGCGCCAAGCAGATCGAGATCCAGTCCGTCACGACGGGCTGGTCGGGCCGGATCTACGCCGCCCCCGCCGGCGCCCTCCCGCCGACGATCGAGGACCCCCGCTGGACCCAGGTCGGGACGATCACCGACGCCACCCGTCGCACCCGCGTCGCACTGGAGACCGGCGGCCGGCGCTACCGCTGGTACCTCGTCTGGATCGAGCAGCTCGGTGCGGGGAACACGAAGGTCGAGATCGGCGAGATCTACCTCAAACGGTGAGGGCGCTCGCGATCAGGATCAGAACTGCAGCGACCGCTCTGCCGCGTACCGCTCGACGGCGATCTGCACGAGCCGGTCGCACAGCTGCGGGTAGGCCAGCCCCGACGCCGCCCAGAGCTTGCCGTAGACGCTCGTCTCCGTGAAGCCGGGCATCGTGTTCAGTTCGTTCAGCAGCACGTCGTCGCCGTCGACGAAGAAGTCCGCCCGCGCGAGGCCGCTGCAGCCGGCGGCGCGGAAGGCGATCGCGGCGAGCTCGCGGACGCGGTCGCTCGCCGCCTGCGAGATCCGCGCCGGGACGACAAGCTCCATCCCTCCAGGCGTGTATTTCGCCTCATAGTCGTACCAGCCGGCACCCTTCACCAGCACGATCTCGCCCGGCTGCGAGGTCTCTGGTGACGTCGTATGACCGAGCACCGCGCACTCGATCTCCAGGCCAGGCGCACTCGCCTCGATGATCACGCGCGAGTCGTGGCGCATCGCATCGGCGATCGCCGGCTCGAGAGCGCGCTGATCGTCGACGCGGGCGATGCCCACCGACGACCCGAGCCGGGACGGCTTGACCCAGCAGGGATAGCCGACGCCGCGCGGCCGCACCCCGGGCGCGTCGACCAGTTCGTAGGCGACCTGCGGCAGGCGCCCGTCCTGTGCCATCAGCTCCTTGAAGACGACCTTGTCCATGCAGGCCGCCGATGCGAGCACGCCCGAGCCGACGTACGGGACGTCGAGCAGGTCGAGCAGGCCCTGGACGGTGCCGTCCTCACCGAACGGCCCGTGCAGGACCGGGAAGACCGCGTCGGCGCCGAGCAGCCCGCGACCGGGCCGCAGCGCGAGTTCCTCACCACAGGCGATCCACGTGCCGTCACGCCCCAGGTCGACGCGGACGACGTCGTGGCCGGCCTGCGCCAACCCGTCGGCGACGGACGCCGCGCTGGCGAGCGACACGTCGTGCTCGCTGGACCGCCCGCCACCGAGGACCGCGACCCTCATGGCGTCACCGTCCCCCCGGTCCCCGTCGGGCCTGTCGCCGTGAAGCGGCCGATCACGACCGAGACCGTCGATCCGCGGGCTGCGCGACCGCCGGCCGGGTTCTGCGAGATCACGACGCCGTCCTGCGTCTGATCGGTCGTGTCCTGCGTGCTGGCGCTGGAGCGGAACCCGGCGTCCTGGATCGTCGCCTGCGCTGCATCGCCGTCCTGTCCGAGCACGTTCGGCACCGTGACCTCGCGCGGAGCACGCGCGAGGACGAGCGCGACGCTCGAGCCCTTGTCGACGTTGGCCGTGGCGCCCGGCGTCTGACTGAGAACGGTGCCCGGATCGGCTTTGTCGTCGTCCTTGTGCGTGACGGAACCGACCGTCAGGCCGAGCGCGGTCAGCGCTGCGCGCGCCGCTGCCTCCGTCTGACCGACCACCGACGGAACCGCGACCTGCGCGCTCCCCGACGAGACGATCAGCCGCACCCGCGCGCCCTTCTTGACCTCCGTGCCGGCTGCCGGCTCGGTCCGCAGCGCCAAGCCCGTGTCGACGCTGTCGGAGGCTTCATCAACCGTCTTCACCTTCAGGCCCAGATCCGTGAGGCGGCGCCGGGCGTCGGCGCTCTTCTCCCGTTCGACCGTCGGAATCGACACCGTCCCCGGTCCGTCGGCCACGGTCAGCGTGACCACGGCACCCTTGTCCGCCTTGCGTCCGCCGCCCGGTCGCTGGGCGAGCACCTGGCCCTTCTGCGCGGACGTCGTCACCTGGACCTTCGTGTCGACGGAGAAGCCGGCATCGGTGAGTCGCGCGCTGGCCTGGGCCTGCGTCAGCCCGACGACCCGCGGCACCGTGACCTGTGTCGACCGCGTCAGCAGCAGCGCGGCGATCACGGCGCCGACGACGAGCAGCGCAATCAGCGCGAAGATCCACCAGCGCCTGCCCGGACCGTCGTCGTACGGGTCGATCGGGCGGGCATAGCTGGCGGCGAGCGGCACCGCCGCGTGCGAGGACGTGATCGGCCCGGGCGCCAGCTGGGTGACGGCCGTCGGCGGCGGAGCGACGCCCTGCTGGGCGGCCTGCAGCGCGTCGATGAAGTCGTCGGCCGAGGCGAATCGTGCCGCCGGATCCTTCTCCAGCGCCCGCAGGACGACGGCCTCCAGCGCCGGTGGCAAGGCCGGGTTGATCTGGCGCGGCGGGATCGGCGCCTCGGTCACCTGCTTCAGCGCGATCGTCACCGCGCTCTCACCGTCGAACGGGACGCGCCCGGTCAGCAGCTCGTACAGCACGACGCCGATCGAGTAGAGGTCCGACTGGGCGCTGACCGAGTGGCCCTGGGCCTGCTCGGGCGACAGGTACTGCGCGGTGCCCATGATCGACCCGGTCTGCGTCATCTCCGACGCCCCGGCGCGAGCGATGCCGAAGTCGGTGACCGTCGCGCGGCCGTCCTCGTCGACGAGCACGTTGTGCGGCTTGAAGTCGCGATGGATGATCCCGCGGCGGTGGGCGAACCGTGCCGCGCGGAGGATCTGGATCGTCAGGTCGGTCGCCTCGTCCGCCGACAGCGGGGCGCGCTGCGCGATCAGCGCCTTCAGCGATCCGCCGGTCAGGTGCTCCATCGCGATGTAGTACGTCCCGCCCCACTCGCCGCGGTCGTAGACGGAGACGATGTGCTGATGCTGCAGGCCGGCCGCGGCCGACGCCTCGCGGCGGAAGCGCTCGACGAACTCGTGGTCCTGGGCGAAGCGGCGATACAGCAGCTTCAGCGCGACGGTCCGCCCGAGCTGCTCGTCGACGGCGCAGTAGACGTCGGCCATCCCGCCCGATCCGAGCAGGTGGTCAATGCGGTAGCGCCCGTCGACGACGGTGCCTGGATCGAGTCGGTCGGTCATCGGCCTCGCCGGGTCATTGCAGCAGGGACTCCATCACGGCCTTGGCGATCGGGGCGGCATCCGTCCCGCCGAACCCGCCGACGATGTGCTCGAGCGTCACCGCGATCGCCACGCGCGGGCGGTTGGCCGGAGCGAAGGCGATGAACCACGGCTGCGCGATGTTGCGCGCGATGTCGATCTCGGCGGTCCCGGTCTTGCCGGCGACGTCGATGCCCTGCAGCGCAGCGGCGGTCCCGGTGCCCTCCTGGACGACCTTCTGCATCATCGCCGTGACCTTCGCCGCGCTCGCCTGCGACATCACGCGCGACAGCACCCTGGGCTCGTTGTCGAGCGTCGTGCGGCCCTCGGCATCGAGCGCGCGGGTCGCGATCACCGGCGTCATCAGCAGGCCGCCGTTGGCGACCGACGCGGCGACCTGCGCCATCTGCAGCGGCGTCGCCAGCAGCTTCGCCTGGCCGATCGCCGTGCGGCCGATGTCGACGCAGTCACTGGTCGGCTCGACCAGCGTGCGCGTGCCGCCCTTGTCGCAGTACGGCCCGCTGGCCAGCCGCTCGTCGGCCGGCAGGTCGACGTCGATCGGCCGGCCGAAGCCGAGCCGGTCCATGTAGCGGCGCATCGTCGGCTTGCCGAGCGACTCGGCGACCTGCGCCCAGACCGTGTTGACCGACTGCGTGAGCGCGGTCGTCAGGTCGATGTTCCCGTAGTCGGTGCCGCCGTGGTTGGCGAGCGGCGTGCCGGAGATCGTGACCGGGCTCCTGCCGCTGACGACCGACGTCGGCTCGTAGCGACCGCTGTCGATCGCAGCGATCGCTGCGACGACCTTCATCGTCGACCCGGGCGGGTACAGGCCGACGGTCGTGCGGTTCAGCAGCGGCGCCCCGCTGGCACGGTTGAGTGCCTTGGTCGCCTTGGCGCTGGCAAGGTCGTTGGGGTTGTAGCCCGGGGTCGACGCCATCACCCTGATCCGGCCGGTCGACGGATCCAGTGCGACGACGGCACCGGCCCGGGTGCCGAGCATCCGGGTGGCGATCTCCTGCGCAGCCGGATCGAGTGACGTGCGCAGATCGTCGCCCTCGTTCCCGTGGCCCTGGAGTTTGCGCAGCGTCGCCGCCAGTCCGCTCTTGCGGCCGGTCAGGGGGCCGTTGTAGAAGCGCTCCAGGCCGGCGAAGCCGGGGATCAGATAGTCGTACCCGACCGTCTGCGCGAACAGGCCGGCCCGCGGATATGCGCGCGTGTAGGTGCCGTCAGCGCGCTTCGACGACCGCGCGAGCACGGCGCCGTCGGCCGCATAGATCGCCCCGCGGGCGACGCGCTGCTGCTCCAGCAGCGCGCGACGGTTCTTCGGGTTGTCCTGCAGCTTGGACCGGTCGATCACCGTCCAGCGCGCGGTGAAGAACACGAGCACGCCGAACAACAGCATCAGCACGCCGAACGTGCGCGTCAGCGGGGCGTTCACGCGCCGGCCTCGCGCCGCGCGCGATCGGAGATCAGCAGCAGCAGCGCCACGATCACGAAGTTGGCGACGATCGACGAGCCGCCGTACGAGACGAACGGGAGTGTCACACCGGTCAGCGGGATCGCCTTTGTCACGCCGCCGACGATCACGAACACCTGCAGGCCGATGACCGTCGCCAGCCCGGCCGCCAGCAGCTTGGAGAACGAGTCACGCGCCAGGACCGCGATCCGGAAGCCACGCTGGACCAGCAGCAGGTAGACCAGCAGCAGTCCGCAGGCGCCGACGAGTCCGAGCTCGTTGACGATCACCGAATAGATCAGGTCGGTCTTCGCCGCCGGCACGACGACCGCATCGCCCGAGCCGACGAGCGCCTTGCCGAACCCGCGGCCGAAGACCCCGCCGTCAGCCTGGGCGAACAGCGACTGGGCCAGCTGATAGCTGCCGCCCTGAGCACCGTAAAGCGCATCGTTGAACGGGTGGTGCCAGGCATCGATGCGGCTCTGCACGTGCCCGACGGTGCTGGCGAAGAAGCCGACGCCCGCCGCGAACAGGCCGAAGCCGACGACGGGGAAGATGAGCCGGTTCGTCGCGACGTAGAGCATCGCCAGGAAGCCCCCGAAGAACATCAGCGAGGACCCCAGGTCACGGATGAAGACCAGCAGGATCATCGCCAGGCCCCAGACCGCCAGCAGCGGCCCGAGGTGGCGCAGCGGCGGGATCGTGATGCCCCACTTCTTCGTCGCGACGAGCAGCTGGCGCGTGTCGCGCAGATAGCTCGCCAGGAAGATGATGATGCCGATCTTCGCGAACTCGGCCGGCTGGAACGACACCGGTCCGACGTCGACGCCGAGATAGGCGCCGTTGGTCTGCGAGCCGATTCCCGGGATCCGCGGCAGCAGCAGCAGGCCCAGGCTCGACGCCGCGATCACGTAGCGGTAGCGCTCCAGCGCGCGGTAGTCGCGGACCAGCACGATCGTCGCGATGAAGGCCGCCAGCCCGATCACGAACCACTGCGCCTGCTCGCGCGCGAAGCGATCGTCGAGCCGGTAGATCATCACCAGGCCGAAGCTCGCCAGAACCGCCACCAGCGGCAGGACGTACGGGTCGGCGTGCGGCAGCCGCCAGCGGATCACCAGGTGCGCGGCGAAGCAGAGGCCGAGGAACACCGCGCCGTAGGTCAGCGAGATCGTGCTGACGACGTCCTGTTCCTGGACGAAGACCGCGGCGAATCCAGCGGTCACGAGCAGCGACGCCGGGATCAGGCCGAACAGCTCGCGCGTGCGGGGCGTCATCGGCTGCCCAGCTGCCCGGTCTCGAGCTGGCGGACGAGGTCGTCGGCGTCCGAGCGCGCGCGCAGGCGGTGGCCGGCGATCGTGCGCGTCTGCGAGGGGCTCAGCTGCGCGGTGCTGACCCCCGAGACGTAGACCGGCTGGTACAGGTCCAGCCCGGCGGGCAGGTTCAGCGGCACGCCGCGATAGATCCGCACGAACCCGTCGCCGCCGGTGCCGACGAAGTAGACGGCCTGCGAGGCCAGGTACCCGGCCGCCAGCAGCATCACGCCGAACAGGGCACCGATGACCCAGACAGGGCGCAGGCGCCGGCGGCGGCGCGGCGCGGGGATCCCGGTGCCGCGCGGCGGTTGCGGCCGGCGGGGCCGCGCAGCACCGGCCCGGGCGATCGTCTCGGTCGGGACGTCGTCCAGCGCGCGGCGCACATCCTCGACCCGCAGCGCCGCGGCGCCGGCCTGGGTCGCGGCCGCGTCCGGCTCGGCGACGGTCCCGACCTCCTCGAGGCGGAACAGGACGACCGTGATGTTGTCGCGACCCCCGGCGGCGTTGGCGCGCGCGACGAGGTCGCCGGCGATCGCCTTCAGCCCGGTGCCGGAGGCCAGCACGTCGGCGACCTCGGACTCCGGGACCATGTCCGTGAGTCCGTCGCTGCACAGCAGGAAGACGTCGCCGTCGCGCGCGGGCAACGTGTGCGAGTCGGCATCGATGTCGAGTGCCGGACCCAACGCGCGGGTGATGATCGAACGTTGCGGGTGGTCTTCGGCCTCCTGCGGGGTCAGCCGGCCCTGGCGCAGCAACTCCTCGACGAGCGAGTGATCGGTCGTGACGCGCGCGACCTCGCCGTCACGCAGCAGGTAGGCACGACTGTCGCCGACGTGCACGATCGTCACGTCGTGGTCGCCGACGTAGGCCGAGGTCAGCGTCGTGCCCATGCCGGCGTGGTCCTCGTCCGCCAGCGACATCTTGTGGATCTGCTCGTTGGCTTCGCGGACCATGGCGACGAGACGCTGCTCGAGACTCGTCTGACCCGCCGGGACACCGCGCGCGAAGACGTCGATCGCCGTGCGCGAGGCGACTTCGCCGGCCTGGGCGCCGCCCATCCCGTCGGCGACGGCGAACAGGGGCGAGCGAGCGATGTAGGAGTCCTCGTTGCCGCGCCGGTGCCTGCCGGTGTCGGTGCGCTCGACGTGCTCGGCGACGCGGATCATCGGTCGACGTACGTGAACTCGCTGTCGCCGATCCGCACGCGGTCGCCGGGATGCAGCGGCTGCGGCCCGGTCACGAGCTCCTCGTTGAGGTACGTGCCGTTGGTCGACCCGAGGTCCTCGAGCACGACCAGGCGGCCCTGGCGTGCCAGCCGCGCGTGGCGGCCGGAGGCGAACGGGTCCTCGAGCCGGATCTCGGCCGCATCGCCGCGGCCGAGCGTCGCGCCGTCGCCGACGTCGTACTCCATCCCCGGTGTGTGGCCCGGTGCGCGCTCGACGATCAGCCGCGGCTCGAACGCGTCGACCGGGCCGCCGTCCGCGGCCGGATGCATGCCCGTCGCGACCGCGCCGGATCCCGGCGGCGGGACGAACCCGCCGCGCAGCTCGTCCGGTCGCCGCAGGTCGCGCAGCGAGCTGCGCGCGACCCAGACGACGAACAGGAACAGGACGGCGAGGAACGCAGCCTGCAGCGCGGAGCCGGCGGAGCCAGCCACGTCAGTCGACCTCGAAGCGCGCCGACACGGTGCCGATGTCCAGCCGGTCACCGGCCTGGAGCGTCGCGGGACCACTGATCTGGCGGCCGTTGACATGAACGCCGTTCGTCGATCCGAGGTCTTCGATCGTCCAGCCGTCATCCGGACCGAACTGGACGCGCGCGTGCCGGCGGGAGACGTTGGAATCGCCGAGCACGACATCGCAGTCGCGGCTGCGACCGATCACCGCGCCGCTCGCGGCGAGCACGAATCGCTTGCCCTCGGCGGCCAGAATCGCGCGGCCAGGTCGCGCGGCGCGCGCGTCGGCCAGATCCTCCTGCACCCGCGCGGCCTGCGAGAAGACCATCGTGCGACCGTCCCCCGCGGGCGGGTCGGGAGCGACCTGGTCCTCCTGCTCGTGCGCGTGACGCGTGGCGATGCCGAACTCGCCGAGCCCGAGCCGCTCATCGGTGTGGAAGCTGATCCGCGGCGTCGTCGACAGCGCCAGCTTCTCGGCCCGCGCGTACTCGAGCAGATGCCCGGACAACTCCTCGCGCACCTCGCGCTCGATGCCGGACAGCCGCTCACGGTCCGGCGGTGACAGGTAGACGTCGTACTCGGTCGGCGCGTACGTGCGCGACAGCCCGACGGTCCGATGCTCGTCCATCTCGCGCGTCAGACGCCGAGCCAGCTCGGCCGGTCGCACCTCGCTGCGAAAGACACGGCCGAACGTCCCCTCGACCAGGCCGGCAAGCTTGCTCTCGAGGTTCCGAAGGACGCTCATGGTCGGCGAGGCGCGGGCGGCGCCACTGGCGCCGCGTCGGGGGTCCGCTGAGCGGTCATGCTAGAGAGCGGGGCGGCTTCACG
>JBBRFO010000037.1:0-24126 GCA_038224135.1 Solirubrobacterales bacterium
CCTTCGCGCTCGGGCTGACCCCGGTCGCCTTCGTCATCGCCGGGCTGGGGCGCTACGCTCCGCGCGCTGATGGGACGAGCGTCGTAGATGGCTGAGCGCCGCCTGCACGGGCTTCAGCGGGTATTGGGGGTCAACGCGCTCTTCGCGACCGCGTACGGCAACGTCGGCTCCTCGATCTACTACGCGCTCGGCCTGGTCGCATCGTTCGCGCTCGGCCTGACGCCGGTCGTCTTCGTCATCTCGGGCTTCATCTTCTGGCTGACGGCATCGACCTACGCCGAGGCGACGGCGATGTACCCCGAGGCGGGCGGCTCATCGAGCTTCGCCCGCCACGCGTTCAACGAGTTCTGGAGCTTCTTCGCCGCCTGGGCGCAGATGCTGAACTACACGATCACGATCGCGATCTCCGCGTTCTTCGTCCCGCACTACCTCGGCGGCGTGCTGGGCATCGACTGGCTGCGCAGCTCACCGGGCGACATCGTCGTCGGCATCGCCGTCGTCATGCTGCTCAGTGGCATCAACGTGCTGGGCGCGAAGGAGTCGGCGGGCGTGAACGTGACGCTGGCGGTGCTCGACTTCGCAACCCAGCTGCTGCTCGTGCTCGTCGGCGCCGTGCTCGTGTTCTCGCCACAGGTCCTGGCCGACAACATCCACCTCGGCGTCGCCCCGACGTGGAAGAACTTCTTCCTGGCGATCCCGGTCGGGATGATCGCGTACACCGGCATCGAGACGATCTCGAACATGGCCGAGGAGGCCAAGAACGAGACGGTCACGATCCCCAAGGCGATCAACCGCGTCGTCGTCGCCGTCTTCGCGATCTATGCCGCGCTGCCCGCCGTGGCCCTCTCCGCGCTGCCGGTCACCAAGCAGCCTGACGGCTCCTACTCGACGCTGCTCGGCGTCACCGAGGAGAAGGGCGGCTTCGCGGGCGACCCGATCCTCGGCGTCGTCAAGCAGATCGACCTCGGCGGCCTGCAGGGCGCGGCGACCGTCTACGTCGGCCTGCTTGCGGCGACGATCCTCTTCATCGCCACGAACGCCGGCATCATCGGCGTCTCGCGGCTGGTCTACTCGATGGGCGTGCATCGCCAGGTGCCCGACCGGCTGCGCCGGCTGCACCCGAAGTTCGGCACGCCGTGGATCGGAATCCTGATCTTCGGCGCGATCGCCTGCCTGGCGATGATCCCGGGCAAGGCCGCCTTCCTGGGCAACATGTATGCGTTCGGCGCGATGTTGTCGTTCACGATCGCGCACCTGGCCGTGATCCGGCTGCGCTTCTCCAAACGCGACCACACCCGCCCGTACACCGGGCCGATGAACGTCGTCGTCCGCGGGGTGAACCTGCCGATCTTCGCGCTGCTCGGCGTCGTCGGGACCGGCCTGGCGTTCGTCGTCGTGACCGCGCTGCACATCGACGTGGCGATCGCCGGCACCGGCTGGCTGCTGGTCGGCTGCGTGTTCTACCCGCTGTACCGCCGCAGCCAGGGGCTCGAGCTGACGGTCACGCACAAGGTCGAGCTGCCGCGCTCGGTCGTCGAGGGCGAGGCCGAGTACGAATCGGTCCTGCTGGCGATGGAGCCGGGCCGGTTTGCGCCCGGCGCGCTGGCCACGGCGGTCAAGATGGCGGCGCCGCGTCGCCGCGGGATCCACGTGATCGTGCCGATCACGGTGCCCGCGTCGGCGCCGCTGGACGGCGCGATGCCCGAGCAGGAAGCCGCTGCGATGAAGGTCATCTCGCTGTGCAAGCTGCAGGGCGGGCGTCGCGTCAGCGGTCACTGGGACAAGGTGCGCGCCGGCCAGGAGGGCCATCTGATCATCGAAGAGGCGCGCGAGCTGAGCGCCCGCGCGATCATCATCCCGCTGCCGCCGCGGACCGCCGGGTCGGTGTTCGGCAAGACGCTGGAGACCGTGCTCGCCGAACGTCCCTGCCGGGTCATCATCCAGACCGATCCGCAGGCGCGGCCGGTCACCGTGGCGAAGGTCTGACCGGGATGGGAAGCGACCTGCACCGGCGCAGCACGACGCTGCTGTCACTCGCGCTGGTCGTCCTCGGCGTGGCGATGATCATCCGCACGCTGACCGCCGGCGGCGGCGTCCTCGCAACCGGGCTGCTGCTGGGCACGCTGTTCATCCTCGCCGGGGCCGGGCGCATCTGGATCGCGCGGGGGAGGGGCTGATGTTTCACCGCCGCGAGGATTCGCGCCTGCTGTTCTCGATCGTCTGGACGGCGCTGGCGAGCTCGATCTACTTCGCGCTCGGCGTCGTCGCGGGCTACGCGCTGGGCCTGACGCCGGCGGTCTTCCTGCTGGCCGGGCTGATGTTCGCGCTGGCCGCGATGACCTACGCCGAGGGCGCGGCGATGCACCAGGACCGTGCCGGGTCCACGGTCTTCGCGCGCTATGCGTTCAACGAACTGTGGAGCTTCATCGCCGGCTGGGCGATGCTGCTCGACTACGTCATCCTGCTCGCCGCGACCGCGTTCTCGGCGACGAACTACCTGGCGCCGATCTGGAGCGGATTCGGGCACGGGACCGTTGAGGTGCTGACATGTCTGGCGATCCTCGCCTACGTCGCCCTGCGCAACGTGCGCGGATTCTCGACGTCGCGTTCGCGGCGGATCTCGATGCTGGTGATCGCCGACATCGCGGTCCAGCTGGGCCTGATCGTGCTGGGCGTCGCGCTGCTCTACGACCCCGGTGCGATCTCGGCCTCGATCGACATCGGCGCGACACCGACGTGGCAGGACCTGATCGTCGCCGTCGGCATCGCGACCGTCGTCTCGACGGGGCTGGAGTCGGCGGCCGGCCTGGCGGGTGAGGTCGACGTCTCGAAGATCGACCTGCGCCGCCTGGTCAGCTTCGGCACGCTGACGGTGTTCGTCGTCTACGGCGGCATCGCGCTGGTCGCGATGAGCGCACAGCCGGTGGTCGACGGGCACACGGCGCTCGGTGGGCGCTACAAGGACGCGCCGTTCCTGGGCATCGCGGCGGCTTTCCACGAAGCCTGGCTGCGCGACGTGACGAAGTACCTGATCGCGATCGCCGCGTCGGTGACGCTCGTCGCGGCGGCCAACTCGGCGATGCTCGGCCTCTCGCGCCTGGCCTACGCGCTGTCGACCAACCGGCAGATCCCGAGCGCGCTCGGGCGGCTGCACCCGCGCCGCTTCACCCCGTGGGTCGTGATCGTCCTCGCCGCGATCATCGCCGGCGCGCTGACCGTGCCCCAGGACCTCGATCTGCTGCTCGGCCTCTATGCCTTCGGGGCCTTGCTCAGCCTGACGATCGCCCACGCGTCGATCGTCAAGCTGCGGATCAAGGAGCCCGACCGCCCGCGGCACTTCCGGGTCCCGCTCAACGTCGGCGCCGGCGCCGGCATCCCGCTGCCGGCGGTTCTCGGCGGTGTCCTCAGCGCCTGCGCCTGGGTGTCGGTGTTCCTGCTCCACGATTCGGCCCGCTGGGTCGGACTGGCGTGGCTGGGCGGCGGGATCGCGCTCTACGTCGGACAGCGCGTCTCCAGCGGTACGCCGCTGCTGCAGCGCATCAGCGTGCCGCAGGAGGCGCTCAGCCGCGAGCCGGTCGAGGCCGAGTACGGATCGATCCTCGTGCCGATCACCGGCACGCCGATCGATGACGACATCATGCAGACCGCCGGTCGCCTGGCGGCCGAGGAGGACACCGAGAACCTCGACGTCGCGACGATCGAGGCGATCTGGGTGTTCGAGGTGCCGATGGCGCTGCCGATCGACGCACGGCTGCCCGACGCACAACTGCAGCAGGCGCGCGAAGCGCTGAAGCGCGCCAAGGCGGTGGGCGAGGAGTACGAGGGCGTCGAGGTCGCGACGGCCACCGTCCGCGCGCGCCGCACCGGTCAGGCGATCGTCGACCAGGCCCGCCGGCGCGGGGTGCAGGCGATCGTCCTGGCGGCCGAGGAACCGTCGAAGATCCTCGGCGGCGCCAAGCTCGGCGGGCGCCCGGGCCTGGACAACTACGTCGGCGAGGTCACCAAGTACGTCGTCGCCAAGGCGCACTGCCCGGTGATCCTGACGGCGCCGGCCGTCGGCGATGAGACGAGCCGGACGCCCGCCAAGTAGATTGACCAGCCGATGTCCTTCATCCTGATCGTCGGTGCCGGGCGCGTCGGTTCGTCCGTCGCGCGCTCCATGCTGGCCGCCGGGCACGACGTGTCCGTCCTCGACGAGGATCCGCTCTCGCACGAGCGCCTCGACGTCGGCATGCCGACGACCTGGGAGGACGCCGGCGGGCGCTTCACGATCGGCAAGGCGATCGAGGACGAGGCGCTGCGGGCTGCGGGCATCGAGCAGGCCGACGTCTTCATCGCCTCGACCAACGGCGACAACACCAACCTGACGATTGCGCAGATCGCCCAGCGGATGTTCAAGGTTCCCAAGGTCGTCGCCCGCGTGCAGGACCCGGCCCGGGCGGAGTGGTACGCGGCGCAGGGCCTCGACACGATCTGCCCGACGCGCTTCGCGATCGAGATGTTCGAGCGCGCCCTCGAGGGGGTCTAGGCCATGTATGTGATCGTCGTCGGGGGCGGCAAGGTCGGCCTCAACCTCGCGCGCGAGCTGCTCTCCAAGGGCGTCGAGGTGACGCTGCTGGAGCAGCGCCGCGACCGCTACCTGGCGATCGACTCCGAGCTCGGCTACGTCGTCCAGTACGGCGACGGGACGGAACTGTGGGTGCTCGAGCGCGCGGGCATCCAGCGCGCCGACCTGGTGGTCGCCGTCACGGGCGACGACGAGGACAACATCCTGATCAGCCAGATCTCCAAGGAGAAGTACCTCGTCGACCGGGTCATCGCCCGCGTCAACAATCCGCGCAACCACCAGTACTTCGAGCTGCTCGACGTCGCGCCCGTCGTGTCCGCCACCGACCTGATCCTGCGGCTGATCGAGCACGAGGTGCCGTCCTACGGACTTGTGCACCTGCTCGATCTGCGCGAGGAGCGCCTGGAGATCATCGAGATCGAGGTCCAGCCCGGGTCGCCGGCCGACGGCAAGACCGTCGCCGACCTCGACCTGCCCGATGGCAGCCTCGTGATCAGCGTGCTGCGCGACGGCGGCGGCTTCGTCGCCAAGCCCGACAGCCTGATCAACGGCGGCGACGAGGTCCTGGTGTGCCTGGACACCGGCCTCGAGGCCGCCGTGACCGCGCTGTTCGCGGGCTGAGTCCGACGACGCCGCCGCCGCGCGCGCGGCGGTCACCGGCGACCTTGCCGTAAGACGGCGAGGACCAGCACGAGCCGGTGCTCGCGGCGATCACGCCGCCCCAGTCGAGCGCGTTCAAACGGCGAAGATGCCGAGCAGAATCGCGAAGAAGATCTCATTGAGGACCGTGATGACTCGCTGGTCGGCACCGCCGGCAGGCGCCTGCCAGAGTTCCTATACTGAGCGGCCCTTGCGGGATGGTGTAATCGGCAACACACCTGCCTCTGGAGCAGGCTTTCTAGGTTCGAGTCCTAGTCCCGCAGTACGGAAGCCCCCGGAAACGGGGGCTTCCGTCGTTCGGACCTGCCGCGGGACACCATGTGGGAATACCCCCTGTGCATCTCGCCGAGCGAGGACTAGGGTCGCCTGAGAAGGGCAACGACGGTGGGTTCGCCGCAGCGGCGAGAACATCAGCTGACTTTCGAGCATCCGCACCAGCGACGCGAAGGTCGACGTGCCCCGAGCAGCACCCCTCAGCAGTGCCGCCGCATCGCGAGCGCTTCGGGCGCCGCGGAGGTTCCGGGTGCCTTGGTCGACCGCTGCCGAGCGCCCATTCCGCAGAGGCAAGGAGCAGTCATGAACACCAAGTTCTTCAAGTACGCCGGCATCGCAGCGAGCCTGGTGCTGATCGCGATCGGCATCGGCTCGACCGTCACCGGCATCAGCGGTCGCAGCACCGTCCACAGCAGCCTCGCTCTGGAGAAGATCTCCGGGACGCCCGACATGACGCCGGCCTTGACGACCGTTGCGATCAAGGACGCAGGGCTCAAGAACGTGTCGGTGCCGACCTGCTCCGTTGCCAATCAGCCGATCGACTCGGGCTCGCGGGCACGCTGCTTCGCCAGCTACATGCGGATCCATGCGCTCGAGGCCACCGGCGGACGGGTCTACTCGCAGATGGGTCAGTTCCTGACGGCCAGCGGCAAGGAGACCAGCGACAAGGCAGCCGCCGCGATCGATCCCAAGAGTGGTCAGCCCGTGCCGAACGCGGCCCGCAACGTCTGGGTGACCGAGACGGCGCTGGGTACCGCGCTGAACACGAGCTACTTCGCCCAGAGCGTCGCGCTCTTCGCCATCATCATGGGCATTGCGCTGCTGCTCGTCGGCATCGGCCTGCTCGTGCTCACGGTGCGCTGGATGCGCGAGCCGTCGAGCGTTTCGCGCCCGGCGCCGGCAGTCGCCCCGATGCCCGTCGCGACGGGGTCTTGAGTGCTCGTGCACGCCGGCTCGACCTGACCGGGCGCCTCGCTCTCCCACCTCGGGTATCGTCGGCACCGGCAACCGGAGGAGGAGCAGTCGTGGGTTCACGGAGGATGATGGTCATCGCAGTGGTGGCGCTCGCGGTGGCATTCGGAGCGGCCGGGACGGCATCGGCGCAGGTGACCGCGCTGACCGTCACGGTCACGACGACCGACGCGATCGCCGGGGCGCTCGTCAACGTCACGATCGACGGGAAGACGGACGACACGAGCCCGCTGTACCTCTACTACGAGCCGGACGCGGCCGACTGCGCATCGACACAGGCCGAGCATGTGCGCCGGCCGAACGTGCACACCTTCGACATCCTGTACCCCGGGGCCGGCGAGTTCTCGTTCGCGTCGAGTTTCACGCCCGAGCAGGCGGCCACGTACCGCATCTGCGCCTATCTGTACTACCAGCGCGACAACCAGACCCAGGAGCCGCGCACGCTCGGCACGACCACGCTGCCCGTGACGATCAAGCCGGGCACCGACACCGACGGCGACCTGCGGCCGGTGCCGATCGATCGCTGCCCGGGTATCGCGGCGGCGACGGATACGGGCTGCCCGGTGATGACAGCACCCGTGGTCTCCGTGGGCAAGCAGAAGCTCGGCAAGGGTTCCTACTCGGTCTCGATCACGTGCAACCTGCCGTGTGACCTCGTCTACACGACGTCGATCGGCTCGATCAAGTTCAACCCGGGCACGACGAGCACGCTCGACGCCAAGGCCAAGAAGGTGACGGTCCGCCTGACCAAGGCCAATGTCGCGAAGGTCAAGAAACGGCTCAAGCGCGCCTCGTCGGTGACAGCGACGATCAAGGTCGTCGCGACCTCGAGCTACACGGCCTCGCAGGAGACGCCGGAGACCCTGACGGTGTCCAAGAGCTTCACGATCACCCGCTGAGCGCGCGCGGCGACCCTAGACCGCTGCCTGCTCGGCCCAGTCGCGGTAGAGCGCGGCGTAAGCGCCACCGGAGGCGATCAGCTCGTCGTGCGTGCCCTGCTCGACGATCTGCCCGCGGTCGAGCACGACGATCCTCCCGGCCTGGCGGATCGTCGACAGCCGGTGGGCGATCACCAGCGCGGTGCGCCCGGCCAGCAGCCGGCGCAGGCCGTGCTCGATCGTGGTCTCGGTGTGGATGTCGACGTTGGACGTCGCCTCGTCGAGGATCAGGATGCGCGGATCGGCGACCAGCGCCCGAGCGAACGCGACCAGCTGGCGCTGCCCGGCGGACAGCTGCACGCCGCGCTCGCCGATCTCCGTGTCGAGGCCGTGGGGGAGCTTGGCGATGAAGTCCCAGGCACCGACGGCGCGGGCCGCGTCTTCGAGCTCCTCGCGCGTGGCGCCGTCGCGGCCGAAGGCAAGGTTGCTGGCGATGGTCCCGCTGAACAGGAACGCCTCCTGCGGGACGATGCCCAGCTGGCTGCGCAGCGAGCGCATCGTCACGCTGCGCAGGTCGTGCCCGTCGATCAGCACGCGACCGGCGTTGGGGTCGTAGAAGCGCGCGACGAGCTTGGCGAACGTCGACTTGCCGGCGCCCGTCGCGCCGACGAGGGCGACGGTCTGACCGGGCGGCACCGTCAGCGTCACGTCGTCGAGCGCGAGCTTCACCCGCTCGCCGTCGCTGTAGGCGAACGACACGTCCTCGAAGCGGATCTCGCCGCGCACCTGCGGAAGATCGGTCGCGTCCGCGGCGTCGGTCAGCGACGGCTCGACGTCGAGCAGCTCGAAGATCTTGTCGAGCGCCGCCATGCCGGACTGGTAGGTCGTGTAGACCTGCGACAGCTGGCCGATCGGGTCGAAGAAGTTGTTCAGCGCGGCGATGAAGCCGACGAGCACGCCGATCTGAACGTTGCCGTCGATCACCTGGATGCCGCCGAAGACGATCACCATCACCGTCGCCAGCGAGCTGACGAACTCGACGGCGGGGAAGTAGGACGCATTGAGCACGACCGTCTTCATGTTCGCCTGGAGGTTCAGCTCGTTGAGCTCGGCGAAGCGGTCGCGGTGGTGCTCCTCGCGCGCGAACGAGCGCACCACGCGGACGCCCGACAGCGTCTCCTGCAGATAGGCGGTGATCGACCCGATCGTCTCTCGCGTGCGGCGGTATGCGTCGGCGCTGACGATCCGGAACAGCAGCGACCCGATCGCCATCACGGGGAAGATCAGGAACACCAGCAGCGCCAGCTTCCAGTCCAGCAGCAGCAGGATCACGATCGAGCCGATCAGCGTCAGCGTCGCCTGGAACAGCGTCACGACGGTGTCGGTGACGAGCGAGTCGAGCGCCTCGACGTCGTTGGTCATGCGGCTGATCAGCACGCCCGCCGGGCGGCGCTCGTAGAAGGCGATCGACTGACCCTGCAGATGGGTGAAGATCCGCAGACGCAGGTCCTGCAGCGCGCGCTGGCCGACCCAGCCGACCAGGTAGGACTGCGCGTACGAGGCGGCCCAGACGATCAGGACGCTGACCAGATATGCGGCGACGGTGATGTTCAGCGACGTGAGGTCGCCGGGAACGATGCCCTTGTCGATCGCCCGCGCGGCGAGCGGCGCCGGTGCCAGCGAGGCGGCGACGCCGATGACGAGCGTGACCGCGGCGAGCAGCGCCCGCGAGCGGTAGGGGAGGATCAGCGCCAGCAGGCCGCGCAGCTTGCGCCCGCGCCCGCCGGTGCCGCGCAGGCGCCGCCGCGAGTCCTCCCACAGCAGCCGCACGCGCTCGCGCGCCGACGCGTCGTCCGGCGCCACCGGTGGACGGTCATCGACGGGTGGTCCCCAATGGCCGTGCATTACAGACCCACCACTTCGGGCTCGATCGGCTTGCGCGTCAGGAAGACCTGGTCGGGCAGGCCCTTCTCGACGATCTCGCGGTACAGGTCGCTGGACTGGAGCAGGTCGTCGTGGCGCCCGTGGGCGAGCAGTTCGCCGTCCTCGAGCACGACGATGTCCTGTGCCAGCGCGATCGTCGACAGGCGGTGGGCGATGATGAACGTCGTGCGCCCGGCCATCACCTCGCGCAGTGCTTCCTTGATCTCGTGCTCGGTCGAGGCGTCCAGCGACGAGGTCGCGTCGTCGAGGATCAGGATCCGCGGATCGGCCAGCAGCGCGCGGGCGATCGCCAGGCGCTGGCGCTGGCCGCCGGACAGGGTCAGGCCGCGCTCGCCGACGCGGGTCTCGTACCCATCGGGCAGGCGCTCGATGAACTCGCTGGCCTGCGCACGCCGGGCCGCCGTCTCGATCTCCTCGCGCGAGGCGTCCGGTCGCGCGTAGGCGATGTTCTCCCGCACGCTGGCGGAGAACAGGAACGGATCGTCGGTGACGACGGCAATCTGGCGGCGCAGCGCGACCGGGTCGACATCGCGCACGTCGACGCCATCGACCAGCACCGCGCCGGCGCTGACGTCATACAGCCGCGGAATCAGCTGGACGAGCGTCGTCTTGCCGCTGCCGGTGCCGCCGACGACGGCGACCGTGGTGCCCGCCGGGACCTCGAGTGTCACGTCGCGCAGCGCGTCGCGCTCGGCCTCGTCGTAGCGCAGGGTCGCGCCGCGGAATTCGACGCGCCCGTTGCCGTCGGGCAGGTCGACCGCATCCGGCGAGGCGACGATCGCCGGCACCCGGTCGAGGATCTGGAACAGCCGTGCGCCCGACGCCGTCGCGCGCTGCGCCATGCCGAGCGAGATGCCGAGCGTGCGCATCGGGCCGATCAGCATCAGCAGGTAGGTGTAGAAGGCGCTGAACTGGCCGAGCGTGATCGTCTTGTCGACGACCATCCGGCCGCCGACGAACAGCACGGCGGCCAGGCCGAGCTGCGGCAGGAAGCCGATGAACGGGCCGTAGAAGGCCTGGATGCGGGTCGACACCATCGCCTGCTCGAAGACACGGGTGACCTGCGCGTGGAAACGGCGCTCCTGGCGCGCCTCTGCGGCGAACGCCTTGACGACGCGCACGCCGGAGACGTTCTCCTCGACCTCGGCTGTCAGCTCGGCGATGCGCTGCTGGACCTCCTGCAGTGCCGGCCGCGACTTGCGCCCGTAGCGCGCGGCGACGAACACGACCATCGGCACCGGCAGCAGCGAGATCGCCGCCAGGCCGGGCTGCACGATGAACATCGCGATCGCGGCCAGCACGATCGTCAGCGCCGATTGGATCATGAAGACCAGGCCGTAGCCGAGGAAGAAGCGCACCGACTGCAGATCGACGGTTGCGCGCGACATCAGCTGCCCGGTCTGCTGGCCGTCGAAGAACGCCAGCTCCAGCTCCTGGAAGCGCTGATACATGCCGCCGCGCAGGTCGCGCTCGACGCCGAGCGACACGCGCCCGGCGACCAGCCGGCGAGAAACGGTCAGGCCGAAGCGCAGCAGGCCGGCGACGAGGATGCCTGCGGCCAGCAGCTCGAGCCCGTGCTTGTCGCCGGCGCGGATCTTGTCGATCGCGCGCCCCGACAACGCCGGGATCGCGACGGTCATGACCATCGCGGCCGTGGCAAGCGCAAAGCTCAGCCCGACGCTGCGGCGATACGGGCGGAGGAAGCCGAGGAGTCGCGTGAAGGTGGCCATACGGTGAGAGGAGACAGGATAGTTGCTCGGGCAACGACTCTGGGCGCCCTGACCGCAACGAAGCCTATGGGCGCGATACTCGATGTCGATGTCCGCGCCGAGCTTTGGCCTCTGTGATCGCTGCGCCGAACAGCGCCTGGTGCAGTCGGGCCGCGGCAGCGCGTTCTCGATGTGCGAGGTCGGCCTGCGCGATCCCGATTGGCCGAAGTACCCGGCGATGCCGGTGCTGCGCTGCCCCCGCTACCGCGAACGGCCCGCGGGCGACGCCGCCGCCGGCTAGGCCGGCTTGCCGGTCGCCGGCGTCGGCTTCGGCGCCGGCGCGGTCAGCTGCGCGGCCGTCAGCGGGGCGAGCACGAGGTAGGCGCGGTTGTCCTGGTTGGCCTGCTGCAGCGTGAAGTTGAAGTACGCCGGGCGCGTCTGGGTCTCGACGATCAGGCGGTCGGCCGAGCGGTCGATGGCGGACGGTCGCGGCACCTCGTCGGTCAGCGTCGAGTCGAGCGGCTGGTGAAGCTGCCGCGCGAGCGTCCCGCGCTGAAAGAACAGGGCGTTGCCGCTCTGGCCGGTCTTCGACCCGGCCGGCGGCGGCATGAACACGACGACCTGGTCGGCGTCGGTGTAGTGGAAGCTGTACAGCGCCAGTTCGAGCGCCTCGCGGCGCAGCAGCAGGTGGCGCTCGATCGATCGCTTGCCGATCAGGCCGCACTTGTCGCCCAGTCCGCAGAAGCGGTAGAGCACGCTCTTCTTGTTCTCCAGCAGCGAGATCCCACCGCCCTGTGCGGCCGGTGCCTTGACCGCGACCGTCAGCGGCAGCGAGGCGACCGTCAGCGGCCCGCCGTCGACGAGCACGGCCTGCTGGCCCTGATCGAGCCGGTAGCGCGGTGCCACGTGGGCGGCGATCTGCTGCGGCACGGAGTTGCTGCTCTTGGACGTCGGCGCCCAGGCCGCCCAGCCGTCGCCGGCGGCGGTGGTCGTGCTGCCCGAGCCGTCGCCGTGCAGCAGCGAGGCGACGAACAGCACGACGGCGGCGGCGCCGACCGCGATCAGCACGCCGAACAGGAACTGGAAGCGGGCGACGTGCGGCGGTGCGATCGGCTCGCCCGCGTCGGACGTCGCCTCGGCCGCGTCGGGAAGCGGGGCTGCCGGTTCGGTCCGGAGCGCCGCCGCCTGCGGCGAGGTCAGGTTGCCGGGGCCGAGCAGCGGTCCCTTGCCGCTCGGCAGGACCGAGTCGGGATCGTGCCGCGGCCGCGAGCCGGCCGGATCGTCCGGGCGCGGCTCGGCCGGCGGCTGGTGATGATCCTCGGTACTCATGTCTTGGGCCACAGGTCCTCGTCGAGCACGTCGATCGCCGGCGCGGTGAGGTGCGCGCGCTCGAGCACGTCGGTCACCTCGTCGCCGTACAGCTCGCGCTTCTGGACGAGGATCTCGGCGATCTCTGCGACCTGTTCGCGGTTGTGGCGCATGCAGGCCAGGGCCGTGATGTAGCACTGGCCGATGATGCGGGCGCCCGCCCGGCGCTTGTGCGGGTCGGCGAGGACGGCCCCGTAGACATCGCCGGACATCGCCCCGGCGGTGGCGCGGTTCATGATCTGCAGGCCGATCTGCTCAAAGCGCTCCATCAGTTCCTGCTCGCGCTGCTCGCGCTGATCCTCCAGCACGCGGCCACGAAGGTCGACGGGCTCGGGGCCGATCGCGCTGGTGCCGACCAGATACGCGGTGTGGAACGTGACGCTCTGCACGTCGCCGCCGACGCCGGTCGTGTTCTCGCCGTAGAAGACGTGCTCGGCGGCCATCGCGCCGAGGATCATCACGATCTGCCCGATCTCCTCGTGGCGCCACGAGGAGAAGCGCTCGTCGCGCTCGGTGCTCTGGTAGTGCCCGAGCGAGCCACCGCGCTTGCGGATCGACAGGCGCGTGCCCATCGTGTTGTCCATGTAGAGGTGGCCCGCGATCGCGTGGCCGGCCTCATGGATCGCGGTCGCGCGCGCCTCGGTCGGCAGATACTCGACGTTCTGGGCCGTCCCGGACTCGATCGTCGTCATCGCCTCGACGATGTCGCTCCACTCGAAGTTCATACGCCGGTCGGAGTGGGCGTAGGTCAGCGCCATCGAGCAGACCTGCTCGATCATCGCCGGCGAGTAGCCGCTGGTGATGCGCGCCAGCTCGTCGCGGCGATGGTCGCGGTCGAGCTCAGGATCGTGGTCGACCTTGCCCAGGTAGAGATCGAAGATGTCCTTGCGGTCATCCTTCGACGGTGTCCGGAAGTAGATGTGGCGACCCATCCGGCCGGGACGCAGCAGCGCCGGATCGAGGCGATCGAGTCCGACGTTGGTCGCGCCGATGAAGTAGATCTGCTCGGATCGCGGCTTCACCGGTCGCAGCCGCAGCCGCCGGCCCCCGACCCGCGAGGGAATCACGTACGAAGCGTCGAGGAACGTGTTCAGCCGCTTCGTCAGGAATTTGCGCAGCATCGGTGGCTCGTCGACGCCGTCCATCTGGATCAGCAGCTGGTTGAGCGCGAGACCGCCGCTGTTGCCGCCCATCATCCCGCCCGGGAACATGTAGTCGGCGATCCGGGTCTGGATGCCGGCGATCGCCGGCGGGTAGATCTGCGTCGGCCCGGGATCGCGCTGCTCGAACAGCCGATCGCGCCAGGCGCGCGTCTCGATGATCACGTCACCGCTGGCGGTCCGGGCGCCCCACGGACCGTAGAACGCGAGCTCGGCGGAGGAGCCCGGGTTGAGCGGCGTCATCCCCGCTCCGAGCGCCTGGCGGCGCAGGCCGACGGCGTCGATCTCGTCGATGAAGATGATGCACTGACCGCCCCACTTGCGGGCCAGGCGGCGCGCCTTGACGATCAGAAACATGACGACGATGACGTCCATGCCCATGAACATCTGCGCGAAGCCCGACCCCGGCATCGTCACGATCGGCGAGTTGAACGAGGTCGCGATGCCCTTGGCGAGCATCGTCTTGCCGACGCCAGGAGGACCGTGGAACAGCACGCCGCGCTCGGGCTTGCCGCCGGCCTTGCGGAAGTCGTCGCCGGACTCCCACAGCGCGATCACGCGCCGGACGTCCTCCTTCGGCTCGGCCTGCCCGCGGATGTCCTCGAGCTTGACACCCCAGTCCGCGTCGCCCGGCTCGTAGCCGCGCATCTGCCGCAGCGCGAAGAACAGCAGCGGCCCGAAGATGATGAACAGGTTGCCGAAGAACAGCAGCGGCAGCTGCAGGCCGATCAACAGCAGGTAGGGGAGGTTCGAGGAGATCGAGTTCCACAGGCTGCTCCAGCTGCTCCCGAACACCGACAGCGCCAGGGTCGCCGTGCCGAGGATGACGACGACCCACGTCACCCAGGTGTAGAAGCGCTTCCAGAACCACAGCCGCCGGCGCCCGGTGACGTCGTCGTCGAGCAGTTCGCGCCCGGCGCCGTAGAGGCCCGCGCGCGGGATCATCCGGTGCGCGACGACGTCGATCAGGCCGCGGAACGCGGCGATCGACAGGAGCGTCCCGGCGAGCGCCCAGCCGACCGGCCAGTCGTTGGCGCGGTGCAGGACGAAGAACGTCGCCGGGCTCGTCAGGACGGCGACGACGGTCGCGACGTTCGCCAGCCGGCGCCAGGCCGCTGCGAGCGCGGCGTGCTCCTGCGCACGCGTCGCGCCGGTGGGGATCAGCTCGCCGGGGGCCATGTCCCGGCAGCGTACCGGGCCCGCGGGCCGGTGCAGGCCGGTCGTTTGGTGCTTTCGCGCCAGGGCGGACGGCGCGCGCGAGCGCGGTCGCGTTGTACCGTCCGCGATCGTGCGCGTCTCCGTTCCGGCATCGACCAGGCCGACCGCGCGGCGCGCCCCGGCACTGCTGAGCGCGGCCGCTGCCCTGCTGCTGTGCGCCGTGCTCGCCGCCCCGGCCGGTGCCGCGATCTCGCTGACGCCGTGCAAGGGCCAGCGCGGCTACGGCTGCGGGACGCTGACCGTCCCGCTCGACCATTCCGGCGCGACGGCGGGCACGCTGAAGCTGGCCGTCGGCGCGCAGCAGAAGTTCGCCAAGTCCGCAGGCGTCCTGATCGCGCTGTCCGGCGGGCCGGGCCAGAGCTCGGCCGACGCAGTCAGCGACTTCGGCCTCAGCCTGAAGCCGCTGCTGAAGCGCTACCGGCTGGTGACGTTCGACCAGCGGGGCACCGGCCCGGGCGGGGCACTCAACTGTCCCAACCTGCAGCGCCCGTCGTCGCTGGCCCCGACGCTGCCCCAGTCGATCGCCGCCTGCCAGCACGCGCTCGGGCCGCAGCGCTCGTTCTTCTCGACGCTTGACACCGTGGCCGACATCGAGTCGCTGCGGATCGCGCTCGGCGCTCCGAAGATCGCGCTGATGGGCGTCAGCTACGGGACCTACGTCGCGCAGCAGTACGCGCGCGTGCACCCCGACCGCGTCGATCGGCTGGTCCTGGACTCGATCGTCGGCCCCGACGGGCTCGATCCGTTCCTGCTCGACACCTACTCGCGGCTGCCGCGGGTGATGCGCGACCAGTGCGCCGGCGGGAAGTGCCGCGGCGCGACGCGCGACCAGGTCAAGGACCTGGGGGCCGTGGCCGCGATCCTCCGCGACGGGCCGATCACCGGCACGGTCTACAACGACCAGGGACGCGCGAAGGCGACGCGCTACTCCGACGAGGAGGAGCTGACGTGGCTCGTGACCGGCGGTGATCTGGACCCATTCATGCAGGCGCGGATGCCGGGCGCGCTGTCGGCGGCGGCGCGTGGTGACGCGGCAGCGCTGCTGCGGCTGCGGCGGATCGGCGAAGGCCCGCCGGTGGCCGCCAAGGAGCTCAGCTACGCGCTGTTCGTCACGACGGTCTGCCTGGACGAGACGCTCCCGTACCCGCTGACGCTGCCGACCGGCGAGCGCGGTGCGCTGACGGACGCGGCGCTGGCGGCGATTCCGCCGGCGAGCTACGCGCCGTGGTCGACGGCGACCGTGCTCAGCTCCTCGGACGCGGGCAACTGCTCGCTGTTCCCGCAGCAGGCGCCGCGTACGCCCGTTCCGGGACCGCTGCCCGACGTGCCGGCGCTGCTGCTGGCAGGCGGGCTCGACATGCGCACGCCGATCGAGAACGCACTCGAGGTCAAGGCGCTGCTGCCACACGCGACGCTCGTCGTCGTCCCCGGCAACGGCCACGACCAGCTCGACACCGACGGCACCGGCTGCGCCGCGCGCGCGCTGACGCTGTGGATCGGCGGCGGATCGGTCGGCAACCCGTGCAAGGGCAAGTCGAACGAGATCGACCCGTTCCCGCGGCCACCGCGCAGCCTGACGGACTTCCGCTCGACGGCGCAGGTCCCCGGCGCGCGCGGACGGGCGCTGTTCGCCGTGATGGAGACGGTCGACGATGCCCGCCTGACGTCACTCGAATCGCTCTACGGCGGCTTTGCGGCCTCCGGGGGCGGCCTGCACGGCGGGTCGTTCAGCGCGAGCAACGCCTTCGCCGGCACGCTGACGCTGCGGGCGGCGAGCTACCTGAAGGGCCTGCGCGTGAGCGGTAGGGTGAAGTTCGACGGGCCCGACGTGACCGGCAGCGTTCGCGTCGCCGGCCTGGCGCGCGGGACGATCACGCTCGATGCCAAGGGCAACGCCGGCGGCGTGCTCGACGGCCATCGCGTCCGCTACCGCGTCCCTCGCGCCTCGGCGGCGTCGCTGCGCGTCGACGGCGCGCGGTTGCCGCGCATCACGCGCGCGCTGCTGCGGCGGCTCGCGGCGGCGCGCCGAGCCTGAACGTCACCCGCGGCGATCGGCACGGATCGCCCGTGCCGATCGTGCCGCGCAGGCGCAGGCTGCCGCGCGCGCCGGTGCCGGAGGCCGTGATCGCCCCGTCCACGCGCAGGCGCTCCGACGGTGCTCCGGCGCTGAAGCCGAAGCGCCGGCGTGGGCCGATCCGTGCGTCGGTCGTCGCGTCGATGCGGGTCGGCGCGATGTCGCCCTGCGGCACGCAGACGTAGCGGCGCAGCGTCACGCGAACGCGGACGATCCGCCCGCCGCGAAGCGTCAGCGCGAGCGACGCGCCCTCCGACGTCCGGCCGCGCAGGACGTGGCTGGTGGCCGCCGCGAACGGCGGCTCGGCGGCGACCGCGAGCATCGGCGATCGAGGGTACGCGCGGACGCGGGTGCGGCGCGCTGGATCCCGGCCGGAGCCCCACGTAGGGTTGAGCCGTGAGCGCGTGGATCATCGTCGGGCTGGTCGTCCTCGCGCTGCTCGCGGCGACCGTCATCCACGACCTCGTGCAGACGCGCCACGCGGTCCTGCGCAACTTCCCGATCATCGGGCACTTCCGCTACCTGCTCGAGGCGGTCGGGCCCGAACTGCGGCAGTACATCGTCACCTCGAACGACGAGGAGCGCCCGTTCAGCCGCAACCAGCGCCGCTGGGTGTACTCGTCGGCCAAGCAGCAGATCAACACGTTCGGCTTCGGGTCGGACAACGAGATGGAGCGCACGCCGGGGTACCTGATCCTCGAGCCCTCCGCCTTCCCGTCCGATCCGCCGCCCGCCGGCTCGCCCGCCGCCGGGCCGACGTTCGAGATGCCCGTCGGCAAGGTCCTCGGCGGCGCTCGAGGACGTGCCGGCGCGTTTCGCCCGAACTCGTTCGTGAACATCAGCGGGATGAGCTTCGGTGCGCTGTCGGGCAACGCGGTCGAGGCGATGAACCGCGGCGCCGCGATGGCGGGCTGCCTGCACAACACCGGCGAGGGCGGGCTGGCAGACCAGCACCGTCATGGCGCCGACCTGGTCTTCCAGGTCGGCACTGCGTACTTCGGCTGCCGCGACGGCGACGGGCGCTTTTCGCTCGAGCGTCTGCGGGAGACCGTCGCCTCGGCGCCGGTCAAGGCGATCGAGATCAAGCTCAGCCAGGGCGCGAAGCCCGGCCTCGGCGGGCTCGTCCCGGCGGCCAAGATGACGCCGGAGATCGCGCGGATCCGCGGTGTCGAGCCGTGGAAGGACTGCCACTCGCCGCCGCAGCACACGGCGTTCCGCGACGTCGACGGCCTGCTGGACTTCGCCGAGCTGATCGCGGACGCGACCGGGCTTCCGGTCGGCATCAAGACGGCAGTCGGCGGCGCGGGCTTCTGGGACGAGCTCGCCGACCGGACCGCGAAGACCGGTCGCGGCGTGGACCACATCACGATCGACGGCGGCGAGGGCGGCACGGGGGCGGCGCCGCTGGCGTTCGCCGATCACGTCTCGCTGCCGTTCAAGCTCGGCTTCGCCCGCGCCTATGGCGCCTTCGCCCGGCGCGGCATCCAGGACGACGTCGTCTGGGTCGGCTCCGCCAAGCTCGGCTTTCCCGACGCGACGGTGTTCGCGATGGCGCTCGGCTGCGACATGGTCAGCGTCGGGCGCGAGGCGATGATGGCCGTCGGCTGCATCCAGGCGCAGCGCTGCCACACCGGCCGCTGCCCGACCGGCGTCGCCACGCAGACGCCGCGGCTGACGCGCGGTCTGGTCCCCGACGACAAGGCGCCGCGCGTGGGCAACTACGTCCGTGCGCTGCGCGGCGAAGTGCTGGCGTTGTCGCGGTCGCTCGGCTGCGCCCATCCCGCGCTCGTCGAGCCCGACCAGCTGCGCCTGCTGACCGACAGCTTCGCCGGTCAGCCGGTCGAGGAGGTCTTCGGCTACGCGCACAAGTGGCGCCAGCTGTCGCCTGAGCGCCGGGCCGAGGTCCAGGCGCTGGCGCTCGCGGCGGCGACTCAGCCCAGCAGGTAGCGGCCCGACAGCGGCACGTCGGTCGCCGGCTCGCAGGTGATCGGCTCGCCGTCGAGCGTCACCGCCAGCGTCGCCGGATCGACGCGGACCGCACCGCGGCGCGTGTTGCGGACCATGTCGGCGGCCGACAGCTCGCGGCAGCTCTGCACGCGCGCCCGGGGACGGGTCGTCGGCAGGTCAGCGTCGATCGCCGCAGCGGCCAGGAACGCCAGCGACAGCGCGGCCGGTGCACTGCCCAGCGCTCCGATCTGCGGGCCGACGCGAACCGGCTCGGCCAGCATCGTCGTCGCATTGCCGTCGCCGGCCGCGCCCCAGGCGGAGATGCCCGACTTGACGACGAGCTCGGGCCGCACCCCGCACAGCTCCGGACGCCAGAGCACGACGTCGGCGAGCTTGCCGGGCTCCAGCGAGCCGACGTCGGCGGCCAGGCCGTGCGTGATCGCCGGATTGATCGTGCACTTGGCGATGTGCCGCAGGACGCGCGCGTTGTCGTCCGCGCCCTCGGCGCCGCGTGCGTGCTTCATCAGCGCCGCGTTCTGCAGCGCGCGGCGCAGGATCTCGCCGATCCGGCCCATCCCCTGTGAGTCGGAGGTCAGCATCGGGATCACGCCGAGGTCGTGCAGGACGCCCTCGGCGGCCATCGTCTGCGGCCGCACGCGGGCGCGCAGAATCGGCCAGTCGCCCGGCCGGCTGAACGGGTCGAGGACGTGGACCGCCGCGACCATCGCCAGGTGCTCGGCCTCGGTGCTGACGCCGAACGGCACCGTCGGATTCGTCGAGGAGCAGAGCAGGTGCGGCTCGCCGGCCAGATCCAGCAGGTTCGGTGCGTGGCCGCCGCCGACGCCCTCGATATGGAACAGGTGACAGGTGCGACCATCGATTGCCGCGAGCGTGCCGGAGGCGTCGATCAGCTCGTTGAGCCCGTCGGTGTGGATCGCGAGCTGCACGTCGTGCTCGTCGGCGACGTCGAGCGCGCAGCGCAGTTGCTCGGGGCCGGCGGCGACGTCCTCATGGATCTTCAGGCCGCCGCCGCCCGCGCGCAGCGATTCGATCACGGGCTCCGGCCGGGCGGAGGAGCCACGGACGAGCAGGCAGGCGTTCAGCGGGATCTGCTCGAGCGCTGACCAGACGGCACGCAGGCCGGCGCCGGGACCGGAGCCGAGGTTCCAGACCGGCCCGTAGTCCTGGATCACCAGGGTCGTGATGCCGCCGGCCAGTGCCGCGTCGGCGACCTGCGGCGAGAGCCAGTGGACGTGGGCGTCGATGCAGCCGGGCGTCAGCACCATCCCCGTCGCGTCGATCACGGCGGTCTGCGTGTCGAGGACGATGTCGACGCCGTCCATCGTGTCCGGATTGCCCGCGCGGCCGACGGCGGTGATCCGCCCGTCGCGCACGCCGATGCCGGCGCGGCGCACGCCGAGGACCGGATCCAGCAGCAGGCCGCCGGTGATCGCGATCTCGACGCCCCCGCGCTCTGCGCGCGCGCCAAGTCCGTCGCGCATCGTGCCGCCCCAGCCGGGCAGCAGCTCGTCGGGGCCGCCGGCGTCGTCGCGCTCGGCGACGACCTCCAGGCCCGTATCGCCCAGCGCGACGCGATCAGGCACCGCGGTACCCCCGCTCGCGCGCCAGCGCCAGCGCGGCCTCGCGTGCGCCCGGCGCGTCCAGCGGGCCGTCGACCAGACCGCCATGGCCGCGCACGATCCGCGCGCCGCCGATCGGCCGCGTCGCGACCTCGAGCCGCTCGCCGGCTGGAATGACGGCCTTCTGCCCGGCCGGCATCGCCGGCCGCAGGCCCCAGGCGGCGCCGCGATCCAGTCGCAGGTCGCGATGAACCTCGAACAGGTGCACGTGCGACGTCAAGCCGACGAGCAGGTCTCCCTCGTTGACGATCTCGATCCGGCCGGACGCGTCGTCGTGCCAGTCCGGCCCGCGCGTGACCGGTTCGGGCGGGGCATCGCGCGTGATCGGATCGTGCAGCACGATCAGCCGCATCCCGTCGCGCAGCAGCGCCTCGACCTCGATCCGCGGGACCAACCGGGCGACGCCGTCGAGCACGTCACCGGGTCCGAGCGACGCGTAGCCGGCGGCCTCGACAGCGGCGTAGGCGAGCCCGTCACGCGCGGCTTCGCAGACGTTGTCGGCGATCAGCGCCGTTGCCTCGGCCTGGTTCAGCGGCAGGCCGCGCTCGCGCCGGCGGCGCGCCAGCTCTGCGGCGAGGAACAGCAGCAGCCGATCCTGCTCACGGGGAAGCAACCGCATCGCGGCCGACCCTAGATCATTGAGCGCTCGGCGGCTCGCCGCGGCGCTCGCGCCGCCGGTGGTCGAAGCGCTCGAAGGTGGCCGGCCAGTCGATCCGCACCACCGCGACGAGGCCGATCACCATGACGACCTGCAGCGCGATCCCGAGCGGTGAGTAGATCCCGCGGGTCAGCGCGTCGCCGAAGCGATCGACCGCGACCACGGTCCCGGCGACGTAGATCGAGTACGTGACGAGGCGCCCGGCGAAGAACACCAGCGTCAGGCGCAGCAGCCGAACCTCGGCGAGCCCGGCCGCAACGAACAGCTGCGCCGACGGCAGCGGTGAGAGCAGGAAGACGCCGAGCATCCCGGTTGCCGTGGCCGGCTCGGACTCCAGCCGGCGGCCGAGCAGCTCGAGGCCTTCGCGGCGCTCGCGCGGGAGATGCCGGCGGAGCGCGTGTGCCAAGCGAGCAAGGACGTAGCGTCCGGCGGCCGATGCGGTCGCCCCGACCAGGACGAGCGGCACCGCGGGAAGGTCATACCGCAGCTTGACGAATGCCAGCACGACCCACGTCGGGGGTCCGAACGCCGGCAGCAGGTTGACGGCGAACACCAGCCCGGCGGTCAGCAGCAGGTTGAGCAGCATCAGGGGCGACCCTATGGCCCCGCGAGACCGGCGTTCAGTGCGGTGCTGGGGGCGCGGGCACGACGATCACGGGGCAGGCGGGATCGTGGCTCAGCGCCTCGCCGGTGCTGCCCTCCATCGCGCGCTCGATCCAGCCGTGCGAGCGCCAGCCGACGACCAGGAGGTCGACGTCGCCCGCAAGGTCGCGCATCGAGTCGAGCGACAGGTTCATCGTCGCGCGGCCCTCGATGCCGGGCAGCTGGTCCAGGCGCTGCTGCGCCGCCGTGCGGCGCCGCTCGGCGTCGGCGACCAGCGCCGGCGCGACAGCTGGATCGATCAGCCAGCTCGCGACCTCGACCGCCTCCACCACGATCAGGGCGGCGTCGTGGGCGGTTGCGAGCTCGCGCGCCAGCGCCAGCGCGCCGCGCGCCTCGGGTGATTCGTCGAAGCCGACGCCGACACGCTGTACCGCCGTGTCTGCGCTCGCGTAGCCGCGAGGCGCGACGGCGACCGGGCGCCGGGCCTCGCGGATCGTCCCGCGTGCGTCGTCGCCACCGAGCAGGCGCGCCAGCGGGCTGCTCCGGGAAGTGCCGACCGCGACCAGGTCGACAGCCGCGTCGTCTGCGAGCTGCCGCAGCCCCGCGCCGACCGACGCGGCCTCGATGACCTGGTGGGCAGCGGCGAGGCCGGCGACCTCGCGCTCGAGCAGCGCGTGAGCCTCGTCGCGTGCGCCGGCATCGAACGCGAGGTTCGCACCGCGCGTCGGGTGTCCGTCGCCGGGCAGGACGTGGGCGACGGTCAGCTCCGCGCCAGTTCCGCCGAGCACGCGTGCCAGAGCGAGCGCGTCGCGCCCGCCGTCCTCACCATCGATGCCGACCAGAATCCTCATGTTGCGACCTCCAGGGAATCGTCGGGACTGACCGTACCGCCGATCGGCGGTTCAGCCTGCGAGGTCGCGGGTCAGTGCGGCATCGAGCAGCTTGTGCACATGCGCCTGGCACCACAACGGCCGCAGCGTGTGGGTCTCCGCGGTGCCTGCGACGGCGGTGAGCGTGATCGACGGCCAGCGCTCGAGCTGGGCGAGTTCGCCGCCCCGGCGCAGCTCGTCGTGGAGCGGCTCGTCGCCGGTGAACAGGATCTCGGCTCGCGCGCCGGTGGCCTCGAACGCGTCGAACAGCGCGCCGAACGTGGGGCGCATCGGGGTCGCCGCGTTGCCGGGACGCGCCCGGGCGAGGGTCAGCTCGACGGCGGCGCGGGCGATCACGGACGGATGCGTGGTCGCCTGGCCGCGGCGCAGCTTGCGCCACGTCTCCGGGCGGGCGAGCTTGCGCAGCTTGCGCACCTGTTGCATCGCGTGGAAGTGGTCGTCCCACAGCAGCGCGCGAGGATTGATCAGGTAGGCGGCGCTGACGCGCTCGTCCTGCAGCGCCGTGTGGAGGGCCCAGTAGGCACCGGAACAGAGCCCGAGCAGGACGAATCGCGGCGGCAGCCCACGCGCGACCAGCGCGTCGAGCGCGGCGCGAACCTGCGGGATCATCGCCTCGGTGTAGAACGCGCCGACGTCGGCGTAAGCCGACGCGTCGCCATCGGCCTCGCCGATGCCCTCGAGGTCCAGGCGCAGCGACGGCACGCCCGCGCCGGCCCAGCGGCGCGCCGCCTCGACCCACATCCGGTTGGGCCCGGTGTGGGTCAGCGCGCCCGCGTTGAGCAGCACGACGCAGAGCGGGGCCGGCTCGCCGTCAGGCTCCGCCAGGATCCCGAACAGCGTCCCGAACGGCTGCTCGATCGCCAGCGGCGTCTCGCGGATGGCGCGGTCTCCGACGGTGAGCTCGAGCGTGTCGGCTGCGCCGACGGGGCGCGCGGTGGCGACCGCGGTCGGTCCGGCGCCGGCGCGCAACCAGGTCGTGATCGCGGCGATCGCCGTCGTCGGCGGCTCGGTCACGGTCGGCTCGGCGGTCATTGCCGCGTAGCCCGGTCCCGGGGCCGTGTCGACCGCCGCGCCCGCGTCGCGCAGCGCGGCCGCGAGCGCGGCGTCCGGAGTGAGCTCGTCGCGGCCGAGCAACAGCATGCGCCGGCCCGCCGGCAGGTCGCCGAGCCGGGTCGTCAGGTCGAGCGCCGCGAGGTCGGAGAAGGTCGCGGGACCGACCGCGTAGCCGCCGGCGACGAGCATGTCGCCGGGAACTGGGGCCTCCAGGCCGGGCGGGGGAGGCGGGGACAGCTCGAACCGCGCGAACGCGCGTAGGCCGCGCAGCAGCGTGCGGCCGGTCGCGGGCACGTTCCACAGGATCAGGTCGTCGACCGGCGTTCCCGACGCGGCAGCGCAGAGCGCGGCCATGCCGCCGAGTTCCAGTCCGATGACGGCGACACGCTCGCAGCCGGCGTCTCCGCGCAGCCAGCGCGCGGCGACGTCGACGCCGGCGATCCAGGCATCGAGCAGGCCTGCGTCGTCCGCCGCGCCGCTGCTGTCGCCGGACGCCGCGTGGTCGATCCGCA
>JBBRFO010000038.1:0-23580 GCA_038224135.1 Solirubrobacterales bacterium
ACTGTGCTCGCACCGACGGCCTGGACCGAGCGGCGGCGCTCGGAGGACCGGCTGCGCGATCTCGTCACCGCGAACACGGTCACCGGTGCCACCGCGCTGCTGCGCCGCGAGGTGCTCGCGGACGCGCTCCCGTTCCCGTTCCCGATCGGGCCCGATGCCTTCCACGACCACTGGCTCGCGCTGAGCGCCGCGGCGAGCGGGACGATTGCGTACGTCGATGCCCCGCTGCTCGACTACGTCCAGCACCAGGCCAACGTGCTCGGTCACCGGCCGCTGCGCGGGCCGCGATCGGCCGCGCCCTGGGCACAGCGCTGGCAGGCGTCCTACGTCGATGTGCTGCTCTGGCGCCAGGTCCTGGCGGCGACGCTGCTGCTCCGCGCCGCAGACCGGATGGACGCGCGCGACCGCCGCGAGCTGGCGCGGACGGCGGCCGGGCCGCGGGCGCCGCTGGCACTCGCGGCGCGGGCGGCCGGCAGCCTGGCGCGGCCGCGGCGCACGCTCGGCAATGAGTGGCGCGCGCAGCGCGGGGCGCTGTGGCTGCGGGCGGCGCGAGCGGGACGCGCCGAGGCTGCGACGCAGAGCGGCCCGCTCGAGCAACTAGTCTCGCCGGCATGGCCGATCGCATCGATCTCGCGCCCATCGCCATCGAGCGGCTGATCCACAGCGCGCGGTTGGACAAGCTCACCGCCGAGACCAGCCGGATGGAGCGCCAGCGATCGGTCGAGACCGCGGTGACCGCGCTCGACGCACTCTGCGGCATCGTCGAGCGCGATGGGACCGACGAGGTCTGGGATGTGCTCGCCAGCCTCGACCGCCGGGCGCTGCTGACGCTCTCGACCTTCGTGGTCAGCGAGCTCAGCGACACGGAATACTCGGTCGCCTGGCGCAACGCGCACCACGGCGACCCGGTCGCTGAGACGCCGCCCGCCGACCTCGCCTGACTGACCGGTCAGTTAGGCTTCGGGGTATGAGCACTTCGACCAGCGCGCCGGCGACCGATGCCCCGGCCCAGGCCAGCCCCTTCTCGCTCGACCTGAGCCAGGACCAGCGCGACATCCGCGACTGGGTCCACGGCTTCGCCGCCGAGGTGATGCGCCCCGCCGCGCACGAGTGGGACGAGCGCGAGGAGACGCCGTGGCCGGTGATCCAGGAGGCGGCCAAGATCGGCCTCTACGGCTACGAGGGCATGGCCCAGTTCTTCGGCGACGAAACGGGCCTGACGATGCCGCTCGTCAACGAGGAGCTGTTCTGGGGTGACGCCGGCATCGGGATGGCGATCATGGGCACGTCGCTCGCCGTCGCGGCGATCTTCGGGCAGGGAACGCCGGAGCAGATCGGCACCTGGATCCCGCAGTGCTTCGGCACCGTCGACGAGCCCGCCGTGGCCGCGTTCTGCGCATCGGAGCCCAACGCCGGGTCGGACGTCTCGAACATCCGCACGCACGCCAAGTTCGACGAAGCCAGCGGCGACTGGATCCTCAACGGGACGAAGGCCTGGGCGACCAATGGCGGCATCGCCGGGGTGCACGTCATCGTCGCCAGCGTCGATCGCGAGCTCGGCTCGCGCGGGCATGCGGTGTTCGTCGTCCCGCCCGCAACGCCGGGACTCTCACAAGGAGCGAAGGTCAAGAAGCACGGCCTGCGCGCGTCACACACCGCCGACGTCAACCTCGACGACTGCCGCGTCCCCGGCGGCTGCCTGCTCGGCGGCAAGGAGCGGCTCGACGAGCGGCTCGCCCGGGTTCGCGAGGGCGGCAAGAGCCGTTCGCAGGGAGCGATGGCGACGTTCGAGGCCAGCCGCCCGACGGTCGGCTCGCAGGCGATCGGCATCGCGCGGGCCGCCTACGAATACGCGCTGCAGTACGCCAAGGACCGCGAGCAGTTCGGCCGCCCGATCATCGACAACCAGTCGATCGCGTTCACGCTCGCCGACATGAAGCTCGAGATCGACGCGGCGCGGCTGCTCGTCTGGCGCGCGTCGTGGATGGGTCGCACCGGCAAGCCGTTCGACAATGCCGAGGGCTCGATGAGCAAGCTGAAGGCCGGCGAGGTCGCCGTCTGGGCGACCGAGCGCGCGATGCAGATCCTCGGCGGCAACGGCTACACCCGCGAGT
Source organism: Solirubrobacterales bacterium (assembly GCA_038224135.1). GTDB lineage: Bacteria > Actinomycetota > Thermoleophilia > Solirubrobacterales > Solirubrobacteraceae > F1-60-MAGs163. Next base: position 2,115 of record JBBRFO010000038.1, read on the forward strand.
ACCCGGTCGAGCGCTGGCACCGCGACGCCAAGATCTACACGATCTTCGAGGGCACGTCCGAGATCCAGCGGCTCGTGATCTCCCGGGCGATCTCCGGGCTGCAGATCCGCTGAGCTGCAGGCGGCAGGGTCAGCGATCGACGGCGCGCGAGAGCGCCAGCGGCAGCGCCGCCGCGGCCATCGCGACGATCGCCGCTCCGCCCAGGCGCGCCGGCACGGCGAGGCTGTCCAGCGCGCCGGCTGAGCGCAGCGCAAACGCGACGCCCGACGCGAGCAGGCCGAGCCCGAGCAGCGTGATGAGCGCCGCCACGGCCAACCGCGCGTCGGCCCAGGTCACCGAACGCTGGGCCGGATCGACGACCTCCAGCACGGCGACCACCCCGAGCGCCCAGACCGCGGCGACGAGGAACCCGCCGAGCACGTCGGACGGGAAGTGCCAGGCGAGCGCCAGGACCGCGGTCCCGACCGCAGCCGCAAACGCGCCGCCGACGATCGCGGCCCAGCGTCGCCGACCGCGCCCGGCGACGAGCACCGCGGCGAGCGCGAGTGCCATCGCCGCCGTCGCATGACCGCTCGGCCACGACGCGTTGCCGACCTGGAACGCTCCGAGCCAGTCGACCAGCCGCGGTTGTGCGAGCGCATGCTTGAGCAGCTGTGTCGTGATCGCGCTGCCGCCGAGCAGGACCGCGACGCCGACGGCGAGCCTCGGCCGGCGGCGCGCGCGGAGCGCCACGGCGAGCAGCACCGCCGTCGCGATCAGGTAGAGCGGCGGATCGGCCAGATGCGCGACGGCGCTGAGCAGCCCGTCGCCCCAGCCACGGTCCAAGGAGCGGAAGCCGCGCAGCACGGTCTCGTCGGCCGCCCGAACGCGCGATCCGGTCAAGGCGACGAAGCCCGTCAGCACCAGCAGGACGAGGCATGCCAGGGCTCCCGCGCCGGCGGGCGTGACGCGCGTCGCGCGGGGCTTTGCTGAGCCCGAAGCCATGCCCAGAGGGTACCGACGAGGCCGTCACACGACGCCACCTGCGGACGCCCGCGTCAGCGCGCGCCGACCACCGACCCGGTACCGTCGCCTCCTTTGCCGGACCGCCCCAGCCAGGAGACCCGCCCGATGCGCCGCAGAACACTCACCCTCATCGCCCTGGCGCTCGCCGCCTGCGCGGCGCTTGCGCTGACGGCGTGCGGCGGTTCGAGCACCGGCGACGCCAAGGCGTCAGCGTGCAAGGCGCGCGACAACATCCGCCGCCAGGTCGACGTGCTGCAGAACGTCACCACCGGCAAGCCGACGCCCGCGCAGTTCAAAGACGCGCTGTCGACCGTCAACACGGAGTACAAGAAGTTCACGGCCGCCATCCCGAAGCTCGACAGCTCGCTGACGCCGTCGTTCAACAGCGGCGGACAGCAGTTCGCCGCGAACCTGCGGACAGCGACGATCGCCTACGCGTCTGCTGTCGGCAAGAACGCACCGGTGTCCCGCGCGCAGGGCTTCCTGACCGTGTACGCGACGCAGATCGGCGCCGCCTACCAGCAGACGCTGGCGCGCGTACCCTGCGACTGAGCGGGGAGCTGGCCGTGGACCGGCGCGGCTGGCTGCTGACGAGGTCGCGACCGCCGGCCGCGAGAACACCGACGCCGCTCACGCCGCGCGCTGCGACCGGATCGAGGACGCAGGAGCCGGTCAGTTCGCGATCGCGGTGTCCACCCGTATGCGCCTGCGTGGCCGCCGTCGACCTCTCCCCCGTCATGCGCAACGTGCTGCGCGCGAGCACTGTGGCCGCGGGCGTCGGAAACGGCGACGCTCAACCTTCTTGCACGTTTGATCCGTGACGGATCACTTCCTGAGGAAGGTCTCTGGCTGCATTCGCTCGCCCCGGTGGGCGGGGCCTTCCTCGGCTCCTGCTTCGTATGGGGAGTTCCGGCCGGCCCCGACTTCGAGTTGGTCGCAGCAGCGGGGTCTACGGTGCGCGCCGTCCGGAGGCGATGAGCGCCGAGCCGCTCATCTCGATTCCGTCGTCGGTCGCGCGTGCGGCCACGGTGCCGTATTCCAGCGCGCGCGCGTGGATCGCCTCGCGGACATCGCCCTCCATTCCCTCCAGCGCAGTGGCGAGCGGCCCGGCGAGCTGCGGGACGCGCTCCCACCACGTCTCGAGCGACCGAACGTGCATCGGGGTCGCGACGCGCGTGACCTGGACGTCGTCAAGGCCCGCATCGCGCAGGACGTCGCCCAGCTGCGCGGAGTCATCGATCGAGAACGGGCCCGGAATGTGTGCTGGCGGGAACGTCACCCCGAACTGCTCGCCGACGGCGTCCAGGATCAGGCCGAGCCAGGGGTTGGCGGACCGTGCATCCCAGGTCATCGCGGCATAGCGGCCGCCTGGGCGCAGGACGCGCCGGGCCTCACGCACAGCGTCAGCCGGCTGCTCAGCGAACATCAGGCCGTGGCGGCAGATGACCGCGTCGAACCTCTCATCGGCCGAACGGATCTGCGACTGGTCGCAGACCAAGGTGCTGATCTGCGAGAGCGACGCTGAGCGACGAGCGGCTGCCTGCGTCATCGCTGGCGAATCGTCGGACAGGACCACGCGCCCGGACTCGCCGACCCGACGAGCGGCCGCGATCCCCGCACCTCCAGGACCCGCCGCAACTTCCAGCACCGCGTCGCCAGCGCCGATCCCCGCGGCGTCCAGCATCACCGCCGTCGCAGCGGCCATCTGGGCGTCGACGAAGTCGGCGTTGCGCTCCCACGCGCCAGCGACGCTCTCCCACATCTCGGTCACGGATCTAACCTATCCGCGCGCGTGCGGAATGACCCCGGTCCGCGCGACCCTCTCGCAACGGCAGAGACGCAAGAGCGACGCTTCTGGGAGATTCCCGCCACCGGCCCACGGCGCGAACTGTTCCAGCCGAGGGGCGCTCACACCGTGGACGCCGATGACCTTGATCTGCGTATCTGGTCATTCTCGATCCATTCCCCGACGCTGGTCCGGGACCGTCCGGAGTTGTCCCCTCCGGGGGGCGCGCAACCCGGGTCGGACGGTCGATCTCGCCGGCAGCCCGAGGCGTCGGCGAGGTTCCTGAACGCTGGCCCAGGCGGACGGGTGCTCCTCGCGTCAGGCGGGCGAAGCCTCGTAGGGCCTGCGGCAAGTCGTGGCGGGGCGTGACGCCGATCGGCGTCTGCCTCCGAGTAGTGGGCCGGGGAGGACTCGAACCTCCATCGAACGGATTATGAGTCCGCTGCTCTGACCGATTGAGCTACCGGCCCGTCGCCGCGGATCCTCGCAGGCGGGCGTGGCTCAGCCGCTGACCTTGGCCAGCGCGCGCTCGAGTTCGCCGGCGGAGAAGGCGCCCTCGATGGCGGTCGACACGCGGCCCGTGCGATCGAGCACGAACAGCCACGGCTCGGTCGGCAGCCGGTAGGCGGCCGGCGCCGGCGCGAGTCCCTTGTTGACCGCGTTGTCGCGGTAGATCTCGGAATGGATGAACGCGACCTTGCTGTCGCCGAGCTGCGAGCGAACCTGCGCCATCACGTCCACCACCGGACCGCAGACGCGACTCTGACACAGCGCCGGCGTTGCGAACAGCAGCGCCACCGGCTTCTTGCCGTAGACGTCCGCGAGGTTCGTCGTCAGCAGGTCCTTGGCCGCCGGTGAACGGGTCTCGATCTTGCTTGCGTCGCCGCCGACGGACGCGAGCGTCGGCGTCGTCACCTTCGGCGCCTTGCCCCCGACTGGCGGCAGGCCGCCGCTGCTGCGACGCACGTCCGCCGTGAACGGGTCGAGCGCGACGCTGCGGCCGTCGAGCCGGGCGATGCCGGACACGCGAAAACGACCGGTTCGCGGGAACTCGAGGTCGGCCACATAGACCATCTTTGCCGCATCGGGATCGTTCGCCGTCGTCACGCTCTGGAACGCCGGCTTGACTGCCAGCGACTCACTGCGCGCCAGGAACGGGCCGCGCACGCCGCTGCCGTCCTGACGCGAGACGTAGAGGGCGACGGGCGCGGCGTTGATCTGCTTGCGCGCGGTGTCGAAGATCGCAAAGCCATAACGATTGGTGCCCGGATGGATCACGGACACGCTCGGCGCCAGGATCAGCCCGCGCGGCATGCCGCCCAGCAGCTCGGTGATCGGGCGCCCCTTGGGAACCGGGAACTGCGCGACCTGCGAGGTCGTTGCGGCGGTATCGGGTGCCGACGACGACGAGCCCGACGAACTGCCGCAGGCGCTCAGCCCCAGGCATGCCAGGGTGATCAGGGCAGCAACGGTCGGTCGGCGCACAGCGCCGGAGTCTAGGAGGACTGCCGCGCGCCCACGCCGGTCGGTCGTCAACGGCCGGCGAGCTTTGCCAGGCCGGTGTCGAGCGGGTTGCGGGCCGCCGCGCGTCGATACCAGAGCCGTGCGGCGCTGCGGTTGCCACGCCGTGTCTCGAGGTCGCCGATCAGCGCCGGCGTCACGAAGCCCTGCGGCTCGTCGGCGAGCACCCGGAGCAGCTTGTCGCGCGCGGCGACCGGCCGGCCGAGCGCCTCCAGCGCACCGGCCTGCAGATACTCCGGCGCCGTCGCGAACGGGTTCAGGCGCGCGGCGGTGTGGCCGCGGTCGAGCCGCACCTGCTGATCGGTGGCCGCGCGGGCACGCGCGACCTCGCGATCGGCCAGCACCTGCGTGGCGGCGACGAGCGCCAGCACCGCGCACGCCAGTGACGGGACGATCCTGCGCAGCGCACCGGGCCGGCCTTCGGGCCGGACGTCGCCGCTGACCAGCACGATCGCGATGCCCAGCGCGATCAGGGCGAGCCCGGACAGGCCCGGAATCGTCCAGAACCAGTCGACGATCGACTGTCCGAGGAAGACTGCTGCGACCGCGGCGAGCGCCGAGACGCGCCGGCGATCGCCGGGGTCCAGCAGCCGCGCCCCGCGAGCGAGGACCGTGCCGGTGCTCGCGATGAACGCCAGCAGCAGCAGGATGCCGACGATGCCGAGCTCGGCCAGCGTCCCGAACGGCAGGCTGTGGGCCGCGATGAGGTTGCGGTCGGTGTGGCGGTAGCGGTAGTAGCCGACCGGATAGCCACCCTCGCCGGCGCCGGCGAGCGGCCGGTCGCCGAATTCCTTCAGCGCGACCCGCCACAGATCCGAGCGCTGACCGCCGACCGAGCCCAGGCGCGTGGCGCCCGTGTCCGTGTTCTGCGAGGCCGTGAACTCATCGCTCTTGTCACGGACGAAGCTGACCGGATCGCCGACCGCGACCGCCGCGGCGCCGACCGCCCCGAGGCAGACCAGACCGAGCAGTCCCACCGCCAGCGTGCGAGCCAGGCGCCGGCTGCCGCCTTGGAGCACACGGTCGCCGGCGACGATGACGCAGCCTGCGCCGAGCGCCACAAGCCCGGCGACCAGCAGCGCGCCGCGGGCGTCGGTGAGCGCGTGCGGGATCGTCTCGTTCTTGACGCTGAACGTGTCGTACGGCTGGAGCAGCCGGTGTGAGAACAGCGCGATCGGCGCGACGGCGACCAACGCGGCGAGCGCCCGCCGCAGCCGCTCGGGCCCCAGCGCCAGGACGGCGATCGCACCGAAGCCCGTCCCGATCATCACGCCGCGCGACTGGGTCAGGAACGCGAGGCCGGCGGCGCATGTGGCCAGCGCCAGCGCCGGCGGGCGAACCAGCGGATGGACGCGGTTGGACGATGCGGTCAGGACGAGCGGCCAGAACGCCATCGCGAACAGGACCGCGGTGCCGTTGCGGTAGGCGATCGGCGCCTCGAGCCGGCCGGCAAGGAACAGCGAGCGCGGATCGACGAGATACGCGGCGAGCGTGCCGACGACGATCGCGGCGAGCACGGCGACGAGCAGGTCCGCGCTGATCCGTGCCGCGGTGCGGCCGCCGAGCGTCAGCAGCGGCAGCGCGAACAGCGCGGCCAGCAGGACGTTGCGCGCGCCGCCCTCGTACGCGGCCCCGGGCAACTGGGCCCAGGCGACCGATGCCAGGCTCCAGGCGGCAAAGCCGCCGATCGCCGCCAGCGGGATGCGCGCCGCCGACGGCGCGCGGCGCACCGGCGCGACGATCGCCAGGACGACGAGGACAAACACCGCGAGCGGGCCCCAGCGGTCGATCGTGAATGCCCCGTAGTGCGCGTCGGCAAGGCCCAGCGCCAACAGCGCCGCGATCACCGCGAGCGCTTGGACGGGCGCCGGCGACACCCGTCCGGACTGCGTCGCGCCCGCCGCCGGCGCCTGTACCGTGTCGCTCGTGCGGGCGTCCATGCGGATCATCATCTTGGCTGCGCTGTCGGTCGGACCGGCCGCCCAGGCCCGGGCCCAGGACGCGATCATCGATCCGGGGCCGGATACCCCGGCCGGCACCCAGTACCAGATCCCCGTCGACTCGGCGCGCCAGGACGCGGCCCCGACGCGCCGCGCGACGCCGCGTCACAACGGGACGACACTGCAGTCCGAGAACGGCTTCGGCAGCTCGTCGGTCGTTCCCGGCGTCCCCACCCGCACGGCCGCCGTCGCGGCGGGCGCCGCGCAGCCGGCGGCCCGCGTCCACCACCGGCGCAGCTCGGCGCGCCGGACGAGCCGCAAGCCCCGGAGCCTGCACACCGTCGCCGCCAAGCCCGCGCCCGCAGCGCCCACCACTCCGCCGCCGGCCCAGGCGCCCTCCGCGGCGCCGCCCACCTCGACGTCGACGGGCAGCAGCGGGCTGATCCTCCTGCTGGGCAGCGTCGCCGTCGCCGGCGGCGTCGGCTCAGCGACCCGGCGGCGGCGCTGAGCGCGCCCGCCGGTAGGACTCGAACGCCGCCTTGGGCACGGCGTTCTTGTCCATCAGCCCGAACGTGACGCCGAAGTTCACCGAGTCCGGCTCGTCGTAGAGGCCGTACCAGCCCAGCCCGGCGATCTTGAGCCTGTGAGCGATCGCGAACGAGTCCGTCAGCCAGACGGCCTGCTCGGGGCGGCTGACGTAGAAGCCGAACGCCCGGTTGCTGCGATCGGTCGAGATGTTCCACTCCGAGATGAAGATCCGCGGTACAGGTCGTCCGGCCGGCTGGTAGACGCTGCGCAGATCCTGTTGGAGCGAGTCGATGTCCGACATGTCGCGCACGCCGGGGAACTCCGTCGACGGCATCAGCGCGAGGTCCGGCTTGCGCGGCCCGTACGGGTTGTGCCCCCACCAGTCCAGGTGCGGCGGTCTGCCGTTGGGCAGCAGCATGAAGCGGACCCACTCGGCCGGGAACACGTCGCCGGCGCTGAACGTCATCCCGCCGATCACGATCGCGTGCGGGTCGGCCTTCTTGATCGCCTGGTACGACGCCTCGAGCAGCGTGGCGTAGCGACGCGGCGCCGCGTCGGTGTGCATCGGAATCGGCGACCAGTTGGCCAGCCGTGACGGCTCGCCCCAGACCATCCAGCGCCGGACCGACGGGTAGTGGTGCACGGCCGCGGTGAAGAAGTGCGCGAGATCCGCGTCAGCGGTCGGCGGGACGGTCACGCCCTGATTGCCATTGGCCCAGTTCGGTGTGCCCTTGACCATCACCGCGACGCGGATGCCGGACGCCCGTGCCATGCGGATCGCGTCGCGCAGTTCGGCCGGCCAGCGGTAGGCCTTGTCGCGCGGGTCGGTCGGGCTGCGCGGGCGCCAGCGGGCGACATCGGCCCAGACGAGCTGGATCTCGAACGTGTCGACGCCGAGCTTGCGGTAGGTCGGGAACGCGCTCTTTCCCGACGGCATCGTCAGCGGGCCCCAGATCGCCTTCTCGAACGACCCGGCGGATGCGCTCGACGCGACGACGCCGCAGAGCAGCAGCGAGAGGACGCCGGCACGCGCCAGCAGGCCGGTGATGCGCGGGCGTGGCACAGCAGAAGTGTGGCGGGTCGCCCGGCGTTCCGCGCCACTGAAGGCGCGAACTGGCCGAATGGCCAGGTGTGATGGGATACGCGCTCGGCAAGCGGATCTGGAGGACGTTGATGGCAGAGCGGGCGGCGATCGTGACGGGCGCATCGAGCGGGATCGGCCTGGCGATCGCGGAGATGCTCGGCGAAGAGGGCTACGGCCTGACGGTCGCCGCGCGGCGACCGGAGAAGCTGACTGCCGCGGCCGACGGACTGCGCGCCAAGGGCTACGACGTGCTCGACATCGCCGGCAACCTCGGCGACGAGGCGACGATCGTCGATGTCGTCGCGCAGCACGAGGCGCGCTTCGGCCGGCTCGATGTGCTCGTCAACAACGCGGGCGTCGGCATCGGCGAGACCGTCGACGAGCTGACGACCAAGAAGGTCGACATCCAGCTCAACACCAACCTGCGCTCGATCTTCCTCTTCTACCGCGAGTCGATGGCGATGCTGCGCCGCGCGGGCGAGGAGCACCGAGGCGCGCTGGTCGTCAACACGTCGTCGATCTCCGGCATCCGCGGGGAGGGTTGGCTGTCGGTCTACTCGGCGACCAAGCACGGCGTCGTCGGCTTCACGCAGGCGATGAACAAGGAGCTCTCCGGGGCGGGAATCAAGAACACGGCCCTGTGCCCCGCGTTCGTCGACACGCCGATGACCGACTTCGTCAAGGGTCACGTCGACGCCGAGGCGATGATCCGCCCGCAGGACATCTCGGAGTCCGTGCGCTACCTGCTGAAGACATCGCCAGGCTGCGTGATCCCCGAGATCCGCTTCGAGATGCCTGGCGGCGACCTGGTCGTCCCCTCATGAAGCTCGGCGTCCACATCGGCTACTGGGGATTGGGCCTCGACAGCGCCGACCAGCTGAGCATCGTCCAGGAGGCCGAGCGCGCCGGCTACGACTCGGTCTGGACGGCCGAGGCCTACGGCTCCGATGCCGCGACGGTGCTGGCCTGGCTCGCCGGGCAGACGAGCACGATCCGGCTCGGGTCCGGCGTGCTGCAGATGCCCGGGCGCTCGCCGGCGATGACGGCGATGACGGCCGCGACGATCGACCAGCTCTCCGGCGGGCGCATGATCCTCGGCATCGGCACCTCGGGCCCGCAGGTCAGCGAGGGCTGGCACGGCGTGCGGTTCGCCAAGCAGCTGCAGCGCACGCGCGAGTACGTCGACGTGCTGCGGATGTGCTTCGCCCGCGAGCGGGTGATCTACAACGGCGAGACGATCCAGCTGCCGCTGCCCGACGGCCCCGGCAAGGCGCTGAAGCTGACGATCGCGCCGGTCCAGGAGCACCTGCCGATCTACATCGCGGCGATCGGGCCGAAGAACACGCAGCTGGCGGCGGAGATCAGCGACGGCATCGTCCCGACGATGTTCTCGCCCGAGCACGTGTCGGTGATGCGCGAGGAGATGCAGATCGGCATCGACCGTGCCACCGACGGCCGGACGATCGAGGACGTCGAGATCGCGCCGACGGTGCAGGTCTACGTCGGGGAGGACCACACCGCGGCACGCGACCTGATGCGCCCGTTCCTGGCGCTGTACATCGGCGGGATGGGCTCGCGGGAGAAGAACTTCTACAACGCGCTGGTGCGGCGCTACGGGTTCGACGACGCGGCGCAGGAGGTGCAGGACCTGTACCTCGACGGCAAGAAGGACGAGGCGATGGCGGCGATCCCGGACGACCTGATCGACACGGTCGCGATCTGCGGCCCGCGCGAGCACGTGCGGGAGCGGCTCGCGGCGTATCGCGATGCCGGCGTCGGCACGCTCGGCGTGATGCCCGTGGCGTTCACGCGTGAGGCGCGGATCGATCAGCTGCGCGAGATCGCGGAGCTGATGAGCTGAGCGACGGCTCGGTGGCGCCGCGGCCGCTGACCATCCTGCTCGGGGCGTTCGGCGACCCCGGGCACGCGTTCCCGATGCTGTCGCTGGGACGCGCTCTGGCGGCGCGCGGGCATGCGGTCACGCTGCAGACATGGTCGCGCTGGGAGGCCGACGCGGTGCGCGAGGGCCTGTCGTTCGCGGCGGCGCCGGAGTATCACGTCTTTCCCACGCGCGAGCGACCACTGAAGCCGTTCGAGGCGGTCGTGCGGGCGGTCGGGGAGACGCGGCCGCTGGTGGCGCAGGTCGCGCCCGACGTGGTCGTCAGCGACGTCCTGACGCTGGCGCCGGCGCTGGCGGCGGAGCTCGAGGGTGTGCCGTGCGCGACCCTGATCCCGCACGTCGACCCGCGCGGGGCTCCCGGTTTTGCCCCGTACTCGCTGGGTGCGCGGCGGCCGCGGACAGCGCTGGGGCGAGCCGGCTGGCGGCTGCTCGACCCGGTCGTCGGGCGCGGGCTCGAGCAGGGCCGCGTGGAGCTGAACGAGACGCGGCGACGACTCGGCCTGCCGGCCCTGTCTCGCGTGCACGGCGGGATCTCGGAGCAGCTGTCGCTCGTCGGCACGTTCCCGCAACTGGAGTACCCGCGGCCGGCGCTGCCCGGCCGGCAGGTCGTCGGTCCGCTGCACTGGGAACCGCCGACCGACGACGTCGACCTGCCGCCGGGCGACGAGCCGCTGGTGCTGGTCGCCCCGTCGACCGCTCAGGATGGTGACCACGTGCTGCTGCGCGCGGCGCTGGAGGGACTCGGGGATCTGGACGGCGTCCGCGTGCTGGCGACGACGAACCGCCGGCCGTTCGCCGACCCGCAGCCGCGGATCCCGGCGAACACGCGACTCGTCGACTGGGTCAGCTACGCGCGGACGATGCCGCAGGCCGACGTCGTCGTCTGCCACGGCGGCCACGGGACCGTCGCCCGCGCGCTGTCGAGCGGCTGCGTCGTCGTGATCGCCCCGGCAGGCGGCGATCAGAACGAGAACGCCGCCCGGGTCGACTGGGCCGGCGTCGGCGTGCGGATTCCGCGGCGGCTGGTCGGCCCGAGCGCGGTGCGGCTGGCGGTGCAGCGGGCGCTCGGAGAACCGGGGCTGCGGGCTCGGGCTCAGGAGCTTGCGAGCTGGGCGGCTGAGCACGACGCGGGTGAAGCAGCGTCGCGCGTGATCGAAGACCTGGTGACCCCGGGCTGACGCTGGGTGGCCGTCCGCTATACGAACCAGTGTTCGCTTTCATGGACCGTGACGATCTCGAGGAGATGCTCCGCGCAGGCATGTCGCTCGAGGAGATCGGGCGCCGTCACGGCCGTCACTCGTCAACCGTCGCGTACTGGATTGAAAAGCACGCGCTGCGGGCCAACGGCCGTGACGTCCACGCTCCCAAGGGCGGGCTGGGCACTGACCAACTGCGAGCCCTGGTCGACGCCGACCAGACGGTGGCGGAGATCGCCGCGCAGGTCGGCCGAAGCCCGACAACGGTGCGGTACTGGCTGCACTTCCACGGCCTCCAGACGACGCGCAGCGCGCGTCAGCGGGCGAGCGGCGTGCCGGGAACCGGCGCGGCGCGGGCGGTCACGCGGACGTGCCGAACGCATGGTGTGACGGACCACGTCTTGCGTGGGAAGCGCTATCGCTGCCGTCGCTGCGCCAGCGACGCGGTGACCCGCTGCCGGCGGCAGGTCAAGCGCCGTCTCGTTCACGAGGCTGGCGGCTCGTGTCGCATGTGCGGCTACGACCGCCGCATTGCCGCGCTCGAGTTCCATCACATCGATCCGTCGACCAAGCGCTTCCCGATCAGCCTGAAGGGCGTTGCACGGGCCTTTGACACCGTCCGCGAGGAGGCAGCAACGTGCGTCCTGCTGTGTGCCAACTGCCATGCAGAGGTGGAGGCCGGTGTCTCTATACTCCCGCCCGTCGCACCCGGTCGGGGGTAATTCAATCGGCAGAATGCTCGGCTGTTAACCGAGTCGTTGTGGGTTCGAGTCCCACCCCCCGAGCTTTCGCTCCAGCGCCCGTGCCCTAGTCCTCCGCCGGCCGCGTCTCGATCAGCGTCTTCTCGACCTCGCGCTCGACGGCGCCGCGCAGGCTCTCGCGCAGCTCGACGAGCCGCACCAGCTCGCTGCCGCCGGCGCGCTTGGCCGTGTTGATGTCGCGCTCGACGCGCGTCAGCTGCAGGCGCAGGTGCTCGGCCTCCAGGGCCGCGCGCGATCCGCGCGCGTGCCCGGCACGGACCTGCAGCTCGGCGAGCGTGCCGTGCAGCTCCTCGTCGTCGCCGGCGTCGAGCCGCTCCTCGCCCAGGTGGTCACGCAGCAGGCGCGCGGCGCGGCGGTGGACCGCGGCGGTGAAGTCCTGGTCGACGTCGATCGTTCCCAGTTTCTCCCGCCCCTCTGCCGGCAACGCCAGACACTGGACCAGGAACTGGCGCTCGATCCGCCCGGCAGGATCGAGGATCGTCCGTTGGGCAGCGGGCGCCGTGGCGGCGCCCGGCGACGCGGACTGACGGGCTGGCGCCGCTGAGACGGTCGGCGAAGCACCGGCGCGCTGTGACGCCGCCAGCCACTCGGCGAACTTCGTCGGCACCACCCCCAGCCGCCCGGCGGCCAGCTCCAGCAGGTCGTCGCGCAGCGCGCCGGCGCCGAGCGTCGCGAACACCGGCCGCAGCGCCTCCACCACCCGATCCTTGGCCTCAGGATCGGTCAGGTCCTCCAGCGACAGCGACCGCTCGACGCGGAAGCGCACGAACGGCATCGACTTGGCGACGAGGTCGCGGACCGCCTCTCCCCCGCCCGCGGCGACGATGTCCGCCGGATCGCTCCCCGGCGGCAGCGGGACGACGCGCAGCTCCAGCCGCCGGCCCGCGGCAACCTGAGCGGCGCGCAGCATCGCCCCCTGCCCGGCGCTGTCGGCGTCGAGCGCCAGCAGCACCCGTGGTGCCAGCCGTGCCAACTCGCCGACCTGATCCTCGGTCAGCGCCGTCCCCATCAACCCGACCGCGTTGCGCAACCCGGCCTGATGCAGCGCGATCACGTCGGTGTAGCCCTCGCACAGGATCGCCTCGCCCGACTTCGCCGCCGCCGCCCGCGCCAGGTCCGCCGCAAAGACGTGGCGGCCCTTGTGGTAGACCGGCCCGTCAGCGGAGTTGAGGTATTTCGGCTTCTGGTCGGCGCCGAGCGCCCGCGCGCCGAAGCCGAGCACGCGCCCGCGCACGTCGCCGAGCGGGAACATGATCCGCCGGCGGAAGCGGTCGTAGGTCTGGCCCTTCTGGCTGCGCTGGATCAGCCCGGCGTCGAGCAGCTCGCGCTCGCTGAACCCCGCCTGCCGCGACCCCGTCATCACGCGGCCCCAGTCGCTCGGCGCATAGCCGACGCGAAACTCGCGCAGGTAGGACTCCTGCAGCCCGCGCTCGGCCAGGTACTCCCGGGCGTCGCGCGCTTCGTCGGACTCCCACAGCATCCGCACGTAGAACGCCGCCGTGCGCTCGAGCAGCTCCAGCAGCCGCTCGCGCTGCTGGCGACGCTGGGCCGCGTGGGGATCCTCCTCGTCCAGCTCCAGCGTCACCGAATACCGATCGCCGAGCAGCTCCAGCGACTCGCGGAAGCTGACCCCCTCGGTCAGCTCGACGAAGCGGAACAGGTCGCCGCCCTCGCCGCAGCCGAAGCAGTGGAAGACCTTCTTCAGCGCGTCGACGCTGAACGACGGCGAGCGCTCGTCATGGAACGGGCACAGCCCCGTGAAGCTCGCCGAGCCGGACTTGCGCAGGTCGGTCTTGGCCTGGACGAGGTCGACCATGTCGACGGCATCGCGGACCCGCTCGATCGACTCGTTCGTATAGCGCGCCATCGTGAACCGCCTAGGCCGCGAACGATTCCGGGACGGTGAGTTCCTCGAATACCCGGATGCAATACCGGTCGGTCATGCCCGCCAGATAATCCGTCACGCGCTGCGCCTCGTCCGCGCCGGGCGCACCACCGCCGTCCGGCAGGCGCTCGACATCGGACGAGTAGTGCTCGAACAACGTGCGGATCACGCGCTCGATCCGGGCATGCTCGTTGCGCGCCTGCGAGCCCATGTACACGCGATCGAACATGAACGTCCGCAGCTCGTCCATCGCCGCGCCGAGCTGTTCCCCCTGGACGATGTCGCCGGCGACCTCGGAGTGTTCGACGAGGTCGTGCACCAGCGCGTCGATCCGGTGCGGGCCGGTCGTTCCGAGCACCGAGATCGGCCCATCCGGCAGGTCGGACTCGGTGATCACGCCGGCGCGCAGCGCGTCGTCGATGTCGTGGTTGATGTAGGCGACGCGGTCGACGATCCGCACGATCCGCCCCTCGAGCGTGCGCGGCATCGGCGCACGCCCCGAGTGACAGACGATGCCGTCACGGACGTCCTCGCAGAGATTCAGCCCCAAGCCGTCGCGCTCGAGAACGTCGACGACGCGCAGCGAGTGCTCGTAGTGCCGGAAGCCGCCGCCCCACCGTTCGCGCAGGCAGGCGTCGAGCACCGCTTCGCCGATGTGCCCGAACGGCGGGTGGCCGAGGTCGTGGCCCAGGCCGATCGCCTCGGTCAGGTCCTCGTTCAGCCGCAGCGCCCGAGCGACCGTTCGAGCGACCTGCGTCACCTCGATGCTGTGCGTGAGCCGCGTGCGGTAGTGGTCGCCCTCGGGCGCGACGAACACCTGTGTCTTGTGCTTCAGCCGGCGGAACGACTTGCCGTGGACGATCCGGTCGCGGTCGCGCTGCAGCGGGGAGCGCAGGCCGCAGTCGGGCTCAGGGACCGCGCGCCGCGCCGGCCACGAGCGCGCCGCGAGCGGCGACAGCGTGCGCTCCTCGAGCGCGGCGGCGCGCTCGGCGTAGATGCGGGCGACGGGCCCTGGGTCGGCGTGGGGATCCACGGCGGCGATTCTCGCAGCAGCCGCGATCAGAGTGCCGAGCGCAGCCGCACGTTGGCGTGAAACGCGACGGTGTCGTTGACGACGCGGTCCGCCAGGCGCGTGACTCGCGCGTCCGCGGCGGGCGTCTGCGCCAGCGGCAGCCCGAGCGCCTGCGTCAGGAACGCGTGCGCGTCGGCGTCGAGCGGGAATGCCGACGCCTCGCAGGCGCCGCAGACGACGCCTCCCGCCGCCGGCGAGAAGCCGACCAGGCCGGACGGCTCGCCGCACGTCGCACACGCCGCCAGCTGCGGCGCCAGCCCGGCTGCGAGCAGCAGCTTCAGGCGGAATGCCAGGCGCCGCTCGACGTTGCCGGCGTGCGGATCGCTGTCGAGCAGCGCGAGCATCGTGCAGAGCAGGTTGAAGACCTCCGGGTGCGGCTCGCCGGAGTCGAACAGCCGCGCGACCGCGTCGCACGCGCGCCCGGCGGCGTCCAGCGCGTCGGCCCGCTCGCGCAGGTCGCGGTGCGGCGCGACCGTTTCGGCACTGGTCACCGTCATCAGGTCCGAGCGGCCCTCGTGCAGGCCGAGCGACACGCGGAAGAACGGCTCGAGGCGCCCGCCGAAGCGGCTGCGTGAGCGCCGCACGCCCTTGGCGATCGCCCCGATCCGACCCCGGCCGGGCGTGTACAGATGCAGGATGCGGTCGGCCTCACCGAAGCGCATCGAGCGCAGCACGACGGCCTCCGTGGTCAGCGGACCAGGCACGATCTGCTCGCTATCCTGAATGAAGTAATGGCCCAGATCATCGTCTACTCAACCGACCCCTGCTCGTTCTGCACCCGTGCGAAGGAGCTGCTGAAGACTCGCGGGATCGCGTTCGAGGAAGTCAATCTGGCGAAGGACCCGGTCGGACGCGCCAAGCTGGCAGGCGAGACGGGGATGATGAGCTTTCCGCAGATCGTCATCGACGGCACCGTCCTGGGCGGCTTTCGCGAGCTGATCACAGCCGACCAGAGCGGCGCGCTCGAGGAGCTCGCGGCCTGATCAGGTGCGCCCCGCGCGGGCGCGGCTGGCAGCGTTCGCAGGCGTAGGTCCCGCGGCCGCCCACGACGAACTTCACGATCTCGCGGCCGCAGGCGTCGCACGGCTCGCCCTCGCGGCGGTGGACGAGGAACTCGTGCTGGAAGCCGCCGTAGACCCCGTCGGGATGGCGGAAGTCATCGATCGTCGCACCACCGGCGTTCAGGCCGGCGTGGAGCGCGTCCTGGACGGTCTGCGCCAGGCGCTCGTACTGCGCAGTGCTCAGCCGGCCTGCGGCGCGCAGCGGATGGATCCCCGCGCGGTACAGCGCCTCGTCGGCGTAGATGTTGCCGACCCCGGCGATGCGTCGCTGATCCAGCAGGAACGACTTGACGGCGGTCCGGCGGTCGCGGGCCAGCGCGCGCAGCGTCGGCCCGTCGAGCTCCCCGCCGAGCGGCTCGACGCCGAGGCGCGCAGCGAAGAACGCGGCCAGCGCGTCCGGGCCGATCGCCAGCTCGCCCGTACCGAAGCGCCGCGGATCGCAGAACCGCAGGTCATGACCGTCATCGAGCGTGAAGACGACGCGCTGGTAGGGCTCGCCCGGATCGGCGTCGTAGAGCAGCGTCCCCGTCATCCGCAGGTGCACGAGCAGCGCGATGTCGTCCTCGAGTTCCCAGACGAGGTACTTGCCCCGCCGCGACAGCCGCTCGACGACGCGGCCTTCGACGGCCGCCGCGAGCTCGCCGGGCGCCAGCGGCGCGCACCAGCGCGCGTCGGTGACCTCCAGCGCGGTGATCCGCCGGCCCTCGACGACCGGCGCCAGCCGGCGGCGGATCGTCTCGACCTCGGGCAACTCGGGCATCGCGCCGTCCAATCTAGGCGGGCGGCAGAAACGAGCTGCCCGGCAGGTCGGGCTCGTCCTCGCCGGTCAGCCACGCCAGCGCGGTCGCGCCGGCGTCGGCCATCGGTCCGTCGTGGCGCCACCCGGACGCGCCCGGGATGACCGCCAGCAGCGGCACGCGCTCACGCGTGTGGTCGGAGTGCGCCATCGCGGGGTCGACGCCGTGATCGGCGGTCAGCAGCAGCAGGTCGCCCGGGCCGAGCGCGTGGAGCCAGCGTGCCAGCGCGGCGTCGATCTCGCGCAGCGCCGCAGCGAAGCCGGCGACGTCCTTGCGGTGCCCGTGAACCTGGTCGGTGTCGATCAGGTTCGCCACGACGAGTCCGTGCGCGAGCCGGTCGATGAGCGCGTCGACCGAGGTCAACGCCTCCGTGTTGCTCGATCCGGGGTGGGCGGCGTCGAAGCCGCGTCCGGCGAACAGGTCGACGACCTTGCCGACGCCGCGGACGGGGATGCCGCGCTCGATCGCCGCGTCGAGGTACGAGCGCGCCGGTGGCAGCAGCGAGAAGTCGCGGCGTCCGTCGCTGCGCTGGAACGCGCCGGCGGCGCCATCGAACGGCCGCGCGATCACGCGGCCGACGGCGTCGGCGCCGGTCAGCGCTCCGCGCGCCGCGGCGCAGGCAGCGTGCAGCGCCGCGGTGCTGATCACGTCCTCGTGGGCGGCGAGCTGCACGACCGAGTCGACGGACGTGTAGAGGATCACCTCGCCGCTCGCCAGGTGATGCGGGCCGAGCTGCTCCAGCGCCGCGATTCCGTCGATCGCACCGCCGCCGCAGAAGCGCAGGCCCGTCGCCTCCTCCAGCACCGCCCGGACGCGGTCCGGGACGCCGTCGGGGTACGTCGGCAGCGGCTGCTCGACGACGATGCCCATCAGTTCCCAGTGCCCGGTCGTCGAGTCCTTGCCGGCGCCGCCGTGGGCGAGCGTCCCGTGCACGACCGGCGCCGGCGATGGCGCGACGCCGTCGATCGGCGCGATGTTGCCCAGGCCGAGGTGCTCGAATGCCGGAAGGTCCAGGCCGCCGGCCGCCCGAGCGACGTGCGCGAGCGTGTTGGCGCCGCTGTCGCCGTAGTCCGCGGCGTCGGGTTCGGCGCCCGCGCCCAGACCGTCGATCACGACGACGAACGCGCGGCGCTGGTGGCTGGGCAGCGCCATCAACGGTGATGCTGACAGAGCCGTCGGCGGGGGCCGCTCAAGCAAGCGGGACGTTCGGAGCGCCGTAGCGCAGCCCGTCGAGCGCCAGCGTCAGGTAACGCTCCCAGCCGGCACCGTGACCCAGGGCCTCGGTCGCCACGACCGAGCCCAGGCCGCACATGATCGCCGGCACGTCCGCCCCGGACGCGTCCGCGCGCAGTTCGCCGCTGGCGACGGCGGCCTGCACGAGCAGATCGACGCGCTCGGTCAGCGCCACCTTGGTCCCGGCCACGCGGTCGAGCACCTGCGCGTTGGCGGCCATGACCTGCGCCATCGCCGCGTCCCCGCGGGTCCGGCGCGCCGCCGACCAGATGAAGTCCGTGAAGCGCTCGCCGGGGCTCCCGGATCCGTCGAGCGCGCGGCCGGCGAGTTCCGCGAGCTCGGCGAAGTGATCGGCCGCGATCGCGTCGATCAGCGCCTCCTTCGTCGGGAAGTGGCGGTAGAGCGTGCCGACGCCGAGGTCGGCGCTGCGGGCGATCTCGTCCATTCCGGCGTCGACCCCGTGCTCGGCCAGCACCGCGCGAGCCGCATCGAGGATGCGAGCCCGGTTACGGCGGGCATCGGCACGCATCGGGCGTGCCGGCGTGTCGATGACGGAGGTCGCGGGAATGGTCGTCATGAGATGAAAACGGAACCGTCGTTCCGGACTGCTAGGGTGGTCAACCGGAACCGGGGGTCCGCTTCCTGATGGAGAGCGTACCGCCTGGTTCCCCACCAGTGCCCAAGACCCTGCCTGCGAGGCTTTCCCCCATGTCCGACTCCCCCACGACCGAGGTCCACAAGGGCTATCTGCTCGCACTGCTGGCCGCCAGCCAGTTCGTGGTCGTGCTCGACGCGTCGATCACGAACGTCGCGCTGCCGTCGATCCGCACCGCCCTGTCGATCTCCCAGGACAACCTGTCGTGGGTCGTCAACGCCTACGTCCTGACGTTCGGCGGTTTCCTCCTGCTCGGCGGCCGACTCGGGGACCTGTTCGGCCGGCGCAAGGTCTACGTCGCGGGCCTCTGGCTGTTCGCGGCCGCGTCGCTCGCCGGCGGCCTGGCGCAGAGCGAGGCGATGCTGATCGCCGCCCGCGCGGTCCAGGGCCTGGGCGCCGCGCTGCTCTCCCCCGCCGCCCTGTCGATCCTGACGACGGTCTTCACCGAGGGCGCCGAGCGCAACAAGGCACTCGGCGTCTGGGGCGCCGTCGCCGGATCTGGCGGCGCGATCGGCGTCCTGCTCGGCGGCCTGCTGACGGAGTACCTCAGCTGGCGCTGGGTGCTGTACGTCAACGTCCCAATCGCCGCCACCGCCGCGCTGCTGGCTCCGCGGCTGGTTCCCGAGAGCCGCGCCCGCCAGACGGACGCCGGCTTCGACGTCGCCGGAGCCGTGACGATCACCGCCGGCATCTCGATGCTCGTCTACGGCTTGGTCAATGCGACCACCGCCGGCTGGAGCTCGGCCACGACGATCGGCATCGTCGCCGCCTCACTGGCGTTGCTCGTCGCGTTTGTGGTGATCGAGCTGCGCGCGCCGGCGCCGCTCGTCCCGTTTGACATCTTCAGCGCCCGGACGCGCACCGGGTCATACATCGTCGGCGTCCTGCTCGCCGCATCGCTGTTCTCGATGTTCTACTTCGTCTCGCTGTACATGCAGGAGGTGCTGCACTGGTCGGCGCTGCGGGCGGGGCTGTCGTATCTGCCGCTCGGCGTGACGATCGTCATCACCGCCGGCATCGGCTCGACGATCGTCAACCGCGTCGGGTTCAAGCCCGTCCTCGCGACGGGCTTGGCGTGTGTCACCGTCGGCCTGCTGTGGTGGTCGCGCATCTCGGTCGACGGGACGTTCCTGGGTGACGTGCTCGGCCCTGAGCTGGTGGCGGCCGTCGGCCTCGGGCTGTCGTTCGTCAGCGTCACGGTCGGCGGGACGTCGGGCGTGGACCTCAACGAAGCCGGTCTGGCCAGCGGCATCCTCAATGCGGCGCAACAGGTCGGCGGTGCGTTGGGCCTGGCGATTCTCGTCGCGATCTCGCTGTCGCGCACGAGCGCGGTCGCCGGTCCGGGCAAGCCGGACGCCGCAGCGCTGACCGAGGGCTTCCAGGCGGCCTTCCTCGCCGGCGCGGGCATGGCGGCGATCGGCGTGATCGTCGCGCTGACCGTCCTGCGCACCGAGGACAGCCGTGCCGTGATCGGCGGCGAGGCCGCCGCCGCCGTGGTCTAACGCGGCACGGTCAGCGGCCCGCCCGCGGGTGGGCCTCCCAGTACTGGTCCTTGAGGCGTTCGGCCGACAGATGGGTGTAGATCTGCGTCGTCGCGATGTCGGCGTGGCCGAGCATCTCCTGCAGCGCGCGCAGGTCGCAGCCGCCGGCGAGCAGGTGCGTGGCGAAGGAGTGACGCAGCGTGTGCGGGCTCATCCTGTCGCCCAGCCCACAGGCCTGCGCGTGCCCCTGGACGATCTTGTAGAGCCCCTGCCGGCTCAGCGCCCCGCCGCGCTGGTTGACGAACAGGTGCGGCTCGTCGTTGATTCCGACGAGTGTTCGGCGGCCGCCGTCGAGGAACGCGCGCACGGCGCCGATCGCCTGGCGCCCGATCGGGACCATCCGCTCCTTGGACCCCTTGCCGCGGGCCCGCAGAGCGCCGGCGACGAGGTCGACGTCACCGACGAGCAGGCCGGTCGCCTCCGACGCCCGCAGGCCGCAGGCGTACATCAGCTCGAGCAGCGCGCGATCGCGCTGGGCGGCCGGCGTGTCGCCCTGCGGTGAGGCCATCAGCTGCGCGACCTCCTCGCGGCTCAGCACCTGGGGCAGCTTCTGGCTTTTGCGCGGGCCGCGCAGGTCGGCCGTCGGGTCGTGGTCGATCAGTTCCTCACGGCGCAGGTGGCGATAGAACGAGCGCAGGCACGCGGTCTTGCGCTGCAGCGTCGCCGGCGCCACGGGCGGACGGCCGTCGCGGCCCCGCGCCAGTTCGTCGAGGAACGCGGCGAGGTCGCTGTGCGCGACGCCGAGCGGGCTCGCTGCGCGCCGCTCGAGGAAGGCGCCGAACTGCGCCAGGTCGGAGCGGTAGGCCTCGAGCGTGTTCTGCGAGAGGCCGCGTTCGAGCTGCAGGTACGCCAGGAAGTCGAGGACCAGGTCCGCGAGCGGGCGCGCGGCGGCGCCGGAGATCGTCGTCGTCATCGTGCCGGATGGTTCGCCGGGCGCGGTCGGGACTCCTTGAATGCGCACGGGTTCGTGCGCGGGACTCAGGTCTCGCTCAGCGTGCCGTCGGCCGACCGGCGCTCGCCGAGGCGGGCGAAGACCGCACCGCACGACAGCGCCGAGCCGAAGAACAGCGGGTCCTCGTCGATCGTGCGGCCCATCGTGCTCGTCGGCAGCCCGGACGCGGCGTATCCCGCCAGGTCGGCGCGCGCCTCGACGATCCGGTGACCGCGCCCGCGCGGGATCAGGTGCGCCTCACCGGGCGGCGCGCCGACGGTGACCGCCACCAGCAGCAGCTCGAGCACCGTCCGCGAATGATGCGACAGGCCGCGATGACGCTCGCGCTCGTCGCTGGAGGACAGCCGGGGGCAGACGAGAACCGGGCAGCCCAGCGCGCGAGCCGTATGGACGCTCTCCAGCACGACCATGCCACCGTGGCCGAGCGCGCTCGCCGAGCCCAGGATGCCGGGGCCGGGGCCGCAGACCGCGCCGTCCCAGCCCAGGTCGTGCAGGCCGTGGTGGAGCGCGCCGGCCGTGGTGATCGCCTCGCCTTCGCCGCCGAACGCC
>JBBRFO010000039.1:0-22598 GCA_038224135.1 Solirubrobacterales bacterium
TCAGCGCCGGGCCGGGAGCGATCGAGGTCGACGGCCGGATCCTCGCGCTGAGCCGCGCCGGCGCTCACCGCGTCGTCGCCCACGCGCACCACACAGAGGCGACGATCGCGATCCGCACGCTCGACGCCGAGGTGCTGCGCACGGGGTTCGCTCCGGGGCTCGCTCAGTAGCCGTCGCCGGGACGCTCGCCGAGATCCTCGGCCACGGTCTCCAGTCGTGGCGGTCCGTCGTCGTCGACGACGATCGCGCGGCCCGGCCGGTAGGGGCTGTGGTGCGCGCGGGACTCGATCATCGGCTCGTCGGTCCAGCAGCCGGGGTTGTGGACGCGGGTCTCCCCCGCCTCCCACTCGCCGTGGTCGGTCCCCGGCAGCGGGCCGGCGCAATGCGTGTGACCGAAGATCACGTGGCGCGCGTCGATCCCGAGCGCCGCCACGACGCCGAGCATCGCCGTCGCGTTGGCGCGACGCAACTCGTCCGAGGACAGCTCCGAACGGACCGGGCCGATCCCGGCGAGATTCAGCCCGGCGATGCCGAGCGGCAGCAGCGCCGCGAGCGCCTTGCCGCGCAGCGGCGCGCGACCGTCACCGGACAGCAGCGCCCAGGTCTTGGCCGTCGGCGCGCCGGTCGCCCAGCGCCCGCCGGCGGCCGGGCTGTTGGCCAGCGTGTCGAGCCAGGCGTACATCGGCGCCAGTCCCGCCTCGAAGTCCTCGGCGCTCGCGCCGGACTCCGGCAGCTTGCCGACGACGCGGGCCATGCCGCCGGCGGCGAGCCGCTCGAACGTCGGCACCGTGATCAGCCGGTCGAGGTAGTGCCCGTGCGTCGCCCAGATGTCATCCCGCAGCCAGATCCCGGGATAGGCCAGCTCGACGACGCGGCGCCGGCGCCCGGGTGCCAGCCACTCGGCGAGCAGCGCCGCGGCCGCAGACGCCTGCGACGCCGCGACGCGGGTCTCGAGCCCGAGCGGTTCCGGCTCGGCCTGCAGGCCGCGATCGCGCAGCCACGGCGCGATCAGCGCGTGGTCGTGGTTGCCCGGCGTGATCACGACCTCGGCGCCCTTGGGCAGTGCCGCGCCGATCGCCTCGAGCGCCGGCCGGGCGGCGTGCAGCGCGTCGCGCATCGGTCCCTGGCGCAGCTCGAGCACGTCGCCGAGCAGCACGAGCCGGTCGACGCCGCCGAGGCGCTCGCACAGCGCCTGCAGCGGTGCCGGCCGCCGGAGGATGTCCACCGGGCGGCGCGAGCCGAGGTGGAGGTCGGAGATGACGAGGGTGGTGCTCATGCAGCGCGCGCGGCGGCCTCAGCCGGCCGCGGCGGCCATCGCCTGGCGAATCTGCTTGGGCAGCATGAAGCGCACGTCCTCCTTGACGACCTCGAACTCCTCGACCTGCTCGGTCCCGCGCTCGCGGAACGACTGCACGAGACGCTGGACGAGCTCCTCCGGTGCGCTGGCGCCTGAGGTGATGCCGAGGGTCTTGACGCCGACGAGCCAGTCGTCCTGGACCTGCGCCTCGTTGTCGATCAGGTGCGAGGCGGCGCCGTGCTCGCGCGCGACCTCGACCAGGCGGTTGGAGTTGGACGAGTTGCGCGAGCCGATCACGAGCACCAGCTCGCACAGCGGAGCGAGCTGCTTGACGGCGGCCTGACGGTTGGTCGTCGCGTAACAGATGTCATCGGTGCGCGGCCCGGTGATCTGCGGGAAGCGCTCGCGCAGGCGGTTGATGATCGCCCGCGTCTCGTCGACCGACAATGTCGTCTGCGAGATGTAGGCCAGCCGCTCGGGATCGGCGATCTGCAGCGCATCGACGTCCTCGACGGTCTCGACCAGCACGATCGCCTCGGGCGCCTCGCCCATCGTCCCCTCGACCTCCTCGTGACCGTCGTGGCCGATCAGCACGATCGTGTAGCCCTCGGCGGCGAACTTGACGGCCTCGCGATGGACCTTGGTCACGAGCGGGCAGGTCGCGTCGATCGTCCGCAGGCCGCGGCGCTCGGCGTCGGCGTGGACGGCGGGCGAGACGCCGTGCGCGGAGAAGACGGTCATCGCCCCTTCCGGGACCTGATCGCCGAGCTCGTCGACGAAGATCGCGCCGGCGTCCTTGAGCTGTTCGACGACGTGCTTGTTGTGCACGATCTCCTTGCGCACGTAGACGGGCGCACCGTGCAGCTCGAGAGCGCGCTCGACCGTCTGGACCGCTCGGTCGACGCCGGCGCAGTAGCCGCGCGGGGCCGCCAGCAGGATCTTCTGCGGTGTGGGAGCCATTGCAACCGAGTGTAGGCGGCAATCGCCGGCCGCCGAGCACCAAGGCCCGGCAGCCGGCAGTCCCCCCGGAAGCTCTTCCGTCACGTCCCGATCCGACGAGGCGATCGCCGCCACTGTCACGACCTGCGCACGGTTCGGAATCGGGGTTCTCCCGCAGTCCATGTCCGTAGGCCGGCGCAGACCTGCCGAGGAGTCTCGCTGACGACCGCTGTCCACTCGTCCATCACCGCAGACGCCGGATCGGTCTCGGCAAGGCCCGCCGGCGTGTCTGCGGAGTTCCCCGATGCACGGCGCGGGGTCGCACGGATGACGCCCGCGAACGCGGCGGCGATCGTGGAGCGATGTCTGTCCCCCGCGATCATCATCACGACCCGCTTCGCGTCGTCATCGCAGGTGGAGGTGTCGCCGGACTCGAGGCGCTGATCGAACTGCGGTCACTGCGCGTGTCGCGCGTGGACGTCACGTTGATCTCGGCGACGCCCGACTTCACGTATCGAGCGCTCGCCGTCGATGAGCCGTTCGGCCTGGGGGAGGTGTCGAGGTTCGCACTCGATCGCGTCTGCACGGATCATGGCGCCCGCTTCGTTCAGGACGAGGTGACGTGCGTGCACCCCGATCGACATGTGGTCGAACTCCGTGGCGGCAGCGACCTGGAGTACGACGTGTTGATCGTGGCCGTGGGAGCCCGCAAGGTGCCGGCGTTCGAGCACGGTGTGAGCTTCGACCGCGACGCGTCGGCGGGCGACTTCGACGAGGTCCTGCGCGACCTTCGCGACGGCATCGCTCCACGCGTTGCGATCGTCGTTCCGGACAGCGTGACGTGGTCGCTGCCCGCGTACGAACTCGCACTGCTGACGCGTGCATGGGGCGAGAGCGCGACGGCGACTGGCGGATCCGTCGTGATCATCACGCACGAGCCGCGGCCGCTCGCCGTGTTCGGTGCCGCCGTCAGCGCGGCCGTCGAGCGGATGCTCGACGATGGCGGCGTCGCGATACGGTGTCGCGTCGCCAGCGTGGAGCTGCTCAGCGCGACCGCACTGCGTGTCGACGGGACATGGATTCCCGTCGACAGGATCGTGTCGCTGCCGCACAACGTCGGACCGCACGTGAGCGGCCTGCCGTGCGACGCAGGCGGGTTCATTCCCGTGGATGAGTACGGGAGGGTTCCGGGGCTCGACGATGTCTACGCGGCCGGCGACGGAACGTCGATGCCGGTCAAGCAGGGCGGGCTCGCCGCCCAGCTCGCGGACGTCGTTTCGCGGCACATCGCCGCCCAGCTCGGGACCACCTCGAGCCCTGAGCCGTTCCGGCCGGTGTTGCGCGGCCTGCTTCACACGCCGAGCGGCGGCCGCTACGTTCGGGCGGAACTCGACGACCCGGATGGGACGTCCACGATCTCCGATCAGCCACTGTGGTGGCCGCCGGCGAAGATCGCTTCGCGTTCCCTGAGCCCGTACCTCGCGCGCCTTGACGCCGAGCAGAAGGGCGCCTCCTTGCCGCAGCCTGACGCGCAGCCGAGCGATTCGGCCGCTACGTCGTCGTAGGTCAGCGCCGCTCGCACGGCACCGGTCAGGCGACCGCATCGCCGACGGCGTCCGGCGAGCACTCGCTGCCGGCCATCACCGCCGCGCGCAGAACGGCGTCGATCGCCGGCTGACGACGAGCGCCGACGAGGGCTCGCGGGCGCTGCGTTCGAAGTTCGCCGAGCTGCGGACCACGGTGCTGCTGCTGGGCGAGAACTCGGCTTTTCGCCGCACGTACGCAGCGCGATCAGCCGCCGCCGCGGCGTCGGCTCGCCGCGACGTCAACGGCGCGCTGACGTACCTCCCGAAGCTCTACCCCGGGGCGATCAGCGAGATCTGCTTCATCGACCAGCATGGAGGCGAGAACGCGCGCGTCGTCCGCAACCGGCTGGCGCCGGCAGCCGAGCTGTCGCCGAACGAGCGCGCCAACCCGTTCTTCGTTCCCGCATTCGCGACGCCGTACGGCGGCGCCTACATCGCCCCGCCCTACCGCTCGCCCGACACGGCGGCCTGGGTGATCGGCGCGGCTGCGCCGATCCACACGCTCGACGGATCCAAGCCGGCGATCGTGCACTTCGAGCTGACGCTCGACAGTGTGCGCCGGCTGCTGCCCGACACGCTCGGCGGTGCCGAGCTGTATGTCGTCGATCGCCACAGCGGATCGATCGTGCTCGAGCAGGACCACGCGCCGACCAATACGCAGGCGCTGGGCAGCGGCGCCGATCACCACTTCATGTCGCTGACACGCGGCGGCACGACCTCGGGGCTGCGGACCGTCGGCGGCCGCCGAACAGCGTTTGCTCGGCTGCCCGCGATCGGTGGCAACGCCAACGACTGGCTCGTCGTCGCGGTCGCGCGTGGCGGCGGTGTCGGCCCGCTCGGCGGCGTCCCGCTGGCGGCCTTCCTGCTCGTCGGCGTCGCGCTGCTCCTCGTGATCCTGACCTTCGTCCTGCGCTCGCGGGCCGAGAACGAGCTCGAGCGGGAGGCGCTGACCGACGCGCTGACGGGTCTGGGCAATCGCCGCGCGCTGGTCGCCGATCTGCCGCGAGTGATCGGCGAGCGCCGCGCGCTGCTCGTGATCCTCGACCTCGACGGGTTCAAGACCTACAACGACACGTTCGGCCACCCCGCAGGCGACGCGCTGCTGCGGCGACTCGCCCTGCGCCTGCGCGAGTCGCTGCCACCGGCGGCGCGCGCGTACCGCATCGGCGGCGACGAATTCTGCGTGCTCAGCCCGATCGGCGTGATGACGCGCGGGGATGTCGAACGCGTCGCGACGCTGGCGATGGTCGAGCAGGGCGACGGCTTCAGCGTCAGCTGCTCGTTCGGCTCGGTCGTGGTGCCCGACGAGGCAGCCAGCGGAGACGAGGCGCTGCGGACGGCGGACCGCCGGATGTACGCCCACAAGCATGATCGCCGCCTGTCGCCGGCACACCAGAGCGTCGCGGTGCTGCTGCGCGCGGTCGGTGAATGTCATCCCGAGCTCGGCGAGCACGTCAGCGACGTCGTCGACCTCGCGCTCGCCGTCGGCCGCCAGCTGGAGATGGGGCCAGGCGAGATCGCGGTGCTGCGCAATGCAGCGGCGCTGCATGACGTCGGCAAGCTCGCCGTCCCGCACGAGATCATCATGAAGCCGGGCCCGCTCGACGATCAGGAGCTGGAGTTCATCCGCCGTCACACGCTGATCGGCGAGCGGATCGTCGCGGCCGCGCCCTCGCTCGAGCATGTCGCGCCGATCGTCCGCGCCAGCCACGAGCGCTGGGACGGTTGCGGCTACCCGGATGGGCTGGCGGGTGAGGCGATCCCGATGGCAGCCCGCATCGTCTTCGCGTGTGACGCCCTCGGGGCGATCATGCAGGATCGCCCCTACGCGCCCGGGCGGACCCTGAGCGAGGCGATCGCGGAGCTGCGCCGCTGTGCCGGAACGCAGTTCGATCCCGACGTGGTCGCGGCGCTCATCGCCGTCGCCTCGCGTCCCGACGGGCTCGAGATCATCGCCGGGCGTCGCGCCGCCGCCGGCCCTGCTGCGACCGAGTCCTGAAACCGGCTCTTACGGGGCGCGCAGCCGCTCGCCGAGCAGCAGCGAGGCGACCGTCTCGCCGACGGCGTCGAGCGACTGCTGACTGACGTGCGCGACGTCGTCCTGCAGCGTCCCCTCCTGCGGGTAGGAGAAGTCGATCAGGTCGATCGACGGGATGCCGGCGTCGAGGAACGGCGTGTGGTCGTCCCAGATCCCGGACTGCCGGCCGTCGGGGAACACCGCGCCGACGCCGACGCGCTCGGCCGCAGCTCGCAGCCGCTTCCACAATGCGGGCGTCGAGGTGTCCTCACGCGGGAGTCGCAGCCCGTTCCCGGCGACGTAGTCGAGCAGGACCATCGAGCCGACCTGGCCCTCGTGCGCGGCGACGTAGGCCTTCGACCCGCGCAGCGCGTCGGACAGGAAATCCGTGCGGCCGAGCGGCAGCTCCTCCCCGTCGAACAGGACGAAACGGATTTCGCGCGCGCCGCGACGGGGCGAGCGGGCGAGCGAGCGAGCCAGTTCGACGACCGCGGCCGTCCCGGCGGCGCCGTCGTTGGCGCCGAGGTAGCCGGCCGGATCGGGCTGGGTGTCGTAGTGGGCGCCGACGACGATCGCCGGCATCCGGCCTGGGAGGACCCCGACGACGTTGTGCAGGCCAGGATGACCCGGAATCGGCTCCAGGCGCCCACGGGGGAGCCGCGCACGCAGGTCGAGGGCGAGCCGGCGCAGCGCGACCGAGCCCGCGGGCCGTGCGCCGTAGACCTCGACCTGCCGGCGCAGCAGCGCAAACGCGCGACGCCCGTCGAAGCGGTTGGTGCGCGCGCGCGGACTCAGCGCCGCCGGCGCCGACAGCGCGGCGACCGGCCTTGCCGCCGGGGCGCTGACGGTCGGAACCGGGTTCGCGTCGCGCCCGCCGCCGACGAACGGCCAGCCCGCCAGCGCAAAATAGACGGCCAGACCGCCGACCACGAACTGGACCGCCAGCGCGATCAGCAGCACGCGGACCGACAGGCCGTCACCGTCCCCCTGGCCTGTGCCCGGCGCGCGCTCCGCGATGCTCATCACCTCCGCGCGCCGTGGTCAGTCGTTCGCGGTGACCGCGTCGAGCAACTCGGCGAACTTCACGCGGGCGGCGGCGCGGCGGGTCGGGATGTGCTCGGTCGGGATGCCGTCGGCCGGCGGGTCGTAGCCGCGCAGGATCTGCCGCGCGACCGACTGGCGATGAACCTCGTCCGGTCCGTCGTAGAACCGCGCCGCGCGCGCGTGGCGGTACATCGCCTCGATCGGCATGTCGGTCGAGTAGCCGAGCGAGCCGTGGATCTGCAGCGCGCGGTCGACGACGTCGTGCAGCACCTGCGCGCCGAAGAACTTGATCAGCGAGACATCCATCCGCGCCGCGGACGCGCCCTCGGTGTCCATCTTCCAGGCGGCGTGGAGCGTCATCAGCCGGGCTGCCTGCATCTGCGCGGCGGAGTCGGCGATCCAGGCGCGAACGATCTCCTTCTCGGCCAGCGTCGAGCCGAACGCGCGGCGGTGCGTGCCGTACTCGCAGAGCATGTCGAAGGCGCGACTGGACTGCCCGAGCCAGCGCATGCAGTGGTGGATGCGGCCGGGTACCAGGCGATGCTGGGCGATCATGAAGCCCATCCCCTCGCCGCCGAGCAGCGCGTCGGCCGGGACGCGAACGTCGCTGTAGCGGATCTCGGCGTGGTTGCCGAGCTTGCCGAACGACTCCTCCGGGTGACCCATCGTCGCGACGTCGCGGACGATGTCGACGCCCGGCACGTCCACGGGCACGATGAACATCGATGCGCGCTGGTGGCTGCGGGCGTCGGGATCGGTGACCGCCATGACGATCAGGAAGTCGGCGATCGACGCGTTGCTGGAGAACCACTTGTGCCCGTTGATGACCCAGTCGTCGCCGTCGCGGACGGCCCGCGTGCGCAGGCTCGTCGGGTCCGACCCCGACGAGTCGGGCTCGGTCATCGAGAAGGAGGAATGCAGATCGCCGGCGAGCAGCGGCTGGAGCCAGCGCTCCTTCTGCTCCGGCGTACCGGCGAGCGCGAGGATCTCGCTGTTGCCCGAGTCCGGTGCCTGACAGCCGAACGCGTTCGGCGCGAACGGCGAGGTGCCGAGGATCTCGTGCATCTGGCCGAGCTTGACCTGGCCGAAGCCCTGGCCGCCGAGCTCAGGGTCGAGATGCGCCGCCCACAGCCCGCGCTCCTTGACCCGCTCCTGCAGCGGCGCGTAGATGTCCGCGACCTGCTGCCAGCTGAGCTCGTGGTAGATCGTCTCGATCGGCCAGATCTCCTCGCGCACGAACGTCCGCATCCAGTCCAGCTGCTGCTGGAAGTCGGGGTCGGTCGAGAAGTCCCATGCCATCGGTGAAGTCCTTTGCGCTGCGCGGTGATCGGGAACCCATCTTCGCAGGGCGCGGCAGCCCGCGCGGCGGCGCGCGGGCGCGCGCGTACGCTGGCGCGATGGAGCTGACGCTGGATCTGCTGCCCGGCCGGATGTCGATCGTGCGGCTGGCGCCCGACGCGTCGCTGCCGGACTGGGCGCTGGCCGGCAACCCGGCGTCGGTCACGCGGACGCGCGAGGAGCTGTCGATCGTCTGCGCGCAGGACCTCGTCCCGCCCGGAGTGCGCCGCCAGGACGGCTACCGCACGCTCGCGGTCCGCGGCCCGCTGGACTTCGCGCTGACCGGCATCGTCAGTGGATTGACGACCCCGCTGGCCGCGAGCGGCGTGCCGGTGTTCGTGTTGTCGACGTTCGACACCGACCTGATCCTCGTGCCGCAGTCGCACCTGGACGTCGCGCGGGCGGCGCTGCGCGACGCGGGAGCCACCGTCGTCGACGCCTGACCCGGCGCGGCCGTTAGGGTGCGCGCATGCCCCAGCAGCACTTCGACCGGCTGACCGCGGTCGACGCCTCGTTCCTCGTCCAGGAGGGCCCGACGTCGCACATGCACATCGGCGCCATCGCGACGTTCGAGGGTCCGCCGCCGAAGTTCGACGCGTTCCTCGACGACATTCGCTCGCGCCTGCACCTGGTTCCGCGCTACCGCCAGCGGCTGTCGTTCCCGCCGCTCGAGAGCGGGCGGCCGGTCTGGGTCGACGACGAGAGCTTCAACCTCGAGTACCACGTCCGCCAGACCGCGCTGCCGCGCCCCGGCACGGGGATGCAGTTCGTCCGGCTCGCCTCGCGGATCTTCTCCCAGCAGCTCGATCGGTCCAAGCCGCTGTGGGAACTGTGGCTGATCGAAGGCCTGGACGACGGACGCTGGGCGCTGATCTCCAAGACCCACCACAGCGTGATCGACGGGATCTCCGGCGTCGACCTCGCGACCGTGCTGTTCGACGTGCAGCGAAACCCGCCCCCGATTCCCCACCCTGACGCAGCGTGGGAGCCCGCACACGAGCCGACGCAGGCTGAGCTCGTCGCGTCGGGCGCGCTCGGCGCGGCCCGCACCGCCGTCGACAGCGCACGGCGCCTGTCGCGGCTGCTGGTCCAGCCGCAGGCCGTGCTGGCCGAGGCGCGCGACGGTGTCGAAGGGCTCAGCGAACTCGTCTGGGCCGGCCTCAACCCGGCACCCGACACACCGCTGAACGTCGAGATCGGGCCGCACCGCCGCTACCGCTCGGTCCATACCTCGCTGGCCGACTTCAAGTACATCAAGGACACGTTCGGCGGAACCGTCAACGATGTCGTGCTCACGGTCGTCAGCGGGGCGCTGCGCTCATGGCTGCGCTCGCGCGGCGTGCGGACCGAGGGGCTCGAACTGCGCGCGCTCGTACCCGTGTCGACGCGCGGCAAGGGCGCGTCTGGGGAGCTCGGCAACCAGATCACGGCGATGCGCGGGCCGCTGCCGGTGTACATCGACGATCCGGTCGCGCGGCTGCGCGTCGTGCGCCAGGCGATGGACGGGCTGAAGCAGTCCAAGCAGGCGATCGGCGCCGAGGTGATCGCCGGCGCGCAGAACTTCGCCCCGCCGACGATCCTCGCACAGGCCTCGCGGCTGAACTTCTCCACGCGGCTGTTCAACATGATCGTCACCAACGTCCCTGGGCCCCAGTTCCCGCTGTACGTCGCCGGCCGTCGACTGATCGACGTGACGCCCGTCGCCTTCCTGCCGCGCAACCACGCGCTCGCATTGGCGATCATGAGCTACGACGGCAAGCTGAACTTCGGCCTGCTCGGCGACTACGACGCGATCCCCGACATCGACGTCATCGCGGCCGCGCTGGAGGAGTCGATCGCCGACCTCGTCGCGCGCGCAACGCGCCACGGCGGTCCTGCTGGCGTGAGCGCGATCTCGCCTGCCGGCGACGCGACTCCGACGCCCGTCTGAGCGCCGTTTCCGCGGTCAGTACCCGAGTGCGAACTTGGCGTCCTCGGACATCTTGTCCGGGGACCACGGCGGGGTGAAGATCAATTCGGAATCGACGGAGGTGACGTCGTCGAGTTCACTGACGAACTCCTCGATCTGCTCGGCGACCATCGGGCCGATCGGGCAGGCGGGTGTCGTCAGCGTGTACGTCACGTGCACCTCGCCGCCGTCGACGGTGATGCCGTAGATCAGGCCGAGCTCGACGAAGTCGAGGCCGAGCTCCGGGTCGATGACGTTCGTCAGCGCCTCTTCGACCGCTTCCACCGTGGGCATGGCGCGAGTGTAGCCAGGGTGTGCAAAACCGCCACCAGCATGCGCGCCGTGGCCCCGGCCGTCGCTGTTTGCGGTAGCGTCGGGTCCATCGTCGAATTGCAGGAAGAGCCCCCGGTGCTGCGCTGCAGCGGTGACGAGGATCGCGTCACGCAGAGCCTGCGCCGGCGCCCGCTCTCCCGCGCACTGGCGCTGCAGAGCGACCTCGTCGTCGACTTCACCGGTCTGTCGTTCGCCGACGCATCGCTGATGCTCGACCTGGCGATGGTCGCGCGCCGGCTGAGCCGGATCGGCCGCGGCATGCGGCTCAGCGGCGCCGCCCCGCAGATCCACACGCTGATCCAGCTCGTCGGTCTGCATCGTCTTCCCGGGGTCATCGTCGACGCCCCGGTGCCGTCGTCGGCCTGACCTCCGGGCGCTGAGCCGGGCTTCATCGTGCGGTCGTACGCTGTCGGTCGATGCTGCTCCTGATCCTGCTCTTCATCGTCGTGCCGATCGCCGAGCTGTACGTGATCATCCAGGTCGGCCAGGCCATCGGTGCGCTGCCGACGATCGCCTTGCTGATCGCCGACTCGATCCTCGGCTCGTGGCTGCTGCGCCATCACGGCCGCGGCGCGTGGGCACGGTTCACGGAGTCGCTCGGCAGAGGCCGCATCCCGACCAACGAGGTCGCCGACGGCGCGATGATCCTGTTTGGTGGCGCGCTGATGCTGACGCCGGGCTTCCTCACGGACCTGCTCGGGATGCTGCTCCTGCTGCCGCCGACCCGGGCGCTGCTGCGCCCGGTGCTGCTGCGCCGCGTGCGCGTCGGCGCTGTCGGGACCACCGGCGGCGGCCCGCCCGGCAGCGGGCGCGGATGGCCGCGATCGGCCGGCGGGCGACGCCGGCCGCCGGCCTACGACGTCGACGGCACGGTGGTCGAGGACGACGTCGGTCCGGGACGGCTGCGCCGGTGAGCGTCAGCGCCGACCTCGACGCACCACGGCCGGCGCGATCCGAGGACTTCAGCGACGCGCTGACGATTGCCTTCGCCGACCCCGCGAGCGGGACCTGCGCGACGCTGCGCCTCGGCCTGGCGGCGGGCCGCAGCGCGAGCGGCATGGCACTGCTGTTCCACGACGGCCGTCAGGTCGCCGTGGTCGCCGAAGGAGATGTCGCGGTCGATGATCCGTCGTCGTGGGACGCGATCGCGGCGGCGGGGATCGAGGTGGCCACCGTCGAGCCGTTGCGACGCTGGCGGCTGACGTTCGCCGGCGACGACGCCAGCCTGGATCTTGACGTCGAGGCCGCAGGCCCGATCGATCAGCTCGCTGCAGAGAATCCCGTCGCGGTGCTCGGCGGGATGCTTGGCTTTGACCTGCCGGTCCGCGTCCGCGGGACTGCCGACATCGGCGGTGTGCGTGTCGCGATCGACGCGCCCGGCCAGCGCAGCCGCTCGTGGGGTTCGCCCGTCTGGTCGCGGATCACGCGGACGCGGATCGTGCAGGCATGGTTCCCCGGCGGGACCGCATCGCTCGCCGCGCTCGCGCCGGCCGGCGCGGAGCACGGTGACGAAGTCGTGACGGCGTCGCTGCTCGGGCCGCACGGCGCGCAGGCCGCCGGCGAGGCCCGCCTGTCGACGACGTTCGACGCCGATGGGCGCCAGCAGCGCGCATCGCTCGAGCTCTGGCCGCCCGACAACGACGACGGCTCCGACAGCGGACCTCCGCGACGGCTCTCGGGCGAGGTCTTCTGCGGGACGACGCTCGACCTGGGGCGTCTGCGCCTGGACAGCGCGTTCCTGCGCTGGCGGATGGACGGAATGGACGGGATCGGGCGGTATGACGTGCTGCGGAGGCTGGCGGAGAGGTAGCTCGGCGTGTTCTGGCTTGCGCGGGCGCTCGTGGCGGGACGAACGGCGGCATCGAGGAGACGGTCCGGGCGCTCGGCGGTCTCCGCGTGCGGGGTCGCCGAATTCGATGACGATTGCTCCCGCGGAGCGCAACACACTGTCATCGAGCTCGGGCCGCTCGCTCGGGCGTGGCCGTTTCTGTCGCAGAGCAAGAGAAACCCCAGCTAGGAGTCGACGGTGGGGCGGGCGTCAGTTGTCGGAACCGAGGCGGTCCCAGAGGTACAGCTCGAG
This sequence comes from Solirubrobacterales bacterium, assembly GCA_038224135.1. Taxonomy (GTDB): domain Bacteria; phylum Actinomycetota; class Thermoleophilia; order Solirubrobacterales; family Solirubrobacteraceae; genus F1-60-MAGs163. The sequence goes on from JBBRFO010000039.1 coordinate 12,583, forward strand.
GCACTCGTCGGCGAGTTCGGCGGCCTGTTCGCGGCTGAGTGCCGGCAGGACGCGGTCGATCGCCTCGTCCTCGCTGACGCCGGCGTCGAACGCCTCGTCGCCGCGGAAGCCGGCGGCGATCTTCAGCGCTTCGCGGCGGTTCTCGCCGAGCGACGGGAAGACGGCGACGAGGAAGTCGCGGTTGGCGATCGGCTGGCCGACCTCGAGCGATGCGTGCCAGGCGGCGAGCATCGACAGGTCGTGCTCGTCGAGATCGGCGATCGCCTTGGAGTAGTGCGCAGCGAGTTCGGGCTCGGGAATCGCGTCGACCCAGGCGCGGACGATCTCGCCGAGGAGCTGGCGACGCGCCTCGCGACCGATCGACTCGGAGATCACGCGGATCGCGTCGTGCGGTTCGATGAAGCACAGCTGCATCAGGGCGCGCACGCTACGCGGCCTTTCGGACGTCATGGCGGGAATCTCACGCGCCGTGCAAAGCGTCCTGCAAACGGGCTATTCGAGCCCCAGCTCCGTGCCGCCGGCAGCCTTGGCGCGCGCGCCGGCGGACGCTGACGCCGGCGCTGAGCCGGAGGCCACGGCGGGCGTCGTCGTCGTCGCGGGCGCCGCGTGCTTGACGGTCGCGAGCGGCTTTCTGGGCGCCGGGACCTGCGTCGTGTGCCAGGGCGCAACCGTGACCGCAGGAACGACCGCCGCCGGGTGGCGCGGCTTCGCTGCCACGTGTGCGCGGACCGGCGCGTGGGGCGCCGCGCGGACCGGCGGCCGAGCGCTGCTGTGCTCGATCGCGACAGCGCCGCCGCCGGCGACGGCGGCCGACGCCGCCAGCACCGCTCCGGCCTTGTGCGTCGAGGCCTCGATCGCCTCGAGCATCGCCTGGGAGCGCAGGATGCCGGTCGCGGCGCGCTCGCCGGCCCAGGTCGAGATCGTCTCGTAGAGCCGCACGAGCCCATGGCCGCTCGGCGTGGGATGCGCGCCGCTGCCGAGGACCGCCAGCGGCACCATCGGCAGAACGACGCGTAGCGGCTCGCCGGCGCGGTGCAGTTCGCGCACGACGGCGCGACAGGAGCCGCAGTTGCGCAGGTGCGGGCGCACCTCCAGCAGCTGCTCGGGCGTCGCCTCGCCGTCGACCAGCGCCGACAGCACCGGCAGCCAGCGCTCGCACTCGGCCCCGGACTCGATCCCGGCGAAGCGCTGCAGGAAGCTCTGGCGCCCTTCGTAGACGCACCGATTCACCTTCGTGCGCGACCAGCCCGTCTGTTCCTCGATCTCGGCGTAGCTGTTGCCCTGCGCCTGCAGCCACAACGCTTGGAGCTCCTGCGGCTTCAGGCGCTGGAGCGCCTCAGCCGAGCGGGCGACGAGGTCCGAGCCGAGCGCCCGATCCTCGGGCGAGCTGACCGTCGCTGACTCGAAGCTGTCGAAGTCGATCTCGACCGACCCGAGGTCGCGCTGGCGCGTGCGGCGCACGGCCATCGCCTCGTGCTTGACGACGGTGCGCAGCCAGCTCGCGGCACCGGAGGGCTCGAGCCGGTGGGCATGGCGCAGGAAGATTTCCAGGCCGCGCTGGTAGGCGTCGTGCGCGTCGTCCTGGCACAGACTGTGGCGCCGGGCAAGCCGGAGCAGCCCGTCGGCGTGTGCGCTGATCGTCTGAAGGATGAGCGCGTCGACGTCGTGCTGACGACGACCCGGCTCATCCGGTGCTGCGACGGCGAACTCCCCCATGTCGTCCCCGCGGATCCCTCGATGGTGTGTGCGTTCCCTGGCCCTAGGCACAGAGTTGCGACTTCTCCCCCTCCTGGCGAGCGAAGTCGACACACGTTGTGATGCGGTGTGCGGCGGCGGTGGCTGGATCAGCGGCGCGAAGCGCGCGGCGCGCGGGGGGAATCCGGCGGCGCGTGCCGGCGTCAGCCGGAGGCGGGCGACGGCTCGCCCGGCCCGTCGACGTCGCCCTCGCCCGGCCCGTCGACGTCGCCCTCGTCGGGCTCGTCCGTCGACAGTCCCAGTGCCGCGTGGGCCTGGCCCTCGGCATCCGGATCGACGGCGGTGTCCGCCGGCTCCGCGTCCGTGTCCCCCCAATACCGCAGCGCCAGCTCCAGCTCGCCGAGGCCGACGCCGCAGGCGCGGGCGAGCTCGCCGGCGCGGCGCTCGATCAGCAGCGCGTCGCCGATCCCGAAGACGCGCTTTGCGGCAATCACCACGGGATCGCGCGGGTCGGCGGCGACCTGCAGCGAGGACGGCGTCAGGTCGGCGAGGCCGAGGGTGCCGGCCAGCCGCAGGTAGGCGTAGCGCGGCGAGCGGCCGAAGCCCGGCAGTGCAAGGCGCTCGAAGGCGCGCTCGAAGCGGCGCTGAGGTGTCCACGACGCCTCGCCGGCCAGCGCGACGGCCTGGCCACCGGCGCGCTGCGCCCAGGCGCGGTAGGCGGCGACCATGTCCGGCGACGCCGCATGACCGTCGGCAGGAAGCTCGCCGGACTGCCAGGTCGGCAGCTCGGCGTCGGCCCGCGGATCACCGGCCACGACGCCGATCAGGAACGCGCGCCACAGGCCCTCCTCCCCGGTCGCCCAGGCCGGCGGGGCGGTGCGCAGATCTTTGAGCTGCGCGACCGCTCGCCCGATGTCCGATGCGAGGCGCTCGGCGTCGGCGGTTGCATGCAGGCCCATCACCAGCTCGCTGGCGAAGCCGTCGTCGGCGGCGCGAGCGACGCGGCGCACCGACATCCGGGCCGTTGACGTCCGGCGGGTACGTCCGGTCCCGGCCGCTCGCGGAGCACGCTGCGCCCGCGAAGATCCGGCGGGCCGCGACGCCGCCTTCGCCGCCCGCTCCTCCTCGCGGCGCTGACGCGAACAGACCGGGCAGGTCGCCTCGAGGCGGCGGTGGCGGCAGAACGAGGTCATCGCCGCCGAGTCTAGGACCGTCGATCCACGGTTCCGCGGTCGTGGACGGCGCACGGGCCGATGGGAGCGTTCGGGCGTCGGTGGCGGTGCGGAACCGCGGGCGTCGAGGGGTCGGCGGGGCGGCCGCTGGTCGACGGCCCGATCGTCGGCTCGGGGTCGCATCGATCCGGCTCCTGTGCATGTCATGCATGCATCTGCGCCGGATCGATCCCGGCCCAGATCGAGCCGGCTCCTCTGCGTGTCATGCATGCGTCAGCGCCGGATCGATCCGTAGCGGGCGCCAGCGGACGCCCGCCCGCCGCGCGGCAACCCGGCGCGGACCGCGTCAGGAGCCCAGTCGCTGCAGGCCGCCGACGAAGATGCCCGTCAGCAGCTGAACCGCGGCGTCGACGTCGTAGGGCTCGCGGCCGAGCATGTGGATGCCGACCTCGACGCCGGCGCCGACCATCGCCGCAGCCATCAGCTCAGTGTCGTGATCGGGCAGGACGCCGGCGCCGATCGCGTCCTGCAGGTCGCGGCGCAACTCGTCGGTGCCCGCGCCGAGCGCCGGCTCGTCGAACAGCACGCGGATCGTGCCGGCGTTGCGTCGCAGCAGCTCGAAGCGCTCAGGATCCTCCGCCAGGAACTCGTAGTAGGCGCGGTAGCCGCGGGCGACGAAGTCCTCGAGGCTCGTCGCGCCCTGCCGCGCGGCGCGCACCCGAACGCGGGCCTGATCGGCGGCGTCGTCGAGGATCTCGCGCAGCAGCGATTCCTTGTCGGGGAAGTAGTTGTAGAACGTCCCGGTCGCCAGGCCCGTGCGGCGGATCACGTCGCGGATGCTGGCCGCGCCGTAGCCGATCTCGGCAAACACCTCACGCGCGGCAGCCACGATCGCCGCGCGGTTGGCCGCCTTCGTCGCCTCGCGCTTGCCGGCGGCGACGGTTGCGCCGGCGTCGCTCACGCGGCGCTCGCCTGCGCGTGCTCGGTCACCTGTGATGCGACCGGCCGCGCGAAGCCGGACAGCCGCGCTCGCTCGTGGCCCTGCTTGCGATCGCGGCCCAGCTCGAACAGGTAGTCGTCGAAGTCGACCTGGATCGTGTGCCGCTTTGAGCTGACGTAGCGCGCCTGCATCCCAGCGCGGTCGGCGGCCATGATCCGGCGCAACTCGAGGTCCCCCGGCAGCGCGTACTCGCCGCGCAGGTACTCGGCGATCCATCGACCCTGCGCCTCGGCCAGCGGCATCACCGCGCCGAGCGGCTGCAGCAGCCCGACGAAGAAGACGTTCGGCACGTCGGGGTGGAACACGCGGCGGTACAGGTCGATCGCGTTGTCCGGCGCCGAGATGAAGTCCTCGTCGAAGAACGGGAACGTGATCTTGTAGCCCGTGCAGTAGATGACCACGTCGGCGTGCACACGCGTGCCGTCGGTGAACTCGACGTGGTCTCCGTCGAGGCGGGCGATGTTGGGCTTCGGCTGGATCGCCCCGTGCGTGATCCGGTCGAGGATCCGGCCCGACACCGTCGGGTGGGCCTCGCCGAACGCGTGGTCGGGCTTGGGCAGGCCGAACGCCTCGACCTTGCCGACGTAGGCCTCGATCATCGTGCCGACGATCTTCTGGCGGATCTTGAACGGGATCCGCGGGTTGGCCCAGCTGCCCATCGTGTCGGTCGGCTTGCCGAACAGGTACTTCGGGACGATGTAGGCGCCCCGGCGCGCGGCGAGATAGACGCTGCTCGCGACGTAGCTGCCTTCGACGGCGAGGTCCATCGCACTGTTGCCCATCCCCAGGACGACGACGTCCTTGCCGGTCAGGAAGTCCGGGTTCATGTACTCGTGGGCGTGCATCTGGATGCCCTCGAAGCTGTCGCTGCCGGGGAACGCCGGCTCCGGCAGGCGGGGGTTCCAGTGGTGGCCGTTGGCGACGACGAGCGCGTCGAAGCGATGGCTGCTGCCGTCGTCGAGCGTCAGCGTCCAGGTTCCCTCATCGGCGCGCTCGGCGCGCTCGACGCGGGTCTGGAAGCGGATGTTGTCGTAGCAGCCGAAGTGGCGCACGTAGTCCTCGAAGTACGCGGCGATCTGATCGTGCCGCGGGTAGTCCGGATAGTCGTCCGGCATCGGGTAGTCGGAGTACTCCATCCGCGTCCTCGACGTGTTGATGTGCAGGTCGCGGTAGCAGGCCGACATGCCGTTCGAGTTCTCGTAGACCCAGTTGCCGCCGATGCGATCCGACGCCTCGAAGCAGGTCACGTCGAAGCCCTGCTCGGCGAACGTCTTGAGCGCGGCGATGCCGGATGAGCCGGCGCCGATCACGGCGACGGTGGGAAGCGGCTGGGACATGCTGAAGGGCGTCCTTGTGTCGAGGGGCAAAGCGGAGCGCGAAACCTAGCGCAAAAATGACGCATGCGTCAACTTCAGGTCAGCGGGGCAGCGCGAGGACGGTCTCGAAGCGTTGCAACCCGCTCGCGATCGCGAGACCTGGCCCGGCCCAGCCGCCGGCGAGGTTCCCGGTGAAGCGCAGCAGCGTTCCGTCGGGAGCGCGCAGCAGGAGGTCGGGCAGCGCATCAGCATCCCATCGACCGGCCGCGATCAGGTCGTACCCGGCCAGACCGCGGGCGATCAGCCGCGGCCCGGCGTCGCTGAAGGCGTCCGCGGGCGGCCGGGCGCCGCTGCCGTCCCACTCCCAGAGGTCGCCGCCCGGGGCGCGCGCCAGCAGGTCGGGATGGCCATCACCATTCCAGTCGCCGACGCCGGCGAGCGCGTCGTAGCTCCCCCAGCCGGTACCGATCGGCGCACCGCGGATGCTCCAGCCGCCGTGCCCGTCGCCGCCCCAGAAGTCGAGTTCGCCGCCCGTCCGCTCGACGACGACGTCCGCGTGACCGTCGCCGTCCCAGTCGCCGACGCCGACGATGCGCTCGACGTCGTTCCAGCCGGTCGCCGCCTGGCGGCAGCCGGAGATGCCGCCGTCGCCGCTGCCGGAGCACGCGGACACCGCGCCTTGTCCATCGAGTGCCAGCAGGTCCGGGACGCGATCGCCGTTCCAGTCGCCGACCGACGCGAGCAGCCGATACCCGGTGAAGTAGCCGCTGTTGGGGATCGGCCGGCCACCGCCCGCCCGCAGGTGGCCCCGCCCGTCGCCGTCGTAGAGCGCCAGCCCGCCGGCGTCCCGCGCGACGATGTCCGGCGCGCCATCGGAGTTGAAGTCCGAGACGGCGCGGCCCGGGAGAGCGAAGCTGGGGTACCCGACGCCGTGATCGAGCACGGGCGGCAGGCACGCGCGCGGAACGAACCCCCAGGGCACGAGCGCCTCGCCGCCGGGCTGATCGGCGGCGATGACGATCGACGGATCGCGGACGAGGACCCAGCGTCCGTCGCGGGTGACGTAGCGCCACTTGAGCAGCGTCCCGCCGGGGGCAACGGCGATCGTGCGGACCGGGCGCTCCAGCGGTGCCGGCGCGTCGAGCCACGGCTGCACGTTTGCGTAGAACGGCACCGCGGCGCAGCGGTCGGGCTCGAGCGCGACCTCCCAGCCGTCGTTGCAGCTGCTCGCGCCGGGCTCGGTCGGCGCGCAGTTGTCGACCAGACCGGCGACGCCGGCCAGTCCCGCGACGAACTCGGCGTCACCGCCGGGCGGCTGCGGCCCGCGAGCCGGGCAGGAACCCGGCGACGAGGCCGTCCCGCGAGTCAGCCAGCGCGTGCGGACGTACCCGCAGACCTGCACCGCTTCCGACCAGCCATATGCGTACGCGCCGCCCGGGTCACGCGTGGCGAACCCGGTGCACGTCTTGGCGTTTGCGATCACGACGCCGCTGGCGAAGTTGGCGATCTGCGCGTACCAGGCGTCGCCCGCCGGGCACGTCGCCCGGCCGCCCGGCGCGACGCGGATGACGTCAGCCGTCGCCGTGCTCAGCTGCGCCAGCGTCAGGACGCCGGCGACCGCGAGGACCCGTGCGCACCGCCGCAGGACCGCTCCGCGCCCCCCTCAGGCGACGGCGGCCGGCGCGGGCAGCGCCGCCAGGTGGCGGTCGACCATCCGCGCACACTGGCGGCCCTCATTGATCGCCCAGACGATCAGCGACTGGCCGCGGCGCGCGTCGCCGGCGGCGAAGACGCCATCGACGGACGTCGCGTATGTCGACGCCCTGACGTTGCCGCGCTGGTCGAGCTCGCAGCCGAGCTGCGCGACGACGCCGTCCTGCTCGGGATGCAGGAAGCCCATCGCCAGCAGCACGAGGTCGGCCTGGAGCTCGCGCTCGGTGCCGGCGACCGGCGCGAACGGCGGCGCCGCGTCGGCCTGCGCGAGGTGCTGCGCGGTGACGCGGCCGCCGGCGCCGGAGAAGTGGGTCGTGACGACGGAGAAGTCCTGCTCGCCCTTGCCGACGCCCTTGGCCTCCTCCATCGCGTAGGAGAGGCGGAACTTCTGCGGCCAGAGCGGCCACGGCGTCCGGTCGTCAGGGCGCTTCTGCGGCGGCTCGGGCAGCAGCTCGAGCTGCGTCACCGACAGCGCGCCCTCCCGGATCGAGTTCCCGACGCAGTCGGCGCCGGTGTCGCCGCCGCCGACGACGACGACGTGCTTGCCGGCGGCGGTGATCGGCGGCAGCTGCGGTGCAGGCGCCTGGGGCGTGGGCTGCCCGGGAACCTCCGAGGCGACGTGACGGTTGCGGCCGTAGAGGTAGTCCATCGCCGGGTGGATGCCGTCCAGCTCGCGGCCGGGAACCTGCAGCTCGCGCGGGACGCGCGAACCGATCGCGATGACGACCGCGTCGAACTGCTCGCGCAGCTGCTCACCGGTGACGTCGGTCCCGATGTCGACGCCGCAGCGCAGCTCGACCCCCTCGTCGACGAGCTGCTGGACGCGGCGCTCGATGACGGCCTTCTCGATCTTGAAGTCGGGGACGCCGAAGCGCATCAGGCCGCCGGCGGCCTCGTCGCGCTCGAACAGCACGACGGCGTGACCGGCGCGGCGCAGCTGCTGGGCTGCGGCCAGCCCGGCCGGGCCCGAGCCGACGACGGCGACGCTGCGGCTGCTCTCGGCGGCAGGCGGCTGCGGGACGACCCAGCCGTTGTCCCACGCGTGATCGATGATCGACAGCTCGATCTGCTTGATCGAGACCGCGTCGCCTTCGCGGATCTCCAGCACGCACGCGGCCTCGCACGGCGCCGGGCACAGCCGCCCGGTGAACTCCGGGAAGTTGTTCGTCTCGTGCAGCTGGCGGATCGCCTGCTCCCAGCGCCCGTGGTAGACGAGGTCGTTCCAGTCTGGAATCAGGTTCCCGAGCGGGCAGCCGCTGTGGCAGAACGGGACGCCGCAGTCCATGCAGCGCGCACCCTGCTGGGAGAGCTCGTCGTCGGAGCGGCGCACGAGGAACTCCTCGTACGGGTGCTGCTCGAGGCGCTCGACGGCGTCCTCGTAGACGATGCCCGAGCGGTGGATCTTCAGGAAGCCGCCGACCTCGCCCATCATGCCGTCACTTCCGCTTCCTCGCGCGCGAGTTCGACCAGCACGCGCTTGTAGTCGGCGGGGAAGACCTTGACGAACGATCCGCGGACCTGTTCCCAGTCGTCCAGGACGCGGCGTCCGAGCGTCGAGCCGGTGCGGGTGACGTGCTCGGTGATCAGGTCGCGGACCTCGATCACGTCGCCCTCGTCGAGCGGCTCGAGCTGATCGAGCATCATCGGGTTGACCTTGCTGCGCAGGGTGCCGTCGGCGTCGTGGACGAATGCCAGCCCGCCGCTCATGCCGGCCGCGAAGTTGCGCCCGGTCGGGCCGAGAACGACGACGCGGCCGCCCGTCATGTACTCGCAGCCGTGGTCGCCGACGCCTTCGACGACGGCGCTGGCACCCGAGTTGCGCACGGCGAAGCGCTCACCGGCGAGGCCGCGGAAGAACGCGCGCCCGCTGGTTGCGCCGTACAGGCTCGTGTTGCCGATGATCACGTTGTCCTCGGCGGCGAACGTGACGCCGTCGGGCGGCATCACGGCGACGACGCCGCCGGACAGGCCCTTGCCGGTGTAGTCGTTGGCGTCGCCGTGCAGCGTGAAGCTGACGCCCGGCGCCAGCCAGCCACCGAAGCTCTGCCCGGCCGAGCCGTGGAACTCGACCTTGATGCTCTCCGCCGGCAGCCCGTCGGCGCCGCGCAGCTCGGCGATCCGGCTCGACAGCAGCCCGCCGACGCAGCGGTTGACATTTCGGATCGGCGTCGTGATCTGCACCGGGCCCTCGCCGTTGATCGCCGCCGCGGCGTCGCGGATCAGCGTCCAGTCGAGCGCGTCGTCGAGCACCGCCGGCGGCGGCTCGACGCGGCGGCGCGGCGTGCCCTCGGGCAGCTCGGGCCGGTGCAGCAGGTGGGTCAGGTCGACGCCGCGCGCCTTCCAGTGGTCGATCGCGTCGTCGGCGACCAGCAGGTCGCTGCGGCCGATCAGCTCGGCGACGGTGCGCACGCCGAGCGACGCCATGACGCCGCGCAGCTCCTCGGCGACGAAGAAGAAGAAGTTGACGACGTGCTCGGGCTGACCCTGGAAACGCTTGCGCAGCTCCGGATCCTGCGTCGCGATGCCGACCGGACAGGTGTTCAGGTGACAGGCGCGCATCATGATGCAGCCCGTCGCGATCAGCGGCGCCGTCGAGAAGCCGTACTCGTCGGCGCCGAGCATCGCGGCGATCGCGACGTCGCGGCCGGTCTTCAGCTGGCCGTCGGTCTGGACGATGATCCGCCGGCGCAGGTCGTTCTTCAACAGCGTCTGCTGGGTCTCGGCCAGGCCGATCTCCCACGGGATGCCGGCCGAGACGATCGAGCTCAGCGGCGAGGCGCCGGTGCCGCCGTCGTGACCGGCGATCAGGACATGGTCGGCGTTCGCCTTGGCGACGCCCGCGGCGACCGTCCCGACGCCGACCTCGGAGACGAGCTTGACCGACACCTGCGCCTTCGGGTTGGCGCAGCGCAGGTCGTAGATCAGCTGCTTGAGGTCTTCGATCGAGTAGATGTCGTGATGCGGCGGCGGCGAGATCAGGCCGACGCCGGGCGTCGTGTGGCGGACCGAGCCGATGTACTTGTCGACCTTGTGGCCCGGCAGCTGGCCACCCTCACCGGGCTTGGCGCCCTGGGCCATCTTGATCTGCAGCTGGTCGGCGTTGACGAGGTAGTGGATCGT
>JBBRFO010000040.1:0-21484 GCA_038224135.1 Solirubrobacterales bacterium
CACCCGTGCGCCAATCCGTCGCTGCGGCTGAAGGTCGTGCCGACCCCGCTGCAGGCGCAGAGCGAACCCAACGCCCCGTGTACGGCGACGACACGCACGGGCTACGTGAATCCGTGCACCTTCGGCGTCGTCGGGCGGCCCTCGACCGCGACGGTCGCGCTCCTCGGCGACAGCCATGCGTCGCACTGGCGCGCGGCACTGGAGGTCGTCGCGCACGCAAAGGGCTGGCGCGCCGTCTCGATCACGCGCACCGGCTGCGCCTTCTCAACGGCGGCGAAGTCGGTGACCGAGCCCGGCCGGTCACAGTGCCGCAGATGGAACGCGGAGGTCCCGCGCTGGTTCGCGGCGCACCCGTCGGTGCGTACGGTCTTCGTGTCGGCGATCACCGGCGGCGCGGTGCCCACGGCCCGCGGCCAGTCCTCGTTCGACGCCGAGCTGTCGGGGTTCCGGCGCGCCTGGGCGCAGCTCCCGGCGTCCGTCCAGCACATCGTCGTCATCCGCGACCCGCCCAAGGCACGCGCCGCGACGGCCGACTGCGTGACCCGCGCGAGGGCCGCCCATGTTCCGGCGGGAACCGCGTGCGCGCTGCCGCGGGCGACGGCGCTGCGCAACGATCCCGAGGTCGTGGCGGCTCGGTTGACGGCGCATCAGCGGGCGCAGTCGGTGGACCTGACGAAGCTGATCTGTGACCGGCGCTCCTGCTTCCCGGTGGTCGGCGGGGTGCTGGTCTACAAGGACATCCATCACCTGACGACCGTGTTCGCCACCACGCTCGGCCCGTTCCTGTTGCGCGACATCAATCACGTCATGAGCACCTGGCGGTAGCCGGTCGGCCGCGTCGGACGACATCGTGCATTCGGCCGTGGTGGCTCACGGCGTCGGCCCGGGCGGCTACGGTGCGGCCCATGCGCGCCCGTCACGTCGTCCCCGTGCTCGGCTTCTGCGTGGCAGCGCTGCTCCTGACGAGCGGTGTGATCGTTGCCGTCGCGCCCGCGACGCCGGCGCCGCCCGCGAAGCCCGCAGCGCCTTCAGCGCCCGCGGCGCAGGTGGTCCCCGCACCCGCGCCGCCGGCGCCGGTGCCCGCGGCGGTCCAGAAGCAGGTCCTCGTCGTCGGCGATTCGCTGGCCGTCGGGACCGAGCCGTACCTCGGCTCGCTGCTCGCCGACCGCCAGGTCACCTTCGACGCCGTGACCGGGCGCACGACACCCGAGGGGCTGCGCGCGCTCCGCGAGCGCCTCCAGGACCTGCGGCCGCAAACCGTCATCATCAGTCTCGGCACGAACGACGGCTCTGATCCGGCGCGGTTCGCCTTCCGCATCCACGAGGTGCTGAGCACGGTGCCGCCCGATGCCTGCGTCGTCTGGTCCACGGTCGTCCGCCCGCCGCGCAAGGGGTCGTATCTCGGGCTGAACCGTGTGCTGCGGGCCTACGCGCAGCGCGTTCCGCGCCTGACGCTCGTCAACTGGGACCACGCGGTGCTGCGCGGCTCGGTCACCCTGCCCGACACGGTCCATCCAGACCCGGCCGGCTTCCTCTATCGCAGCCGGCTGTTCGCTCACGCGGTGCATCGCGGCTGCGCGGCACAGGCCAGCCCATCCGGCGGCGCTCCGGCCTGAACGGCCGCCGTGCAGCGCCGCCGCCTCGTCCGCGTTCCCGCCAGCTCGGCCAACCTCGGCCCCGGATTCGACACGTTCGCCGCGGCGCTCGGGCTGCACATGGAGCTCGACGTGCGCGAGACGCCGGGCCGCTTCGCCGTCGAGACCGATCTGAAGATCGCCCGCGACCGGCGCAATCTCGTCGTGCGCGGCTTCGAGCGCCTGCATCCGGCTGACGACTTCACGTTTGCGATCAGCTCACAGATCCCGCTGTCCGGCGGGCTGGGGACGAGCGCCGCGGCCTACGTCGCCGGGCTCGTCGCGGCGGATCACATCTTCGAGCTGGGCGCCGACCTGCTCGCGCTGGCGACCGACCTGGAGGGCCATCCCGACAACGTCGCCGCGTCGCTCGGCGGCGGCGTCGTCATCTGCGCCGACGACCGGGCGCACCGGATCACCCCGCCGGATTGGCTCGAGGCCGTGCTCGTCGTCCCGCACGAGGCGGTCCGGACGAAGCTCGCTCGGGCGGCACTGCCGAGCGAGGTGCCGATGCGCGAGGCCGTCTTCAACGTCGCCCACGGAGCGCTGCTCGCCGTCGGCCTGGCAACCGGCGATCCCGACCTGATCGCCCGCGGGCTGGCCGACCGGCTGCACCAGGACCGCCGCGCGCACCTCTTCCGCCGATCCGCCGAGCTGCTGCGCGACGCGCCCGCCCTCGGCGCGCTCGGCGCGACGATCTCCGGCGCCGGGCCGACCGTGCTCGTCTGGACCCAGCAGGACGCAACCGGCGCCGTCATCGAGCGCCTGCGCCCGCGCGCAGAAGGTTGGGCCGACGTCCTTCGCGCTCCGCTGGAGCTTCAGGGCGCAGACGTCCGCGAGCTGTAGCCGGCCACACGTCCGACATCGCCCGCCGGACCGCCTCCGCCCGCAGTTATCCCCCTCAGAACAGGGACAACTCCGACCGGGCAGCCCAGACACGGCCCCCGGCAACCCGTCACAAGCGCAACCCACACCCCCCGATGCCCGCCGTCCAGCCCGAGACAAGCGCCGAACGACGAGCGCCAAATCAGCGAACAGCCAGCTACGCCAACGCCAGCGCCAGCCGCTCGCTGACGCGCCGACGCGGCTCGTCAAGCCCCAGGCGGGCGAGGACGTCCTCGGCGACGCGCAGGTAGTCGACGCCCAGGTCCGGGCGATGATCGAAGATCGACAGCGCGCGCTCGGCCGACTCGGCGTAGGCGATCGACTGGCGGATCGAGTGGTCGAGCAGCTTGTCGCCGACGTGCTCACGCAGCGACTCGAACGCCTCGCGGGAGTGCACGGTCCGCATGTCGGCGATGTTGAACAGCACGCCGAGCCAGTGCAGGTCGGGATTGAGGCTGTCACGCGCGAGCTCGATCACTTCGAGCGCCTGCTCGACGCCCTGCAGCGCGAAGTACTGCGCCTCGGAGCTGAGCAGGGCGAAGTCGGCGGCGACGAGTGCGTTGACGGTCAGCAGGCCCAGCGACGGCGGGCAGTCGAGCACGATCACGTCGTAGGCACCATCGACCGTCGCCAGCGCGCGGCGCAACGTCAGCTCGCGGCCCATCTTGCCGCCGAGCGACAGTTCGGCCTCGGCCAGGCTGAGGTTGGCCGGGATCACGTCGTCGTGGATGGCCTCGGCGGCCGTCGCGCGGCCCGACAGGACATCGCCGATCGTCGGCGATGCGTCAGGGTCGACGTCGAAGTAGTCCGACAGGTTGCCCTGCGGGTCCAGGTCGATCGCCAGGACGCTGAGGCCCGCGTCGCGGAACACCTCGGTCAGATGACGCACGGCCGTCGTCTTACCGGTACCGCCCTTCTGCGAGAGAACCGCGATGGTCTGCGCCACGGGTGCGAGTGTACGCGCTGCCCGGCGCCCCGGCAGGGACCTCCTCACCGCAGGCCCGGCGGCCCGCGCCGGATCACCGGTCAGGCTTCGTGGTGGCCGGCGCCGGCGGAGGCGACGGCGCCGTCGACGCCGATCCGCAGGTCGGCGAACTGCAGCCGGTAGCGGCCGACGACGATCTCGTCGCCGTCGGCGAGCGCTCGCCATTCGACGCGCTCACCGTTGACGAACACGCCGTTGAGGCTGCGGTCGTCGAGCACGCGCACACCGTCGGGCTGGCGGACGATCAGCGCGTGGCGCCGCGAGACGGTGGGATCGTCAAAGCGGACATCGGCAGCCATGCTGCGGCCGATGCGCGTCCACTCGCGTGCGAGCTGCAGCACGCGTACCGCCTCGCCGTCGCTGTACAAGAGGTACTGGCCCGGCTCGGTCACCTGCGCCCGCGCGGCCTGGAGGTCGCCGGCCGCGACCGTCGCGGCATCGGCTTCGGGCATGACCTGCGTCAGCGTCGTGGCGAAAACGGCACCGGGGAACAGTGTCTGCTTGTAGCTGGGATCCACTTCGACGCTCCTGGACTCGGGGGATAGGCGCGTACGACAAGGGTAACTGTGCAGGGGATTGGTGATGGTGTCAATTGCAACATAGTCCAAACAGCGCAGTTTGCACGGATTCTGCATCGCGGAAGGAGGCAAAGCTCCCAGATCGAACACCGAAGATGTGCTCCGATCGATGCAAAGCCTGGACGAAGCAGACCTCGAACGTGAACTGCTGCGCAAGGGGGTCGGCGATCGCGTCGCCGAATGTCCCGGTTGTGCCGATTGCGGGCGCGTGCCGCTGATCGGCGAGCGGATCTATCGCTACGCCTCGGTCGGCGCCGTCTGCGAGCTCTGCCGCCAGGCGCGACCGGCGCGTCCGGAGGCCTGGGCGACGGTGCGGCACGTCGAGCACGGGCTGAGCGTCCGCGTACGCGACCTGCGCCGCGCGGCCTGAAGCGCGTCCGGCGCGGATAGACTCCGCGCCCGGATGTCGGCCTTCACCCTCGAGACGACCGTCGGGCGCCCGCGTGAGCTCGTCTACGACTACTTGGGCGACGTCGCCCACCATCCTGAATTCCTCGACCACTTCCTCAAGGAGTGGCACATGACGCGGGAGGAGACCTTCGGCCTCGGCGCCGGCGGACGCTTCCGTGCCGAGGTTCCGTTCCAGCGCTTCCCGTGGGGCGACTGGGCGATCGCGCAGCTCGAGCCGCCCCACAGGATCGTCCTGCACGGCCGCACCGGCAAGTTCAACCGGGTCCGCACGCTGACCGTGTTCGAGCTGCGTGAGGGCTCGGGCGGCGGCACCGTCGTGGCCGTCACCGTCGACAGCCGGCCGCACTTCCCATCGGACAAGCTGCTCGACGGGCTCGGTCGCCGGGCCACCCGCCGGCGCTGGCGCACGGCGCTGCGGCGGCTCTCGAGCATCCTCGAGGAGGATCGCGGCCGTGGCACCCGGGCCACGATCGCGGGCGGGCCGCGCAAGCCGGCGACGAGCACTCATCCCCCGGTGACTCATGTCTAGACTCCCCGCCGCCATGACGCGCCGCCTGCTCCCGATCGTCCTCGCCGCCCTGCTCGTGCCGGTCCTCGCAGCCTGCGGCAACAAGCCCGCGACGATCACGCGCGGCGAGTCCGAGGCGAGCTACGTGACGCTCGGCAAGCTCCAGTACCAGGTGCAGCTGTCGAGACAGCTCAACCCGGCGTTCATCGGCGACCGCGACTACCTCGTCGGCCTGAACCCCGTCGACCGGACGCTGAAGCCCAACGAGGTGCTGTTCGCGATCTGGCTGCGCGTCTACAACAAGTCCGGCGCGACGGCGCTCTCGGCGGACACGTTCAAGATCGTCGATACGCGCGGCCGCGCGTACGAACCGATCTCGCTGGCGAAGGTCAACCGCTTCGCCTACCGGCCCGGCCCGGTCCTGGACCAGAGCCGCCTGCCGGCGCCCGGCAGCGCCGCCGACGGGACGCCGACCTCCGGGGCGCTGGTCGTCTACCGCCTGCCGGTCGACGCGCTCGACTTCCGCCCGCTGGAGCTGGCGTTCTCGGACTCGACGGCGCCGAAGACCGAGTCGACGATCCGCCTCGACGTCTGATCCGGCCTCGGCCGGTTCTCAGGGCCGCTTGAGCCCGGCGAGCAGGACGCCCTGCGCGGCTGGTGCCGCGCTCGCGCCGCCGGCGCCGGCGGCCACGAGCATCACGCCGACGACGATCCGTGGCCGTCCGCGGCCGGCGGGGGCATAGGCGACGAACCAGGCATCTGTGTCCTGCGGGTTGATCGTCGTGTCGCCGGGATCGCGGTTCTTCAGCTCGGCCGTCCCGGTCTTGCCGGCGACGGGCACCCCGGGGATCGCCGCCGCGGCGCCGGTGCCACCGCGCACGACGCCGAGCATCAGCCGCTCGACGCGCTTCGCCGTCTTGGCGCTGACGGCACGCCCGCCGCGGGCGCCGGCCCGATGCGCGGCGCGGGCCTGCGCGGTGGCCAGCGAGAGCGTCAGCAGCGGGCGCCGGCCACGATCGGCGATCGTGCCTGCAACGGCGGCCATCTGCAGCGTCGTCGCCGCGACGCGTCCTTGACCGATCGCCGAGGATCCGACGGCGAGATCGTCCCCGATCGCCCCAGGGGCGGGAATCGTGCTGATCGCCGCGCCCGGTACCGGCGGCGCGACATTGAAGCCGAAGGCCGTCGCCGTGCGCACGAGACGCTCGGCCCCGAGGCGGGCCCCGAGCGGCGCGAACACCGAGTTGCACGAGATCGCGAACGCCAGCGCGAGCGTGCCGCCGCAGACCTCGCCACCGGCATTGGCCAGCTTGACGCCCGACAGGACCGCCTGCGAGGCGAACGGGAAGCTGTCCTTCGGCGAGGCGATGCCGGCCTCCAGCGCGGCCGCGACGGTGATGATCTTGAACGTCGACCCCGGCGGCTGGAGCTGGGAGAACGGGATTCCGGCGAACGCCAGCAGCGCGCCGTCCCGCGGGTCGTAGGCGACGACGCCGCCGTAGCGCCCGGCGAGCGCCGCGATCGCGGCGCGCTCGACGGTGGGCGAGATCGTCGTGCGGACGTCGGCGCCCGGACTCCCGGCCCCGCGAGCGAGCAGCCGGCTGCCCGCATTCAGCGTCCCGCGCGGGACGCCGCCGAGCCGGGCCTCGAAGATCCGCTCCAGGCCGGTCATCCCGACGAGCGCGTCGGGCGGGACCCCCAGCGCTCGCAGCGCCAGCGCCCGGTCGGGCGTGATCGGCGCGAGACCGCCGACGACCTGGCCGGCGACGTCGGCGATCGCCGAGCCGCGGTCGCCGCGCCGTGCGAGGACGGTCCCGTCGCGGGCCAGCAGCGCGCCGCGCTGGGGCATCGTCGTCGTTCGGGTCAGCTGCTCGCCGCGGCGCAGCCCGGGGAAGGCGAGCTCCGGCGACCAGATCACCCGCAGCGGGTCGCCGTCGCTCGTCAGCGGGACGCGCACCGCGCCCTTGACGACGCCGAAGGCGCGAGTCTGCACGGTGACCGGGATCGTCCAGCTGTCACGGTCGTGCGAGGGCTTGCCGGTGCGCAGCGCCGTCGCCGTCGCCGTCGCGAGCGCCGCGCGGTTCTCCCTTGCAAAGCGCAGCAGCGGGTGCTGCTTCTGCGCGTCGGGCGTCAGCAGCGCGTGCATCGTCGCCCAGTCGCGCTGCGACCATGCCGCGGCGTAGCGTTCGGCCGTCTGGCGGCCGTCGGGGCCGCCCGTCAGCGTCGCCACGAGGACGATCAGGGCGATCACGGCGGCGAGCAGACCGAGCCGGCGAATGGCAATCCGGCGGTCAGGCCCGATCAGGCGGCGCAGCGCCCGCCCGGCGGGCCCCTCAGGGGCGGATGTCGGGCGGCTGGGGGTCACGGCGGGTCGGTCGCGCACCCTATCGGCGCCGTGGGCGATCGGTCCGTGCCGGGCGGCGGTGACGGCGACACCCACTAGTCTGGCCGCGCGGATGCCCAAGACGCTCGTCATCGCGGAGAAGCCGTCCGTCGGACAGGACCTCGCACGCGTGCTGCCCGGCCCGTTCCAGAAGATCGCCGGCCCGGGCGAGAAGACGGCGCGGTCGCTGGAAGGGCCCGATCACATCATCAGCTGGGCCGTCGGGCACCTCGTGCAGCTGGCCGAGCCGGACGAGTACGACGACAAGTTCAAGAAGTGGCGGATGGCCGATCTGCCGATCGTCCCGTCCAAGTTCAAGCTGATCGTGCGCGACGAGCGCTCGCAGAAGCAGATGACCGTCGTGCGCAAACTGCTGCGCAGCGACGACGTCGACCTCGTCATCAACGCCTGCGACGCCGGCCGCGAGGGCGAGCTGATCTTCGCCTACCTGTTCGAGAAGGCCGGCGCGGACAAGCCGGTCCAGCGCCTGTGGCTCTCGTCGATGACCGAGCAGGCGATGCGCGATGCGTTCGCGAATCTGCGTCCGGCGTCCGAGCTGCACCGGCTCGAGGAGGCCGCCCGGTCGCGCTCTGAGGCCGACTGGATCGTCGGGATGAACGCGACGCGCGCGGCGACGATCCGCCTGCGCAGCTCGTTCGACGGCGCCGTCTCGCTGGGCCGCGTGCAGACGCCGACGCTGGCGATCCTGACCCGCCGCGAGGAGGAGATTCGCGCCTTCATCGCCGAGGACTACTGGCTCGTGGATGCCGGGTTCGAGACGGCGGACGCGCCGCGCCGCTACGAGGGCCGCTTCCATGCCGGCGCCAAGCCGCGCATCGCCAGTGCCGACGAGGCCACGGCGATCGTCGCCGCGGTGCAGGGCCAGCCCGGCGAGATCACGAAGCTCGAGAAGAAGGAGCGCCGCGAGCAGTCGCCGCTGCTGTACGACCTGACCTCGCTGCAGCGCGACGCCAACAGCCGCCTCGGCTTCACGGCGCGGCGCACGCTCGCCGCCGCACAGCGCTGCTATGAGGAGCACAAGGCGCTCACCTACCCGCGCACGAACTCCAAGTTCCTGACCAGCGACATGATCGGCGAGCTGCAGCCGACCGCGGCCAAGGTCGGCTCACGGCCCGAATACGCCGCCGGCGCCGCCTACGTGACCGGGCTCGACGTCCTGCCGCTCGGCCGGATCGTCAACAACGAGAAGGTCGGCGACCACCACGCGATCATCCCGACCAACGCCGACCACCGCGTCGAGAAGATGGGCGACGACGACCGCAAGATCTACGACCTGGTCGTGCGTCGTTTCCTGGCCGCGTTCCATCCCGAGGCGGTGTTCGAGAACACGCGCGTCGAGACGACGGTCGCCGGCCACATCTTCCGCACGCGCGGCAAGGTGCTGACCGTTCCCGGCTGGCGCGGCGTCTACGGCGAGCTGTCCGAGGGCGAGAGCCGCGACGAGGACGAGGGCCGCGATCAGCATCTGCCCAAGCTAGAGGCCGGCGAGGTCGTCCAGACGCTCGAGGTCGAGTCGCTCGCCAAGCAGACCAAGCCGCCGCGGCGCTACTCGGACGCCTCGCTGCTGGGCGCGATGGAGGGCGCCGGCAAGGAGATCGACGATGACGCGCTGCGCGAGGCGATGGGGGAGTCCGGCATCGGCACCCCGGCCACCCGCGCCGCGATCATCGAGCGGCTGATCGACGTCGGCTACGTCGAGCGCGATGCACGCGCGCTGGTCCCGACCGAGAAGGGGATGAACGTCATCCGCCTGCTCGACGATCACGCGCTGACACGGCCCGACCTGACCGGCGAATGGGAGAAGCGGCTCGCGGCGATCGAGGCCGGCGAGGAGACGCGCAAGGCGTTCATGGCCGACATCGCGACGTTCGCCGAAGAGACGATCCACCAGCTCGACGAGACGCTGAAGGACGTGCGGATCCCGCGCACGAACCTCGGGCCGTGCCCGGTCTGCGGCAACGACATCATGGAGAATCGCAAGGGCTACTCGTGCTGGTCGCGCGAGGACCCGGGATGCGGCTTCGTGATCTGGAAGGCGAAGGCGAGCAAGACGATGCCGCCCGTCGTCGCCCGCGAGCTGATCACGACCGGCCGCACCGCCAAGCAGATCACCGGCTTCCGCGGCCGGACCGGTCGCTCGTTCCGCGCCAAGCTGGCGCTGGTCCAGAACGACGAAGGCCGCTGGCGCGTCGAGTTCGACGAAGCCTGGGCCAAGGAGGGCGCCAAGGCGCCCGAGACGGACGAGGTCGAGACGCCCTCGGTCGTGCAGCAGCCGGAAGCGGACAGCGCCGGCGCCGGCACCGAAGCCGCCTGACCGCGTCAGATCCGCCGCAGCGTCCGCGACCCTAGGTCCTGTGCCGCTGAGCCTCGTCACCGGTCCCGCGAATGCCGAGAAGGCGGGCGTCGTGCTTGCACGGGTGCGGGCGGCGGCCGCCGCGCAGCGGGCGCCGATCCTCGTCGTTCCGACGAGCGCCGACGTCGCCGCGTTCCGCCGTGAGCTGGCCGGCACGGGCGTGGCGCTCGACGTCGGGGTCGAGCGGTTCGATGGACTGCTGCGGCTGATGAACATCGCGGCCGGAGTGATCGCCGATCCGCTCGGTGACGTCGGTGCCGAGCGCGC
Organism: Solirubrobacterales bacterium; assembly: GCA_038224135.1. GTDB lineage: Bacteria > Actinomycetota > Thermoleophilia > Solirubrobacterales > Solirubrobacteraceae > F1-60-MAGs163. The sequence continues at coordinate 10,026 of JBBRFO010000040.1, forward strand.
CGCGCGGGCCGCTGTGACGTCCGCCCTGCAGCGCGATGGACTCCTGACGCTCGCCGCGTCGGCGCAGACGCGCGGCTTCCCGGCCGCGCTCGCGCACTTCGCCGGCGAGCTGGGCGCGCGCGGGGTCACCCCGCAGCGCTTCGCGACCGCGCTGTCGGCATGGGCGCAGGCCCAGCCGGGGCGCGAGGCCTACGCCGCCGACCTCGCGGCCCTGTATCGCGCCTACGACGGGGTCCTGACGCAGATCGGCCGCCACGACGGCGCCCGCCACACGCGCGCCGTCTGCGACGCCATCCGCGTGGCCCCGGCGCGGTGGGGAGCCCGCCCCGTGGCGCTCTACGGCTTCGATGACCTGACGGCCGAGCAGCTCGACGCGATCGAGACGCTCGCCGCCGTCCCCGACTGCGAGGTGGTCGTGTCGCTGCCGTTCGAGGGCGGGCGGGCGGCGTTCGCAGGGCGCCAGCAGACCGTCGGCACCCTCGCGGAGATCGCCGGTCCGGACGGCGTCATCGCGCTTCAGGCGCCGCCGCCCGCAGGGCCGATCGACGCGCTGGAACGGGCGCTGTTCGATCCCGGCGCGGATCCGGTCGACCCTGGCGCCGCGGTCGAACTGCTCGAGGGCGGAGGCGAGCGGGCCGAGCTGGAGCTCGTCGCCGAGCGGATCGCGCGGCTGCATGCGACGGGCGTCCCGCTCGAGGAGATCGCGGTCGCGGTGCGCGATCAGCGCGAGTCGGCCGTCCTGATCGCGGAGGTCTTCGCCGAGGCGCAGATCCCGATCGCGGTGTCGCGAATCCTGCCTGTCGGCGACACCGGCGTCGGTCGCGGGCTGCTCGCGCTGCTGCGCGTCGCGCTGCTGGACGGCGAGGCGGGGGACCTGCTCGAGTGGCTGCGCAGCCCGGGGCTGGTGACCGCCACGGGGCGGCTCGAGTCGGTCGAGCGCGACGTCCGGCGCGGCGGCATCCGCCCCGCCGCGCAGGCGCGTGCCCGCTGGGAGGAGCGCGGCGGATTTCGGCTCGATGTGGTGGACGAGCTGGCGGCTGCCGGGGAGGCGGGCACCGCTGCGCTGTGCCGGGCCTTGGCGACGCAGGTCCGCAGGCTGCTGCACGCCCCGTGGCGCTCGGGCGGCCGCGGTGCCGGCATCCGGCTGCCACCGGAGCGGGCCGTCGAGGCGCGTGCGGCCGCGGTGCTGCTGAGCACCCTGTCGCAGCTCGCCGCGATCGCCTCGCGGTCCCCGCAGCTCGCGCCCACCGCGGCCGAGCTGCACGAGCACCTGGCCGGCGCGGAGGTCCGCGTCCGAGCGCCCGAGCGCGCGGGCGCCGTGACCGTCGCCACGCCGCTGGCCCTGCGCGCCCGCCGCGTCCGGGCGCTGTTCCTGATCCGGTTGCGCGAGGGACTGTTCCCGCGACCGGGCCGCGCCGATCCGTTCCTCGGTGACAACGAGCGCGCCGAGATCGCGTCGGCCTCCGGGCTGCTCCTCCCCGCGCGCGAGACGACGCTGGACGAGGAGCGCTACCTGCTCTATGCCGCGGCCTCGCGCCCGACCGAGCTGCTCGTCTTGTCGTGGCACACCGCCAACGACGACGCCGAGGCGCAGGTGCGCTCACCCTTCGTCGACGATGTCCTGGACTGCCTGGACCCGCGGCCCGTGGTCGCGGTGCGTCGCCTGGGTGCGATCGGCTGGGATGCGGGCGCGGTCCTGAGCCCGCGTCAGCTCGCGCTGGCGCAGGCCGCGGCCGCGCCGGCGAGCGCGGACGTGCGCGCCCAGCGCCTGGAACACCCGGACGTCGTCGCGCACATCGCCGGGCGCGAAGCACTGTCGGCGACCGAGATCGAGGCCTACGCGCAGTGCCCGGTCAAGTGGTTCGTCGAGCGCGTCCTGCGCCCGTCGAGCCTCGACCCCGACGCCGAGCCGCTCGGCCGCGGATCGGTCGCGCACAGCGCGCTCGAGGAGACGCTGACGCAGCTCGCCGAGCCGCTGCAGCCCGCCAACGCCGGTCGCGCCGTCGAGCTGATGCGCGGCGCGCTGCGCGCGGCCGAGGCCGAGCAGCCGTTGTCGGTGCAGCCGCGCAAGCGCGTCGCCGCGTATCACCGCCTGGAAGCGGACCTGACGCGCTACCTGCACGGGGCCGCGGCGGCACGGTCGGCCTTCGCGCCGCGGCACTTCGAACTCGGGTTCGGGCTTCCCGGCGCCGAGCACGAGTCGGTCGAGCTCGTTCCCGGCGTGCGGCTGCGCGGGACGATCGATCGCGTCGACCTCAGCGCCGACGGCCGCCAGGCGCTGATCACCGACTACAAGGGCCGCACGCAGCCACCCGGGCAGTCGAAGTGGCTGGAGCAGGACAAGCTGCAGGCCGGGCTCTACGCGATCGCCCTGGCGGAGATCGAGCCCGGCGTCGAGGTCGTCGGCGCGCTGCTGCAGCCGCTCGGCGCCGACCCCGACAAGGCCGACCCGCGCGGCCTGCTGGTCGACGACGCCGACCCGGGCCGGACCGACGTGAAGGCCGTCGACCGGGTCACGCGCGACGAGCGCGACGAGCTGCTCGCGGCGATCCGCGTGCGCAGCGGCGAGATCGCGGCGGCGATGCGCGAAGGGCGCATCGAGCCACGCCCGGAGAGCTGCTCGTGGAACGACGCGGGCTGCGCGTATCCCGGGATCTGCCGGTGCGCTCGGTGACCGGGCTGTATGACGATCAGGGCCGGATGCTCGGCCGCGAGGATCGCCCGCTGACAGCGCAGCAGGCGGCGGTCGTCGATCGGCGCGCGGGGCGGCTGCTCGTGTCCGCCAACGCCGGCGCCGGCAAGACGAGCGTCATGGTCGAGCGCTTCGTCCGCGACGTGCTCGACGGGCGGGCCGCGGCTGAACGTGGCGAGACGGACGTCATCGGCTGTCACTCGATCCTCGCGATCACCTTCACGCGCAAGTCGGCCGGCGAGCTGCGCCAGCGGATCCGCGCGCGCTTCCACGAACTCGGCGAAGCGGAACTCGCACGCGACGTCGAGGGCGCGTGGATCTCGACGATCGACGGGTTCTGCGCCCGCGTGCTGCGCGCCCACGCCGTGGCGGCGAGCCTTGACCCGGCGTTCGTCGTCCTCGACGACGCGCAGACGCGCAGCCTGACCGCCGCCGCCTTCGACGACGCGCTCGGCTCGCTGCTGGACGCGGCCGGCGATGCCGACGGCCCGACGATCGAACTCGTGGCGGGATTCGGCTACGACCAGCTGCGCGAGACGATCACCGCCGCGTACGAACGCCTGCGCAGCGCCGGGGTCTCGCGGCCGGCGATGCCGCTGCCCGCGGTGCCCGACGTCGACGCCGCCCGCTCGCAGCTCGATCGCTGCCAGCGGCTTGCGGCCGATCGCATCGCCGGCGAGGCGCCCGCCCTCCGCGCGGACGCCGCCAAGGACGACCTGGCCGCGTGCCGCGCCGCGCTCGACGGCGCCGCCGTCGCACTGCCCGAGGAGATCACGGGGTGGAGCGTCAGCCGCGGCAACGCCGTGCTCAAGGAGCCGGTGTTCGACGACTACCGGACGGCCGTCGCGGCGTACGCACAGGCCGTCGGCGACGCTGCGGCCCGGCCGCTGGTGGCGACGGTCGCCGAACTGCTGGCGGCCTACGGCGAGGCGTTTGGCGCAGCGAAGGCCGCGGTTGACGGCCTCGACTTCACGGACCTCGCGCTCCACGCGCGTGACCTGCTGGGCGAGCAGCCGGCGATCGCGGCCGGCTATCGCCGGCGGCTGCGTCGGGTGATGGTCGACGAGTTCCAGGACACCAACGGGCTCCAGCTGCAGCTGCTCGACGCGCTCGGCGTCGCGGACCGCTTCATGGTCGGCGATGCGCTGCAGTCGATCTACGGCTTCCGCAACGCCGACGTGGCCGTGTTCCGCCGGCTCCAGCACGAGACCCAGGCCGCCGGCGAGTTCGCGGAGCTGCCGACGAACTTCCGCTCCGACCGGCGGATCCTCGGCCTGATCAACGCGGCGTTCGGCGCCGCGCACGGCAGCGATTGGCATCCGCTCGCCGCGCCCGAGGGCGCGCAGCCCGCGGACGACGAGCCACGCGTCGAGCTGCTCATCACCGACCTGTCGGCCTGGGCGGACGCGCCGGCCGACATGGGCTCGCGCGTCCTCGCGGGCATGCCGGCGAACACGCGGCCGGGCGACGCGGCCGAGGCGCTGGCGATCGCCGAGCGGGTCCGGGCGGTGATCGCCTCCGGCGAGGCGACCGCGTCGCAGGTCGCGGTGCTCGTCCGCGCCGGGACGAAGATGCCGCTGTTCGAGCGTGCGTTCGAGCGCGTCGGCGTCCCGGTGCTGGCCGCGCAGGGCCGCGGCTGGTGGGGCCGCCAGGAGGTTCAGGACCTGCTGCATCACCTGCGGATCGTCCTGAACGGGCGCGACGAGCAGGCGGTCTTCGGCGCGCTCGCCTCGCCGCTCGTCTCACCGACCGGTGGCGTCACGCCGGACGGCCTGGCGCTGCTGGCGCTGGACCGCGCCGCGCACGGCGACGGCGTCTGGGACGCCGTCGAACGGGCCGTCGCGGCTGCCGGGGGCCCAGCGCTCGATCCCGCCGATCGCGATCGCATCGAGCGCTACGCGGCCCTGCTGGCGCGCGAGCGACGGGCAGCAGGCTGGGCCGGCCCGGCCGAGTTGCTGCAGCGCGTCGTCGCCGACAGCGGCTATGAGCCGTCGCTGCTGCGCGGACCCGGCGGTGCACGCGCGCTGGCCAACGTGCGCAAGCTCGTGCGCCTGGCGCGCGGGTTCGAGCAGCGCGCCGGCGGCGGTCTGCGGGCCTTCGTCGACTACGCCGCCGCACAGCTGGAGGCAAACGCCGCGACCCCCGATGCGCCGGTCGACACGGGCGAGGCCGACGCCGTGTCGCTGATGACGATCCACGGCGCCAAGGGCCTCGAGTTCCCCGTCGTCGTCGTCGCCGATCTCGGCCGCAAGCCGCCGGGGCGCACGCCGCGGATCCTGATCGAGGCGGGAGCTGTCGGCGTGCGACTGATCAGCACCGATCGCGCCAAGCACAGCGCATTCGCCTACGACGACCTCAAAGGCCTGCACGAGCGGCGTGAGCAGCGCGAGGAGCGCCGCGTGATGCACGTCGCGGTCACGCGCGCCGAGCGCCGGCTGATCCTGTCGGCCGCGGTCAAGCTCGACGAGAGCTGGCCGAACGACGGGACCTACGCCGCGCCGATCTCCTGGATCGGCGGCGGGATCCTGGGTGCCGACACCGCCCGGCTCGCTGACGACATCGTCGATGAGCTCATCGCAGTCCCTGGTGCCGGTGGTCCCGACGCGGCGGTCCGCGTGGCCGTCAACGCGCCGCGGACGCTCGGCGCGGTGCTGCAGCTCGATGAAAACGCCGGCGGTTCGCAGGCCGGCGACGTCGCGGCGCCCGCAGCGCCGCAGCCGATGCTCGATCCGGAGCCCGTGCCCACCGCGCAGCCGCCGGCGCCGCCGCCGACGCTCAGCTACTCCTCGCTCAGCTCCTACGCCGACTGCGGGTTCCGCTGGTACCTGGAGCGCACCCTCGGTCTGCCGCGACGCGAGGGCGGTGCGTTCGCCCGGCTCGGCGGGGCGGCGCTGAGCCGCGGGCGGATCGCCCACGTCCTGCTCGAACACGCCGACTTCGGCCCGCGCGGCGGCGTTCCGACACCCGGCGAGATCCGCGCCGTCGCGCTGGCCGACGGCGCCCAGCTGGACGACGCGGCGCTGGCCGATCAGCAGCGGCTGGTGGCAGGCGTGTTCGACGGCCCGCTGCGCGAGCGGCTCGCGCAGGCCCGCCGCGAGGTCGCATTCTCACTGGCGCTGCGCCCCGGGGACCCGCAGGTGCCCCTGCTGACGGGATTCATCGACGCGCTGGTCCTGGAGCCGGGCGAGCCGGCGCTCGTCGTCGACTACAAGACCGACCGCGTCGCGCACGACGCCGACCTCGCGTCGGTCGTCGCGGCGAACTACGGGATCCAACGGGCCGTCTACGCCCTGGCCGCACTGCGCGACGGCGCGCCGTCGGTCGACGTCGTCCACCTGTACCTCGAGCGGCCGGCCGAGCCGGTCAGCGCGACCTACACCCAGGCCGACGCGGCCGGCCTGGAGGCCGAGCTGCTCGCGTCGGCGGCCGGCATCCTGCACGGCGACTTCCGCGTCTCGCCGCGCCCGTGGGCGGGTCTCTGCGGGACGTGCCCGGGACGCGGCGGGCTCTGCTCGCACAGCGACGCTGAGACCGACCGCGAGTCGCCCGAGCCCGAGGCCGCGTCGCTGACGCTGTTCTGAGGCCGAGACCGGCCGCCGCTCGCGCAGGACTCGCGGCGGACCGGCCGAAGACCGTGCTGTCATGCCCGACCCGCCCGTCCGCACGCCTGACCTGCCGGGTTCCGAGAACGCCGACGGGCGCACCCAGCGTCAGCTGATCGAGTTGCTGAACGAGCTGCGCGTCGCGATGCCGGGTGTGCAGGTGCTGTTCGCGTTCCTGCTGGCCGTGCCGTTCCAGTCGCGCTTCGGAACGGTCAGCGCGACCGAGCGGGCGTTGTACGTCGGCGCACTGCTCGGCGCGACGGCCGCCACCGCGTGCCTCGTCGCCTCGACGGCGGCACACCGCCTGCTGCTGCATCGCCACCAGCGCGTCTACCTGATCGCGGCCGGCAGCCGGCTGCTGCTGGCCGGGCTCGGCGCGCTGATCGTCTCGATGAGCTGCGCGGCCGGGCTCGTGATCGGCTTCGTCTACACGCCCGCCGCCGGCTGGGTCGCGCTGGGGGCGACCGCGCTCGGGCTGACGTGCATGTGGTTCGTGATTCCGCTGCAGCGCCGGTGGATGCTCGACCGCGCGCACGCCGCCGGCGAGATCTGACGGCGACGCGGCGCAAGCGGCCGCCCAGGGCGCAGGACTCCGGGGTGGATGAGCGAATCAGCGACGACGATGCCCGTTCGAGCCGTCGTCATCACGAGTGCCTCGCCGCAAGTTTCGCTGCGCGATGTGTGGCCGGCCACCCGAGTCGGGCATCCTTAGGCGATGGCACGCGCAATCTGGAGCGGCACGATCTCGTTCGGCCTGGTCGCGATCCCGGTCAAGCTGTACTCGGCCGTGCAGCGCAAGGCTGTGCGCTTCAACCAGCTCGACGGCGAGGGCCTGGACCGGATCCAGCAGCAGCGGGTCAACGCGCGGACCGGCGACGAGGTCCCGTACGAACGGATCGTCAAGGGCTACGAGGTCACGCCGGATCGCTACGTCGTGATCGAGCCGCGCGAGCTCGACACGCTCGACCCCCGGCGCACGCGCGAGATCAGCCTCGAGGGCTTCGTCGAGGCAGCCGAGATCCCGCCGATCTTCTACGACTCGACGTACTACGTCGTCCCGGCCGAGGGCGGCGCCAAGCCGTACCGCCTGCTGATCGAGGCGATGGCGGCCGCGGAGAAGGTCGCGATCGCCCGCTTCGTCATGCGCTCCAAGGAGTACCTGGTCGCCCTTCGGCCATCGGGCGGCGTGCTGCAGCTGTCGACGATGGTCTTCGCGGACGAGATCGCCGATCCGGGCAGGCTCGACGAGCTCGAGGCGGTCGCCGACGTCACGGTGGCTGAGCGCGAGCTCGCGATGGCCGGGCAGCTGATCGACTCGCTCAGCGTGTCGTTCGACGCCTCGCAGTACCACGACGAGTACCGCGAGCGCGTGTTGGAGATGATCGAGCGCAAGGCCCAGGGTGAGCAGATCGACGTCAGCGCCCCGGCCCAGCCTGACGCCGCTCCGGTGCCGGACCTGATGGCGGCCCTGAAGGCCAGCCTCGCGGCGACCAAGGACAAGGGCGCCGCCGCCGCCGAGAAGGCGCCGGCCAAGCGCCGTGCGCCGGCCGCCAAGCCCGCGGCCAAGGCCGCCAAGGCACCCGCTCGCGCCGCGCGCAAGCGCTGAGCCGGCGCCCAAAAGGCACACTGAGCGCACCATCCGGCGGTCGGCCGCCCTTCTGCCGGGGCCCTCGCTCGTCTAGAATTGCGCGCTCCGCCTCCTCGGGTCACCCCGCCCGTGTACTTCGCCCACCCGCCGGGACCTCCCATGACGAGACTGATGCCACCCCAGGCCGATGGCCTGTACGACCCTCGCTACGAGCACGACGCCTGTGGCGTCGCGATGGTCGCCAAGCTCGACAACGTGCCCGCGCACGACGTCGTCGTGCGGGCGCTGGAGGCATTGGACAACCTCGAGCATCGCGGGGCCGAGGGCGCCGACGTCAAGACCGGCGACGGCGCCGGGATCCTCACGCAGATGCCCGACGCGTTCTTCCGCGCGGTGGCCGGCTTCGAGCTGCCGCCGGCCGGCGAGTACGGCGTCGGCATGTGCTTCCTGCCGCGCGACGCGGCGGTCCGCCACGGAATCGAGGAGCTGCTCGTCCGGACGGTCGAGGCCGAGGGTCAGACGGTGCTCGGCTGGCGCGACGTCCCGGTCGACACCGCCCACGTCGGCGCGACCGCCGACCGCTCGCGGCCGTACGTCAAGCAGCTGTTCATCGGCAGCTGCTTCGGAGAGGACCACGACGCGTTCGAGCGCAAGCTCTACGTCATCCGCCGGATCGTCGAGCTGGCCTCGGGCCCGGAGTTCTACGCGCCGAGCTTCTCGTCCCGCACACTCGTCTACAAGGGGATGCTGATCTCGCGCCAGGTGCGCGGCTTCTACCCCGACCTGCAGGACGAGCGGTTCGCCTCGGCGCTGGCCCTCGTTCACTCGCGCTTCTCGACGAACACGTTCCCCAGCTGGGACCTGGCGCACCCGTTCCGCGTGATCGCCCACAACGGCGAGATCAACACGCTGATGGGCAACATCAACTGGATGCGCGCGCGCGAGAACCAGCTCGCCAGCGAGCTGTTCGGCCGCGACCTGGAGAAGATCCTGCCCGTCGTGCGTCCCGACGGTTCGGACTCGGCGACATTCGACAACGTCATCGAGCTGCTGATGCTCGCCGGCCGCTCGCTGCCGCACGCGGCGATGATGATGATCCCCGAGGCCTACCAGGGCCGCGACGACCTGTCGGACGAGCTCAAGGGCTTCTACGCCTTCCACTCGTGCCTGATGGAGCCGTGGGACGGACCCGCGTCGGTCTGCTTCACCAACGGCCGCGTCGTCGGCGCGACGCTCGACCGCAACGGCCTGCGCCCGGGCCGCTGGGTGGAGACGAAGGACGGCTACGTGATTCTGGGCTCCGAGGCCGGCATGCTCGACCTGCGGGTCGACAACGTCAAGCGCCTCGGCCGACTGCAGCCGGGCAAGATCTTCCTCGTCGACCTCGAGCAGGGCCGCGTCGTCGCCGACGAAGAGCTCAAGCACCAGGTCGCCACGCAGCAGCCCTACGGCGAGTGGTTCAGCCGCAACTGCGTCCATTTCAGCGACCTGACGCCGGCGCAGGTGACGCTGACGGGCGTGCTGCCGGGCCACGAGCGCCGGCTCGCGTTCGGCTACTCGCAGGAGGACCTGCGCGTGCTGATCGCGCCGATGGCGTCGAAGGGCGAGGAGCCGCTCGGCTCGATGGGCAACGACACGGCGCTGGCCGTCCTGTCCGATCAGCGCCCGCCGCTGTTCAGCTACTTCAAGCAGCTGTTCGCGCAGGTCACCAACCCGCCGATCGACCCGATCCGCGAGGCGATCGTGATGTCGCTCGGCACCGGCGTCGGCTCGGAGCTGAACCTGCTCGCCGAGACGCCCGAGCACGCCCACCAGCTGGTGATGGATCAGCCGATCCTGCTCAACCATGAGCTCGAGACGCTGCGCCACGTCACCAGCGACGTCTTCCGCGCGCACACGATCGACATCACCTGGCCGGTCGCCGACGGACCGGCGGGCATGTCGGCGCGGCTTGCCAACGCCTGCGACGAGGCCCACGACGCCGTCACCGCGGGCTGCAACATCATCATCCTGTCCGACCGCGCCGTCGGGTCCGGCCGCGCGCCGATCCCGTCGCTGCTCGCCGTCGGCGCCGTCCACCACCACCTCGTGCGCCTGGGCAACCGGCTGCGCGCGGGACTCGTGCTGGAGTCCGGCGAGCCGCGCGAGGTCCATCACTTCGCGACGCTGATCGGCTATGGCGCCAGCGCGATCAACCCATACCTGCTGTTCGACAGCGTCGAGGAGCTCGTCGCCGATGAGCGCGTGCCGCAGGTCAGCGACATCGCGATCGCCCACCACCACGTCGTCAAGGCGATCGGCAAGGGCCTGCTGAAGACGATCTCGAAGATGGGCATCTCGACCGTGCAGTCGTACTGCGGCGCGCAGATCTTCGAGGCCGTCGGCCTCGACCGCGACCTCGTCGACCGGCACTTCACCGGAACTGCCTCGCGGATCGGCGGGATCGGCGTCGAGGTGCTCGCACAGGAGGCGCTGGACCGTCATGCGCGCGCCTGGGGCGCCTGGGGCGACCGGCCCGGCGAGCTGCTGCCGGTCGGCGGCATGTATGCCTGGCGCCGCGACGGCGAGCGACGGATGTGGAACCCGGACACGATCGCGCTGCTCCAGCACGCCGTCCGCGCCGAAGGCGCGACCGCGCAGCAGAAGTACGACGCCTACGCCGCCCAGGTCAACGATGATGCGACGCGCCACGCGACGCTCCGCGGCCTGCTGCGCTTCCGGGACGGCGTGACGCCGATCCCGCTGGAGGAGGTCGAGTCCGCAGCAGAGATCGTCAAACGCTTTGCCACCGGCGCGATGTCGCTGGGCTCGATCTCGACCGAGTCGCACGAGACGCTCGCGATCGCGATGAACCGCATCGGCGGCAAGTCTAACACCGGCGAGGGCGGGGAGGACCCGAAGCGCTTCACGCCCGACGAGAACGGCGACCTGCGCCGCTCGGCGATCAAGCAGGTCGCCTCCGGGCGCTTCGGCGTCACGATCCACTACCTCGTCAACGCGGATGAGCTACAGATCAAGATGGCCCAGGGCGCGAAGCCCGGCGAGGGCGGCCAGCTGCCCGGCCACAAGGTCGACGCCTACATCGGCTCGATCCGCCACACCACCCCTGGCGTGGGCCTGATCTCCCCGCCGCCACACCACGACATCTACTCGATCGAGGATCTCAAGCAGCTGATCTACGACCTGCGCTGCTCAAACCCCGAGGCGCAGGTGTCGGTCAAGCTCGTCTCCGAGGTCGGCGTCGGCACGGTCGCCGCCGGCGTATCGAAGGCCAACGCCGACCGCGTTCTGATCGCCGGTCACGACGGGGGCACTGGCGCCTCGCCGCTCTCCTCGATCCAATCGGCCGGCGTCCCCTGGGAGATTGGCCTGGCTGAGACCCAGCAGACGCTATTGCTAAATAACCTCCGCTCGCGCATCGTCGTGCAGACCGACGGCCAGCTGAAGACCGGTCGCGACGTCGTCATCGCCGCGATGCTCGGCGCGGACGAGATGGGTTTCTCCACCGCTCCTCTGATAGCCACCGGCTGCATCATGATGCGCGCCTGCCATTTGAACACGTGTCCCGTCGGCATTG
>JBBRFO010000041.1:0-21298 GCA_038224135.1 Solirubrobacterales bacterium
GGGACCAGCTAGCCGTGGATCAGCCAGCCGTCGGCGGCGCGCGCCGCCGCGCGGATCGCCACGGGGAAGGTCGGGTGGCCGTGGACCAACCGCGCGATCTCCGGGTAGCCACCCGCCAGCGCCTTGGCGTTGACGAGCTCCTGGATCATGTCCGTCGCCTTCGAGCCGACGATGTGCGCGCCGACGATCTCGCCGTAGGTCCGGTCGCCGATCAGCTTGACGATGCCCGAGCGGTCGCCGTAGACGGTCGTCGCGCCGGCGACGCCGTAGGGCACCTTGCCGACGACGACGTCGTGCCCCGCCGCTTTGGCCTGCTCCTCGGTCAGCCCGAAGCTGCCGACGTTCGGCAGGCAGAACGTCGCCCGCGGGATGTCGGGGTAGTCGAGCGGATGCGGGTGCTCACCGGCGGCGACCTCGACCGCGATCACGCCCTCCTCGCTGGCCTTGTGCGCCAGCGCGGGCCCACGCACGAGGTCGCCGATCGCGAACACGCCGGGGCGGCTCGTGCGGCCCAGCTCGTCGACGGCGATCAGTCCGTTGTCGTCGAGCGTGATGCCGGCGGCCTCGAGCCCGAGGCCCTCGACATCGGGCGCCCGGCCGGTCGCGATGACGAGGTAGTCAGCCTCGCCCTGCGCGTCGCCGTAGCTGAACGTGACCTTGTCGTCGGCGCTGACGACGTCGGTGACGAACGTCTTCACATGGACGTCGATGCCCTGCTTCTTGAAGCCGCGCGCGGCGACCTTGGAGATGTCGGCGTCCTCGGACGGCAGGACGCGGTCGAGTCCTTCGAACAGCTGCACCTGCGAACCCAGGCGGACGTACGCGCTGGCGATCTCGGTGCCCGACGCGCCGGCGCCGACGACGGCCAGGCGGGCGGGGAGCGCGTCGAATGCCCATGCCTCCTCGGTGCCGATCACGCGGCCGCCGAAGCTCGTCCCCGGGATCGGGCGCTTGACCGATCCGGTCGCGAGGACGATCGCCTTCGTCGCCTCGAGTTCCTGATCGCCGACGGTCACCGTGCCGCTGGAGGTCAGCGCGCCGGCGCCCTCGAAGACGTCGACCGCGTGCTTCTTGAGCAGCGACGCGACGCCGCCGGTGAGCGTTCCGACGACCTCGCCGCGGCGCGCCATCACAGCCCCGAAGTCGATGACCGGCTCGCCGACCGTGATGCCGAACTCGCCGGCGTCGCGGATCTCCTGGACCATGTCGGCCGAGCGCAGGACGGCCTTGGCGGGAATGCAGGCGTAGTTCAGGCAGCGTCCGCCGATCGCGTCCTTCTCGATCACGGCGGTCTTCATGCCGAGCTGGGCGGCCCGGATGGCGGTCACGTAACCGCCAGGTCCGGAGCCGATGACGATGCAGTCGTAGGTCGCGGAGGCCATGCGCCGAGTCTATGGGGCGTCCACGGGCGCCTGCATGCGCGCGAGGACGCGCACGAGCTTCCAGAACAGCCAGCCGCCGAGCAGGATCACGGCGGCGCACAGGCCGATCGCGAGCGCGTTGCCGGCGACGAGCACCGACAGTGCCGAGACGATGACCGTCCCGGCGAGGATGGCCTGGAAGCCGAGCACCGCGCCGTATCGGACCTGCCACAGGCCGATCGCGAAGCTGAACGCGGCGATGGCGAAGACGCCGACCAGCGCGGCCGACGGCCGCCGGTCGACGCCGATGCCGGTCGCCCACAGCAGGACGTTGACGGTGCCCAGCCCGGCGCAGACGGCGGCCGCGACCGCCACCGCAGTCGGTCGCTCGCCGGCTGCCAGCGGCTCGATCTGCGCGCGGATCGCCTCGTCGCGGGCGGATCCGCGCAGCCGCGGCTGCTGCTCAGGCTCGTCCATCGCCAAGCCCTTCGCGCAGGTCTGCGGCAACCGTCTGCGGATCGCCGGAGCCGGCGATGTCGCGCACGACGGCGATGCGCGTGGCGCCCGCCGCGGTCACGTCCGCGAGCGTGGTGCGGTCGATGCCGCCGATCGCAAACCACGGCAGCGTCGCGGCGCCCGCAGCGTGGCGGACCAGGTCGATCCCGACCGGCTCGCGTCCGGGCTTCGTGGGCGTCGCGTGGACCGGCCCGACGCCGAGGTAGTCAGCGCCCTCCCGGTGGGCGCCGGCGATCTGCGCCGGACTGTGCGTCGAGCGGCCGATCAGGGCGTGTGGTCCGGCGAGCTCGCGCGCGGTCGCCAGCGGGCCATCGTCCTGCCCGATGTGGGCACCGTCGGCACCGCTCGTGGCGACGAGTCCCGGGTGGTCGTTGAGGATCAGCAGCGCTCCCGCTCGGTCGCACAACTCGCGCGCGAGCGCTGCGGCGCGCAGCAGTTCGTCATCGCTCGCCGTCTTGTCGCGCAGCTGGAAGATGTCGACGCCGCCCGCCAGCGCGGAAGCGAGCACGTCCACGAGCGCGCGGCCGCCGGGGCGCGTGTCGCAGATGAAGTACAGCCGGGCGGCGGCGAGCCGCTCCCGGCGCTCGGCCGCGGTGTGCATCGCCCGCAGTCTCGCAGCGGCTGCGGTGCGCGGCCTTGCGCGCGAGGTACGCTTTGCATGGAACGGGAGCCCCGGGATCGACGGGGGCTGAGAGGGTGCCGCGCCGGTGCCGACCGTCAGCAGCTGATCCGGGTCATGCCGGCGAAGCGAGGAGCACCACCTGCACCACCACCAGCAGACCGAGTCGTTCGACGTCGCCGTCATCGGTGCGGGCGTCTGCGGGCTGACGGTCGCGTGGCGTGCCGCGCAGGCGGGCGCGCGGGTCCTCGTGGTCGATCGCGGCCCGGCCGGCGGCGGTGCGTCGGGCGTCGCGGCGGGCATGCTCGCTCCGGTCAGTGAGGCCGATCCCGGTGAGGCGCAGCTGACCGCGCTGGGGATCGCCGGCGCCGAGCGCTGGCCGGCGTTTGCCGCCGACCTGCGTGCGACGTCCGGGATCGATCCGGCCTACCGCGCGTGCGGGTCGCTGCTGCTCGCCCGCGACCGCGACGAGGACGAGGCACTGCAGCGCGAGCTCGATCTGCGCGAGCGCCACGGCCTGAGCGCATCGCGACTGCTGCCCTCGCGCGCGCGCGCGCTGGAGCCCGCGCTGGCGCCGGCGCTGCGCGGCGCGCTCGACGTTCCGGGCGATCACGCCGTCGACCCGCGCGCGGTCTGCGCGGCGCTCGAGGCGGCGGTCGCTCTGGCCGGGGTCGAGCTGCGGCGCGGCGATGCTCGCGTCGAGCTGTCGGGGGATCGGGTCGCCGGCATCTGCGTGGACGGCGGTGCGCAGATCGCCGCCGAGCGCGTCGTCGTCGCCGCCGGCGCATGGTCGGGCGCGGCGCTCGGATTGCCGGAGGCCGCGCGGCTCCCCGTCCGCCCGGTCAAGGGGCAGACGCTGCGCCTGCGCGATCGCGAGCACCGCGACGACGCGCCGCTGCTGCGCCGCGTGGTGCGCTTTGCGGGTGGGTACCTCGTCCCGCGCGGCGACGGGCGCTACATCCACGGCGCGACCGTCGAGGAGCGCGGCTTCGACACGGCGATCACGGCGCTGGGGCTGTACGAGCTGCTGCGCGACGCGTCCGAGCTGGTGCCCGGCGTGCTCGAGCTGGAGGTCGAGCAGGCGCTCGCCGGCCTGCGCCCGGGGACGCCCGACAACGCGCCGTTCCTCGGGCCGAGCCCGGCCGTCGACGGCCTGCACTTGGCGACCGGGCACTACCGCAACGGCATCCTGCTGGCACCGCTGACCGGCGAGCTGGTGGCCGCAGCGCTGGCGGGCCAGGACCGGATCCCCCCGGCCTTCGCGGCCGGGCGGGCAGCGGTCGGAGCGCCGGCATGATCCGGCTCAACGGCGCCGAGCTCGACGGCCGCGACGGCGCGACCGTCGCCGAGCTGCTGACCGATCTCGGGGTCGATCCGCTGGCGCGCGGCGTCGCAGTCGCCGTCGGCGGCGCGGTCGTGCCGCGCAGCGAATGGGAGACGCGCACCGTCGATGCAGGCGAGCACGTCGAGGCGTTGACCGCGATGCAGGGCGGATGAGCGACGACCTCGTCATCGCCGGCCGCACCTTCGGCTCGCGGCTGATCCTCGGCACCGGCGGCTTCCCGCGGCTGGAGACGCTCGCCGAGGCGATCCGCGCCAGCGGCACCGACATGGTCACGGTCGCGCTGCGGCGGATCGACGCGCAGGCTCGCGGGTCGCTCGTCGACGTGCTCGAGGACTGCGGCGTCGCGCTGCTGCCGAACACCGCCGGTTGCTTCACCGCGCGCGACGCGATCACGACGGCGCAGCTCGCGCGCGAGGCGTTCGAGACCGACTGGATCAAGGTCGAGGTGATCGGTGACGAGCGCACGCTGCTGCCCGATGCGCCCGAGCTGCTCGTCGCCTGCGAGCGGCTCGTCGCCGACGGCTTCATCGTGTTGCCGTACACGACCGACGACCCGGTCCTCGCGCGGCGCCTGGAGGACGTCGGCTGCGCCGCGGTGATGCCGCTCGGCTCGCCGATCGGGTCCGGCATGGGCATCCGCAACCCGTACAACATCACCTTGATCGTCGAGCAGGCCGGAGTTCCCGTCGTACTCGACGCCGGCGTCGGAACGACGTCCGACGCCGCGCTGGCGATGGAGATCGGGTGCGACGCGGTGCTCTGCGCCAGCGCGATCTCACGCGCGGAGGACCCGGTCGCGATGGCCCGTGCGATCCGCGCCGGCGTCGAGGGCGGGCGCCTTGCCCGCGGTGCCGGCCGCATCCCGCGGCGCCTGCACGCCGAGGCCTCGACGACGTTCACCGGCCTGCCGGAGCTGGCGTGAGCATCGACGCCCTGATCGACGGCTTCCAGGCGAGTCTCGTCGGCCGCCGCCGCGGCGCGTTCCACGACGTCTGCGCGCCCGACCTGCACTGGCAGGACCCGTTCTGCGACGAGCCGCTGTACGGCCCCGACGCCCTCGCCGACCACGCCGCGCGCCTGTGGGAGGCGTTCCCGGATCTGCGCGTCGACGCGGCCGGCGAGCGGCTGACGGACGGGCGCTTCGTCGCCGTGCCGGTGTCACTCAGCGGGACGCACGCCGGCGAGCTCGAGGGCCTGACGATCACTGGCAAGCGGATCAGCGTGCACGCCGTCTTCTACGTCGAGCTCGATCCCCCGCGCGAGCGGATCTGGCGCGTGCGCGTCTTCCTCGACGCCTACGACGCCGGCGCCCAGCTCGGCGTCCTGCCCAAGCGCGGCTCGGTCGGCGAGCGCGCGCTGCTGGTGCTGCGCGGATTCGGGCTGCGGCTGCCGTTCTGAGCGGTCGTTCGCTGGGAGTTTCCGTGGCATGCACACGGAAACTCCCAGCGAGCCGGCGGTTCAGGCACGAACGTCCGCGAGCACCGGCCGGTGATCGGACAGGTTCGCGTCGATGCCCGCGTCGTGGCGCGACAGGACCTGCGCGGGGTCGCCGACCGTCAGCCCGCGCGCGAAGATGTGATCGAGGACGTGCCCGCCGGCGTCGACGAATCCGGGGATCGACGGCTCGCGCACGTTCGTGTCGCCGCCGAGGACGATCGCCGCCCCGCGCGCCCAGCGCTCCAGCACCGAGCCCGCGCGCACGAGATCGGCGACCGCGCGCGCCTCGACGTGGGCGCTCGCGTGGAGGTTGCCGACCCAGACGCCGCTGTCCAGCCGGACGGCGTGCATCACGCGGCGCTCGGGTTGCAGGCGCAGGCGCAGCCGGTGATGCTCGCGCCCGCCGAACCCGCCGCGCACCAGGATCGCGTTGCATCCGCCGCCCCAGGACTTGAGCACGTCCGGGCGGTGCTCCGCCAGTGGCCGCGTGATCGCCAGCAGCTGATTGCGCGAGGTCGGAGCGGCGAACGCTGCCGCGTCGCAGGCGCGCCCGAGCCGCGACGGCCACCACGGCGGCACCTCCTGCAGCAGCGCCACGTCCCACGGCCAGCTCGTGAGCATCGCCCCGAACTCCGTCAGCAGCGACCGTCGCGTGTCCGGCACCGAGCGGCCGTGAAACAGATTCCAGGTGAGGATGCGCATCGACCCCTATTCTTCCGCGCTTGCCGCGTCACTTCCTCACCGGCCTGGAACTCTCGCGCACCGATCTCGATGCGCTGCTCGACCGGGCGCTCGAGCTGCAGGCCGGGCCGCGCAGCTCGTCAGCGCTGAGCGGCAAGATCGTCGCGCTGCTGTTCGAGAAGGCGAGCACCCGCACGCGGCTGTCGTACGAGGCGGGCATCGTCGAGCTCGGCGGTCATCCGCTGCTGCTGCGCCCGGAGGAGATGCAGCTCTCGCGTGGCGAGTCGGTCAAGGATACCGCGCGGATCCTCTCGCGACACGTGCAGGCGATCGGCGTGCGCACCGGTCCCGACGCGCTGCTCGAGGAACTCGCCGCCGAGGGATCGATCCCGGTCTTCAACATGCTGACCGCCGGGCACCATCCCTCGCAGGCGATCGCCGACCTGCTGACGCTGCGCCAGGAGTTCGGCGCGCTCGACGGGCTGAAGCTCGCGTACGTCGGCGACGGCAACAACGTCGCCCGCTCGCTGGCGCTGGTCGGCGGTCTGGCCGGCGTCGAGATCGCCGTCGCCTCGCCGCACGGCTACGAGCTGGAGGCGCAGGCCGGCGGTACGCGCACGAGCGACCCGTACGAGGCGGTCGCCGGGGCCAACGCCGTCTACACCGACGTCTGGGTGTCGATGGGCGACGAGGACACCGCCGACGAGCGCCGCGCCGCGCTCGCGCCCTACCGGATCGACGACGCGCTGCTGGCCGCCGCGGCGCCGGGGGCGATCGCCCTGCACTGCCTGCCGGCGCACCCCGGCGAGGAGATCACCGACAACGTGCTCTACGGTGAGCGCCAGCGCATCTGGGACCAGGCGGAGAATCGCCGCCACGCCCAGAAGGCGCTGCTCGAATGGCTGCTGGCCGAGAGCTGAGGGACACGATGGCCGAGCGCAAAACTCCGACGACCAAGGCCCGAGCCGCGGCGAAGCCGGCTGCCGCGCGTGCGACGAAGGCGGCCAAGCCGAAGCCTGCGCTCGCGACGCCCAAGGCCAAGCCGGCCGCCAAGAGGCCCGCCGCAAAGCCAAAGCCGAAGCCCAAGGCCCCCGCTCCCCGCAAGTCCGCCGAGCGCCGCAGCAAGCGCACCTCCGCGGCGCGCAGCGACGCCGAGGCCGCGCGCGACGTCGCGCTGTTCGACAACTTCTCCGCGATCCGCGACCTGCTCGCCGAGCACGTCGTGCTGACGGCCGAGCGCCTGCGCGAGCCGCTCGACGACGCCGTGCGCCGCGGGCGGATGCTGCCGGCGGACGCCGAGGAGCTGACGCGCAGCATCGTCGCGGCCGGCCGCCGTCACGCCGACGAGCTGCGCACCGAGCTCGAGTCGCGGCTCAAGCGCTGATCGCGGCGCACCCTGCTTTCCTCCAGGTGGTGAGCACGATCGATCCCACCGCCGCCAAGCCGACGAACGGGCAGCAGCTCGAGCTGACCGTCGACGCGCTCGCGTTCGGCGGCAACGGCGTCGCGCGGCTGCCGATCGGCGATCGCGGCTACGTCGTCTTCGTCCGCGGCGGCATCCCGGGCGATCGCGTGCGCGCCGTCGTCACCAAGCGCAAGAAGGACTACGCGGAGGCGCGCGTGATCGAGGTGCTGGAGCCTTCGCCTGACCGGATCGAGCCGCTCGCCGATCACCCGGGCGCCGCCTGGCAGATCCTGCCCTACGAGCGCCAGCTGCAGATCAAGGCCGAGCAGGTCGACGACGCGCTGCGCCGACTCGGCCGCCTCGACGGCTTCACGATGGAGCCGATCGTGCCCGCCGCCGAGACCTGGCGTTACCGCAACAAGCTCGAGTACTCGTTTGGCGAGAGCACCGACGGCGACCTCGTCTGCGGCTTCCATGCGCCTGGCTCATGGGCGCGGATCGAGCCGCTCGAGGACTGCCTGCTGGCGTCCGAGCGCGGCAACGAGGTGCGCCGCGCGGCACTCGACGTCTGCCGCGAGCTGGAGCTGCAGCCGTACGACCGCCGCGAGCAGCGCGGCTTCCTGCGCAACCTGGTCGTCCGCGAGGGCCGGCGCACCGGCCACGTGCAGGTCCGCCTGGTGACCTCCAAGGGCGAGTTCGACGACGATCGCTTCGCTGCCGCGATGGAGGCGATCGGCGTGCAGAGCGTCGTCTGGACCCAGGCCGCCGGCGTCGCGGAATCGACGCAGGGCGGGCTCGACACGCTGCTGCACGGCGGCGAGCGGATCCAGGAGGACCTCTGCGGCCTGCGCTTCTCGCTCAGCACGGACGCGTTCTTCCAGACGAACACGGAGATGGCCGAGGAGCTGTACGCGGTCGCGCAGGAGTACGCCGCGCTCGCCGGGTGGGAGCGCGTCTACGACCTCTGCTGCGGGATCGGCACGATCGGCCTGACGCTCGCGCCGCGCGCGGCGGCCGTCGTCGGCGTTGAGATCGTCCCCGAGGCCGTCAAGGACGCCGCGACCAACGCCCGCGCCAACGAGATCACCAACGCGAAGTTCATCGCCGGCGACGTCCGCGCGGTCCTCAAGGACCTGGCTGAGAAGCCCGGCGAGGCCGTCGACGTCGTCATCGTCGATCCGCCGCGCGCCGGCCTGTCGAAGAAGGTCGTCCAGCGGATCGGCGAGGCCAACCCCAAGCGGATCGTCTACGTCTCCTGCAACCCGACGACGCTGGCCCCGAACGCGTCCCAGCTCGTCACCGACCACGGCTACTCGCTGACCCGCGTGCGCCCGGTCGACATGTTCCCGCAGACCCCGCACATCGAGTGCGTGGCGCTGCTGGAGCGGACGGCGTAGTCGTCGCCCCGCTACCCGTCGACGATCAGACTCTGCAGCGGCCCGAGCAGCCGGTCCGCCCGGCGCGACTTCGGCACCAGCTCGAGCAGCCGGTGCGTCGCCACGGCACCACGGTCACGCCGCTCACGCTGCTCGCGCGCGATCGGCAGCCACAGCTCGTCGAAGACCGCCGCCGGGTCACCCGCGACTTCGGAGACCTCGCGCTCCAGGTGCGACGCCCACAGCCGCAACCGCGTGTCGCGCGCCAGTTCCGGGTCGCAGAAGACGAGATTCACCTCGGTGTCGTTGTAGAACGAGTGCGCGTTGATGTTCGCGGAGCCGATCGTCAGCCAGCGGTCGTCGACGACGCCGACCTTGGCGTGGACGTAGATCGGGTCGACGGTGCCGCCCCTGCGCGCGACGATCGTCGTGGCGAGGAAGCGACCACCGCCGCCCTGCTCGTCGGCGTCGGTCAGCAGCGCGACCTGCCCGCGGGTGTCGTCCTCGCCGTTGTTGGCGCGGCCGGGCAGCAGCACGATCACGCGGAAGTCGTCGCTCGGCGGGCTCCGCAGCTTGTCGGCGAGGATCGACGTGACCTCGGGCGCCCAGAGGAACTGGTTCTCCAGGTAGACGAGGTGCTCGGCGGTGCGCAGCGCCCGCACGTACGCCTCGATGATCCGGAAGTCGCCGCGCGGCGCGAAGTCGTACAGCTTCTCCGGCAGTGTCCGGACGACCTGGACGTCGACGTCGCCCGCGACCGAGGGCAGCGGAGGAGGTGCCAGTTGCTCCCCGGTCACCGCGGACCAGCGGGCCGCGACGTGGTCCGCCACATCACCCACCGCCGGTCCCCGCAGGTGCGTTGCGACGTCGTGCCAGCCGAGCCGCCCACGAGCGGGATGCTCCGGGGTGTCCCAGCGATCGCCGGCCAGGCTGGTCATGTCGATGCCGCCGACGAACGCCTGCTCGCCGTCGATCACGACGAGCTTCTCGTGATGGCAGTGCATCGGCCGTTCGTACCTGTCGCACGCGATGCGGATCCGCGTTCCGTCGGTGAGCCGACGCGACGACTCGCGGACCGACGCGCGTCGCGGCGAGAACGCGGGAACCGGCGCGCCGGCCCACACGATCACCCGCACGTCGACGCGTTCGGCGGCCTCGGCGAGGAGTTCCCGCAGGAGCAACGGCGGCTCATCGCGCAGCAGCGCGAATTCCGGCGTCAGGCACCACCCCGCGATGTGGACGCTCTCACGCGCTGACGAGATCGCGTCGGCCACGGCCGCGAAATATGCCGCGCCGGCGATCAGGACCTCGACGGCATTCCCGGCGCGCGGCGGCGGGTCAGCTGCGGCCCACACGTCGCCGTCCTGGGGTGGACGGCGCTGCTGCTCGCGGCCAAGCCGACTCAGGCGCCGTGCGTGGTGGCGCTCGGTCGCGCGCTCGAGCAGATCTCCGAGCCGACTGTCGAAGGTGGCCACGTGAGGAAACGCTACAGGTCCACCGCGCGACTGCTGAACGACGAACGGGGCCCGGCTGATCGCCGGACCCGCTCATCACCGTGCTCGCAGAGAACTACGGTGTCGGCGCGCCCGGGGGCGGGCCGCCCGGGCCGCCCTGCATCGCGTTGTACGAGGCGTCGAGGTGAACTTCGACCGTCGTGCCGTCCGACTTCGTGACCGTGGTCTCGTAGCCGGTGCCCTGCATGTCGGTCGTGACGGCGCCGGCGGCGCCGGTGCCGATGCTCTTGACGGCCGCGGCCTGGGCCTTGGCCGCCGCTGCGCCGGTGACGACCTTCTCTGCATCCTCGTGCGCGGCGGTGCCGTGCGCGGGGCCGGTGAACGCGGGCCGTGTCGGCTGGGTGGTCGAGCCGGACGAGCCGGTCGTCCGGCTCTGCGACGTCGCGGCGCCGGCGAGCGCCGATCCGCCGAGCGCCATGGCGACGAGCGCTGCGACGCCCGCCAGAACCTTCTGCATACGGTGGGGCATGTGAGTGTCTCCTTGCGTGGTCCGGGGGGGTGGATCCGGGTTCACGAAGCACTCTGCGCCGTCGGCGTAAGACGGCTGTCGGTGTTGCCTGTGGAGTTCGTGAGAGTCGGGAGCGGGCCCCTACCGCCGCTGCTTGAGCGTGACCGTCAGTTGCGTCGAGACGTCGACCTCGATCGACGAGGAACTGTTGTGCAGCGGGATCACGCAGTGCTTCCGCACCCGCCGCGACAGTGTCTTGACGCGCTTGGACGGCTTGGACAGCGACCTCGGCGTCGCCGCGATCCGGACGCTGCCCAGGCCGCGGCCGAGCGGGTTGAGCTCATTGGTGCGGCGCCACAGCGGACCGCTCGGCGAGCGCTCGCACGCGCTGACGCCCGTGGCGCGTGACATCAGCGGCAGCTGGCCGACCGGGAGCGGACAGTCGGCGTACGCGTTGCGGTTCGGGCGTGCTCCGGCGAACGTGCTGTCGTCATCGCCGGTCAGATCCACGAACCCCGACTTCCACTCCGCCTGGATGTTCAGGCCGAACACCTGCGCACCGCATGAGCTCGTCGCGGCCGAGAAGTCCTCGGGCGGTGCGAATCCCGCGCATCCGGCCTGGCCGTTCGAGTAGACCATCGATCCGGTCATCGACCCTGTGGCCTTCGCCGCTGCGGAGAAGGAGAAGCTGAACGCTCCGAAGCTGGACGGTACGGCCAGCCCCGGCTTTGCCGACCTGAACTTGAACGACACGCGCCCCTTACCGTTCGCCGCCTGCGTGACCGGCGTGCCGCCGGCGCTCGAACCACAGGCGCCGATCGTCAGCACGCCGCCGAACTTCCAGTCGACCGTCTGCGATCCGGACACGCTGACGTCGTAGAGGACGGTCGCCTGCGCCGCCGGTGCCGCGGCCAGCGCGAGCACGATCACGGCGAGCAGCAAGGTCGTCGTGCGCGGTGATCGCCTGCGGGACAGCATGGGCCCTCCTCCGATCGCGATGGCCGAGTCTACGCCCGAACGCACGCCGCGTGCGAGTCGCGTGCGCTGCGCCGCGGCGGCCTCAGCCACCAGCCGGCGGGCTGAGCCGCGCCAGCTCGGCGCGCAGCTCCGCGACCTGCTCCTCGAGCGCGGCGATGCGTGCCTCGTGGCCGACCCGCGGCGCCGCGGCGATGACCATGGGCGGCGTCGCCGCGGGAACGGCGGCGGGTGGTGGTGCCACGTACGACTGAGCGACGGGTGCGGGTGCCGACGGCGCGTCGTCGGCCTCCTCGCCGAGCCGGTGCTCCCAGCGGTCCTCCTTCTGCCCCGGGCGCCGGCCGATGTCCCGCACCATGCCGCGGGCGGCAAGCGTGTCGAGCGTCACATGGACCGCCGCGAGGTCGGCGAACGCGTGCAGGCGGTCGCCGCGCAGCTTCAGCTCGCCCGGCGTCTGCGGCCCGCGCAGCAGCAGCACGGCGACGATCGCCTGCTCGTCGTGCGTCAGCGCCAGCGACTCGTCGGCCAGGTGGCGGTACTTCGCGACGCGGCTGCCGTGGCCGCTCGCGAAGCGGATCAGGCGCGCGCGGCTCAGCCGTTCGAGCGCCGGTCGCATCGTCGCCTCGTCGTAGTCGACGACGGGGTCGCGGTTCGTCGCCTGGTTGCAGGCCAGGCGCAGCGCGTTGAGCGTCAGCGGGTAGCCGTCCGGCGTCGTGCGCTGCTTCTCCAGCAGACAGCCGAGGATCCGCTGCTCGACGGGGGTGAGATCCATCACGCCGGGAGGCTATCGGCGCCGGAAGATCGGGCCGGGCTGCTTGACTGCACGGCGATCGTGTCCACGCCGCCGAGATCGCCCCGCGAGCCACTGAGTGCGGCGGATATCGCTCGCCACGCCGGCGATCTGCTCGACAGCGCGGCCGAGACGGTGTCCCTGCGCGAGCGCCTGATGCGCGTCCGGTCGACGGCTCCGAGGATCGCGATTGTCGCGGTCGCGGCGACGGCGTCGTATCTGATCGCCCGGTACGGGCTCGGCCACCCACGGCCGTTCTTTGCGCCGATCGCGACCGTCGCGGTCCTCGGCATCACGCTCGGCCAGAGCACGCGGCGAGCGCTGATGATGGCGCTCGGGGGCGCCGTCGGTGTGCTCGTTGCGGACCTGTCGGTGCAGGCGCTCGGGACCGGCGCCTGGCAGATGGCGATCATCGTCTTCGCGGCGATGTCGGTCGTCGTCTTCGCCGGCGGCGACCAGATGGCGACGATCCAGGCGGCCAATGCCGGCATCCTGATCGCGGCGCTGGCGATCCCCAGGGACCCGACCGGACTGGCGCGCTTCCTCGACGTTCTCGTCGGTTCGTCGACGGCCCTGTTCTTCAATCTCGTGCTGTTTCCCGTACATCCGCTGCGGCTGGCTTCAGGCGCGCTGGATCCGGCGATCGAGCGTCTCGCGGAGACGCTCGATGCGATCGCCGACGCGCTCGACCAGGGCGACGACGCGGCGGCGGCCGACGCACGGATCCGCGCGGTCGGGCTCGAAGAGCACCTCGCCGACATGCGCGTCGCCGTCGCCACGAGCGGTGAGGTCGCCCGCCTGGCGCTGCTGCGCCGCGGCCAGCGCGACGCGGTCGAGCGATACACACGCGCGGTCGATCACATCGCCCGGGCGCAGCTCGATGTCGCCGGCCTGGCCCGCGGCGCCGACCGCGCCCTGCGGCTGCACGACGAGGTGCCCCCGGCGGTCGTCGACGGCATCCGCGCACTGGCCGATGCCGCGCGGCATCTGGTCGGCGCCGTCGCCGATCCGGACGAGCGCGTCGAGGCGCGGACGGCGGCGCTGGAGGCCGCGGTCGCCACGACGGCGGGCCTGGACGAGACGCGCAACCTGTCGGTCAGCATCGTCGTCGGGCAGGCGCGGATGACCGCCCATGACTTCCTGCGGGCGACCGGGCTGAGCATCGATGAGGCCCGCGCCGAGCTGCGCGCCGCCGGTCCGCCGGCCGCGGCGCCGCCGACCGGTCGCGACGACCGTGCCGCCGAGATCGCCGCTGCGCGGCCGCCGGCGCCGCCGCACGCTTCGTAGACTCGCGCCATGCGCGCCGCCACCATTCGCGACGGCGAGGTCGTCGTCGCCGAGCACCCAGATCCGCAGCCGGGATCCGGTGAGCTGCTGATCCGCGTCGGTGCCGCCGGACTCAACGGCGCGGACCAGCTGCAGCGCCGCGGCGCCTACCCGGCACCGCCCGGATCGCCCGCCGACATCCCGGGCCTCGAACTCGCCGGCGAGGTCGCCGAGCTCGGGCCCGGCGCGACCCGCTTCGCCATCGGCGACCGCGTGATGGCGATCGTCGGGGGCGGCGGGCAGGGGGAGCTGTGCGTGGTCCATGAGCGCCAGGCAATGCCGGTGCCGGTCGGCGTCGACGCGCTCGCGGCCGGCGCGCTGCCCGAGGTGTTCACCACCGCGCACGACGCGCTGTTCACGCAGGCCGGCCTGCGGATGGGCGAGCGCGTGCTGATCAGCGGCGCGGCGGGCGGGGTCGGCACCGCGGCGATCCAGCTGGCAGCCGCTGCCGGCGCCCGCGTCACCGCGTCGGTCCGCAACGGCGACCTGCACGATGCCGTCACCGGGCTCGGCGCGCACGCGGTGCTCGATCCGGGCGCGACGCCCGATGGCGGTCCCTACGACGTGCTGCTGGAGCTGGTCGGCGGACCCAGCCTGGAGGCCAACCTCGGCGCGCTGGCGACCGGCGGCCGCGTCGTCGTGATCGGCGTCGGCGGCGGCTTCAAGGCCGAGCTCAACCTGCTGGCGCTGATGGGCAGGCGCCTGCGGATCTCCGCCTCGACGCTGCGCGCCCGGCCGCTCGAGGAGAAGGCCGCGACGGCGCGGGCGATGGAGCGCGAGGTGCTGCCGCTGTTCGCGCGCGGGGCACTGCGCGTCCCGGTGGCCGAGTCGTTCGCGCTCGGCGACGTGGCCGCGGCCTACGACCGCTTCGCGGCCGGCGGCAAGCTCGGCAAGATCGTGCTCGACCTGCGCTGAGCGCGCCTACAGCTCGCCGGCAGCGTCCTCGTCGATCGGCACGATCTCGTGCTCCTCGGCGCGCAGGCTGAACTCGGCGTCCGGCTCCTCGCCGAGCACCAGCGCAGCATCGTCGTCAAGGTCGTCGAGTTCGAGATCCTCGAGCGCCAGGTCGTCGTCGTCCAGCTCCTCGTCGGCTGACATGACGCGATCCTAGTACGGCGGGAGCTCGCCCCACCAGTCGCCGAGCGTGCGGAAGGCCGCCCAGAAGTCGCGCTTGGCCGATTCCTCGTCGAGCGAGGCGTCGATCGCCGGCGTCACGAGCGCGTCACACGACGGCGTGAACTTCTGCAGCTCGCCGGGAAGCCATGCGACGGGCCGCGACATCGGGATCTCGAGCTCGTTCAGCACGGCCAGCGCGTCTTCGCCCATCGCGATGACGATCCGCGGCTGGACGATCGCCAGCTCCTCGGCGACGCGTGAGACGCACACCGGGTCGGCCAGCGATGCGTCGCCGACCGGGCACTTGATGCAGAGTGTGCCGTAGACCGCGAGCGGATCGACGCCGAGCCGGCGCAGCGACTTCTGCAGCGCGGCGCCGGCGCGTCCGTAGAAGGCGACGCCCTCCTCGATCTCCGAGACCATCGCCGCGTGCTTGAGCAGGAAGACGTCGGCCTGTGGATGGCCCGATCCGAGCACCGGCGTGAGGCTGCCGCGCGGGCAGTGGCGACAGCCCTGCACCTCGCGCGTCAGCGCATTCATCTCCCGGATCGCGCGTTCGAGGTACTTCTCGCGGATCTCGTCATCGGTCGCAGGCACGTGTGCCGCATCTTTCGACGGATGCGAGGCGTCTCCCTCGCGCTGCATCAGGGCTTGCGTGCCGCGCGCCGCACCCGCCGGTCGCGCACGGCCCGCCGTGCACGCGCCGGCGTCGCGGTCGTCTGCAGGAACTTCAGCGCCTGGACATAGACGAGCGTGCCCGAACTGGTCACCAGTTCGGCGTCGCGGATCGAGGCGAGGAACTCCTGCGGCCCGTCGAAGTCGCGCATCCGCACGCGTGCGGTTCCGAGCCCCTGAGCGACGTGCGAGTCCGATCCGACGCCGGCCGGGATGCGGTACTTCTCGGCAAAGCGCGCGGCCTCCTCGTTGAACGAGCCGATCGCCACGCGGGGGTTGAAGACCTCGATCAGGTCGATGTCGTCGATGATCCCCAGCAGGTGCTCGTAGTCGGGAACCGCATGCATCCGGTCGAACGGATGCGGCACGTAGACGAGGCCGCCCTGGCGCTTGATCTCGGCGACCGTCTCCTCCAGCGTCAGTCCGCGCGGGATCTTCTCGCGGATGAACAGGCCGATGACCTCGCCCTGGCTGGCGGTCTTGACCTCCTCGGCGACGATGATCTTGACCCCGAACGCATCGGCCTTGCGCTCGGCCTCCAGTGCGCCCGACACCTCGTTGTGGTCGGTCACCGCGATCGCGCCGAGGCCCTTCTCCGCGGCCGCCGCGAGCAGCACCTCGACCGGTGTCGCGCAGTCGTGGCTGTGGTCGGTGTGCATGTGCAGATCGACGTCGATCAGCGGGCGGCCGGCCAGCTTCCTGCGCAGCGCGGGCGGCGTGTCGTCGGTCTTGCGCCGCGCCAGGATCTGCGCGTACAGCGCCTCGACGTCGTCGGCGACGGCCGACCAGTCGCGCGTCTGCGATCCGGCACCGAGGCGCTCACGCAGGCCCGAGTCGTCGATCAGCCGCGTCAGCTGCGCGGCCAGCGTCAGCGGATCGCCCGGCTCGAACATCAGCCCGCGCTCGCCGACGACCTCGTCGTAGATCGCCAGTCGCGAGGTCAGCGGGACGGCGCCTGCCGCGCCTGCGCGGGCGATCAGCGCCGGCTGCGGTTCCAAGCCGCCTGAGGCGCAGACGACGATGTCGGCGCCGCTGAACAGCTCGTCCTCCTCGTGGTCGCCCGGCGTCACGTAGCGCACGCGGTCGCGCAGCTCGGCGCGCAGCGGCGTCGACGACGGACCGACGGCGGACAGCACGACGAGCTCCCACGGCGTGGTCGCGGCGACGTGCCGCAGCGCCCGCAACAGGACGCGCAGCGCAGCGCGCTCCTCGCGCTCGACGAAGGCGATCCGCACCGGCGCACCGTCCGGGCGCGCGGCCCGCGGAACAGCCGGCGCCGCGGGCGCAAGGACGTCGTAGGTCGCCGGGAAGTGGCGCCGCATGATCGCCGCGGTCGTCGCGTAGCTGGCGGTCCGCGCGTCGAGCCGGCCGAAGACGAGCTCGACGACGCGCCGCGCGACCTGGGTCGCGACCAGCGGCTCGGACGGGGCGTGGAACGAGCCGACGTTCAGCGTCCGTGAGGCGCGCAGGGCGGCGCTGGCGATGCTCGGCCCGAACGGCTCGTGGACGTGACAGATGTCGAGCGGCGTGCGCTCCAGGAGGTCGGTCAGGGTGCGCGTGACGTCGAGCGGCAGCGTCGCCCGTGAGCGACCCGGAAGCGGGCGCACCGATTCGCCGACGGCGACGACGCGGGGCGCGCCCGCGGCTCCCTCCAGCAGTGCCTCGCCGCCGATGCGTGCCAGGCGTCGCCCGTCACGGACCGCGCCGGCCGACCCGGACGGCGCGATGATCAGGACGCGGTGCCCGCGGGCGACGAGCTCCGCGGACAGCCCTGTCGCGAACGTCCCGGCCTCGTGGGGTTCATCGAGCGGGAACGGCGTGACCTGCGCGATGGCGAGCGAGGGTGAGGACAAGGTGCGAGCAGGATAGAACCGGACGTCATCCGCAAACGCCGACGGCCCGCGCGTGGCGGGCCGTCGGGTACGGCGCAGACTGCGGTGGCTCAGGCCTTGGCCGGAGCCTTCTTCGCCGGAGCCTTCTTGGCGGCGGCGACCTTCTTGGCGGGAGCCTTGCGACCGACCGGGCGCGAGCTCGGCGACTTCTTGCCGGCGTACTTGGCGATGAAGCGGTCGGTCCACTCGCGCGCCTGGTCGTCGGGCCGCTGGTTCTTCGGCGACTTCATCAGGTACGAGCTCGGTCCGTCGAGCTGGCCGCCGATGCCGTTGTTCAGCGCCAGCTTGCACAGGCGCACGGCGTCGATGACGATGCCGGCGGAGTTCGGCGAGTCCCAGACCTCGAGCTTCATCTCGACGTTGAGCGGCACGTCACCGAAGGCCTGACCCTCGAGGCGGATGTGCGCCCACTTGCGGTCGGTCAGCCACGGCACGTAGTCCGACGGGCCGATGTAGACGTCTTCCGCGGGCAGCGTGTGACCCATGATCGAGGTCACGGCCTGCGTCTTGGAGATCTTCTTGGACTCCAGGCGCTCGCGCTCGAGCATGTTGTAGAAGTCCATGTTGCCGCCGACGTTCAGCTGCGAGGTGCGCAACATCTTCACGCCGCGCTCGTGGAACAGGCGCGCCAGCGTGCGGTGGATGATCGTCGCGCCGACCTGCGACTTGATGTCGTCGCCGACGATCGGCAGTCCGGCCTTCTTGAACTTCTTGTCCCAGTAGTCGCTCGAGGCGATGAACACGGGGATGCAGTTGACGAAGCCGCAGCCGGCTTCGAGGATCTGCTCGACATACCAGCGGGTCGCGTTCTCCGAGCCGACGGGGAGGTAGGAGACGACGACGTCGGTGCGCGTCTCGCGCAGGATCGTCGTGATGTCGGCGGTCTCGCCGGAGGCCTTGGTGATCTTCTCCTTGGCGTACTTGCCGATGCCGTCGAGCGTCATGCCGCGGTAGACCGGCGCGCCGATCGAGCCCGGGACCTTGGCGAACTTCATCGTGTTGTTCGGGTCGGCCCAGATCGCCTTGCCGAGGTCCTTGCCGACCTTCGTCTTGTTGATGTCGAAGGCACACGTGAACTCGATGTCGTTCACGTGGTAGCCACCGAGGTCGGTGTGCATCAGCCCGGGGACGGGCTTCTTGGGGTCGGCGTTCTTGTAGTACTCGACGCCTTGCACGAAGGCGCTGGCGCAGTTGCCGACACCGATGATGGCGACCCGGACCTTGTCGGTCTGATAGCGGGCGCTGCCGTTCTTGGCGGCGGCGTCGCGGGGCGACGCGCCGTTGCCGTTGGTGCTCACAGGGGGTTCCCTTCCGAAGAGTTCAGTGTCAGAGACCCCGGCCGCGCCGCCGGGTTACAGCGTGGCCGCCGGGCCTTCGGCCGCGAGCAGCTCGCCGCGGACGTGGAGGATGCGCTGCATGACGGTGATGATCCCCATCGCCGCGAGGACGTAGACCGACGCCGCGAGCAGCGTGAAGTCGCCGATGCCGGCGCCGCGGGCGAACAGCAATCCGATCGACAGGACGACGACGCGAACCGCGCGGCTGCCGATGCCGACCTTGCACTCGACGCCGAGCGCCTCTGCCCGGGCACGGGTGTAGCTGACCATCAGCGAGGCCAGCACGGCGATCACGCAGATCGCCGCCTCGACATCCTGATGGC
Organism: Solirubrobacterales bacterium; assembly: GCA_038224135.1. GTDB lineage: Bacteria > Actinomycetota > Thermoleophilia > Solirubrobacterales > Solirubrobacteraceae > F1-60-MAGs163. Next base: position 19,137 of record JBBRFO010000041.1, read on the forward strand.
CCTTGGCGAAGGTGTAGGCGACGGCCGTCAGGACGACGCCCTCCTCGGTCCGGTCCAGCGTCGAGTCGAGGAATGCACCGAACGCCGTCCCCTTGCCGGACATCCGCGAGTAGCGCCCGTCGAGCGTGTCGCAGACCGAGCCGACGATGAACGCGAGGCCGCCGAGGAAGAACTCCTCGTTCCAGATCAGCACGGCGGCGACCAGGCACAGGATCAGGCCGGTCAGCGAGATCGCGTTGGGCGTCAGCCGCGATTCGATCAGCGCGTCGCGCGCGGCGGCACGGCGGGCACCCGGCGCGACGCCGCGCCGGCGGGTGGAGGAGGAGTCCGTCATCGAGCAGGCAGCCTAGGCGCCGGCGCGCACGGCGTCGGGCGTGAAGCGCCAGGCAGTCCGTACCCGCGCCATCCAGGTTGCCGTCGCGCCGGCGGCGACGAACGTCAGGGCGCCGAGCGCCGCGTCGAAGAGGAAGTGGTTCCCGGTCATGACGATCACGAACGTGACGAGCACGGGGTAGCAGCGCCAGAAGATCCTGACGGCACGGCTCCTGGCGAGGATCGACAACGGCATCCCGATCATCAGCGCGAACGCGACATGCATCGAGGGGACCGCCGCGTAGGGGTTGAACAGCGCGCTGGCGGTCGCGTTCGTCGGGCCGACGCCGGTGAAGTCGGCGACGCTGTCGACGAAGCCCCACTCAGGGAAGAATCGCGGCGGCGCGGTCGGGTAGACGATGTACCCGACGAGCGCGATGCACCACGCGACCATGAACATGTTGCGGACGAAGTAGAAGCTGTGGTTGTGGCGCAGATAGAGGTAGACGAGCGCCCCGACCGTCACCGTCACCTGCGCGTTGAGGTAGATCCACGACGAGATGTCGGCGACGGTGCCCGTGCCGCCGAACGCGCTCTGGATGTGCGGCTCGACGAACAACCCGGTCGATCGCTCGAAGTCGATGATCGAGCGGCCGTGCTGAAAGGCGATGGTCGCGCCCTGAGGGTCGTCGATCCAGCCGCGAACGACCCGGTAGGCCATATACGCGATCTGGAAGAGCGCCACCTGCAGCACGACATCGCCGACGCCGTGCGGAAAGAAACGCTCGATTCGATGACGGATCGACGCGAGCATCAAACTCCCATCCTAACCACACGACGGACGCGGCAAAAGGGCCGGGTCAGCGGGTGCAGCGGGCGCCGGTGGCGCCGATGCGTGACAGCGCGAACGCGATCCGCATCCGCGTCGCTCCCGCGCGGCCAAGCCGGACGCGGGTCCAGCCGCCGAACCCGCGCTGCACGCAGCCCGGTCGGTCGAGCCGCCAGTAGGGGCTGAAGCGCACCTGCACCGTGACCGTCGCGGGCCGCGGCGTCGTCAGCGTCAGGTCGTCGACACCCATGCTGCTCACGCGCGCCGGCGCGCTCGCCAGGCCATGCGCGCCGACGACGCGGTACAGGTGCCAGTCGGCCGAGCGCCACACGGCAACCAGGCCCGGAACCGCGCCGCTGAGCACGAGGCGCCCCTCGGCCACGCCCGCCGGGTCCAGCTCGACGTCGGGCACGGCCACGTAGCGGACGGCCAGCCGATCCAGCCACCGCCGATAGCGCCCGGGCGTCAGTGCTCCGTGACCGTAGAACAGGGGGTTGAGCTTGACGTCGAGCTGACGCTCCCAACCGCGGGCGAGCGGATGATCCGGTGCGACGAAGCGCGTCTCCCAGTGGTTGGCGGTGAACGGGATCTCGGTGCGGAACGGCCCCTCGGCTGCCGCTCGCCGATCGAGCTCGGCGATCAGCGGCGCGTGGAAGGAGCGGACGCTGGAGTCGTCACCCGCGCCGCGCACGACCGAGCGCACCGGCGCCAGCCACTGCCAGTACAGCAGCGGCACGGCGACGGCGACGAGGACGCGCATCCGGCGGTCCCAGAGGGCGCCGGCGGCGATCGGCCCGCCGAACACCGCAGCCAGTCGCACCAGGTTGCCGCCCAGCGGCGTGTCGATCGCGACGCCCGCCGCCAGGGCGATGGCGTACAGCGCGGCGCCCGTCCGCAGCACGCGCTCGTCGCGCGGCAGCATGATCGCGGCGCCGACCGCGACCGCGAACGACCAGAAGAACGACGAGAAGCCGAACGGCTGCACGCCGCCCTCGGAGAACGCGACGGCGATCGCCAGCCC